>NZ_JBFRVD010000033.1:0-111610 GCF_041474985.1 Vibrio sp. 10N.222.49.C9 | reverse complement strand
AAATTCAGCGTACCACTACAAAGTCCAGCTCTGCGTAGGTGCTCAGTTGTTCTTGTTGCTGCTCTAACGCTTTCACTGCATGGCTCAAGCGGAGGGTTTTGAGTTGGTCGTTCAGTGCGTTCATTTGTATTTCTCCTAGTGATAACAGTTCGGGCCACGGACATTGCTATGAACAAGGTTCGGCGTGCTCGTGTTGTCTTTGCTCAGTTGTCCTTCACGATTGTTCTTCAGCAGATTGTTGATGAAGGTGTAGTTCGGTTTTGTCAGCATCAGCGCATCTTTACAGGCTTGCTCTAAGCGCGACTCGCCATGCGCTTTACTCAGATTGAGCAGCCCAAGGCAGGAGCGATACGACTGCTCTGGATGAGGCTTGGAGTAGAGCATCTTATTGATGACTTCTCGTGTGGCTGGGCCGATATTGGCTCCCCAGTTGAGCAGGCGTCCAGGCGACCACTTCTGATGTTGATGATTACTCGGCATGTGCTCTGGTTGGGTGCTGTTTCCGCGCTCTCTTTGGCTGCGTGGATGCTGGGCTACCAAGTTACCTTGATGGTAGATCTGCACCAGACGGTTGGAGGCTTCCAGTTCGACATGGTGACCAACAAGTTGATGTGGCACCGAGTAGTAGTGGCGGCGATATTCTATGTGATAATCAGGCCCAACCTTGGCTCGCTTGGTTTCGGTATAGAGGTATCGCTGCTTAGGTAGCGGCTTTAACGCTGGCTTATCGAGTTTGTCGAACAGCGCTTTGCGGCTCGCACCATACTGTTTCATCTCACGTTCGTTTAAGTCATTCATAAGCTCACGGATGGCAAGGTTCAGCTCTTTGAAGGTATGGAAGGTTTGATGTCGTAGTCGCATCATGATCCAGCGTTCCACTAGGATCACGGCATTCTCTGCCTTGGCTTTGTCTTTCGGTTTGTAAGGGCGAGCTGGCATCACTGCGGTTTGATAGTGATTCGCCAGTTTTTGATAACTGTCGTTAAGTCTCGGCTCATAACGATTGGCTTTGGTGACCGCGCTACGTAGATTATCGGGAACCAAGAGCTGTGGTACACCACCGAAGTGCTCGAACGCATTGGCATGCGCCTCTAACCAGTAAGACTTACCTTGACTCGGGAAGGCTTCAACATAGGTGTAATTGGACGCACCTAAGGTCGCCACGAACACTTCTGCTTCGCGCACTTCACCTGTATCAGGGTTGACCACTTGAAGCCGAGGCCCACAGTAATCGATAAACAGCTTGTCACCTGCCACATGGAGCTGGCGCATGCTGCGCTTTTGAGTTTTGAACCAACGAGTGAAGTGCTCGCAGAACTGAGTGTAAGCGTAAGCTTGTTCTTGATATTGCTCATGGTATTCCTGCCACAACAACATCTTTGTCATGCCTTTACGTCTGAGTTCGACTGCGTATTGAGTGAAGTCTGGCATGACTTTATCGCGACTGGCTTTCTTGCCGTGATACAGCGCTTGCGTGAGATCAGCATCGCTGCAACTTTCGGGTAGAGGCCAGCCAAGTTGGCTTTGTTTAAAGCGAGTAAGGAGTTCCGATATGGTGGACGGGCCGAGTTTCAGGCAAGAAGCGATACCACGATTGGAGAGACCGCAGTCGTACTTAAGGCGTAATACCTCTTTGATTTTGTTCATTGGAGTTCTCTTTTTGGCCATTGTCGCTTCCTTACGTTCTTGTTTAAGAAGTAAAGAATAGCGAGCTATTGATTTAAAAGAGAAAAAGGAAGGATTTCGGGCATTCCGATCGCGGTTTTCGCTATTCCGATCACCGATTTCGGAGTTAGGCTAAAAGTGATCGGATAATCGCGGAATCAGTGATCGGTTTAAACCGAAATGGGTGATCGGATAATCCCGAAATGACTGATCGGAATGCTCCGAAATATGCAACATGCTAAAGGGCTCTGGGAGGCTTGGTGGGCACAAGTACAAGAGAGTGGAATTAAGCCATTGAAAGAGTTCGCACGAAAACTGAGTCCTTATCTTCACGGTATTATCGCATCGGCAAGTTATCCGCTAAACACCTGCACCCTAGAAGGGATAAACAACAAGATAAAGCTAATCAAGCAAATGGGGTATGGGTATCGAGATACCGACTACTTCTTCTTGAAGATAAAAGCGGCTTTCCCCGGAAAGCCGCGATGAACCTTAATTTATAGTTACACAGTGACACAAAAATAAATTTGCAAATATTTGTTTCTAAATGATTTTTTGATAAACCATGCAAATAAAACGTTGTCGATTAAGATTGTTTTGTGATGCTATATTTTATTCTGATTTGGAGGGAGGTGTTCGCAATCACCGACATACGCGGATCTTTTCAATATTTTCTGAACCAGATGAAGTGATGCCTGTCGTAAGTAGGGATACAAGCTAGAAGAAGCAACTAGGATGAAGATAATATATGATTATAGAGAGGTACTAGCAAGTGCTTTTTGTGGGTATTAAAAAGCGTACACACTGTTCTACATAGTATGTACGCTTTCTATTCATGAAGGCTTAGCGAATCAATGAACTAATCGCTAGGTATTTATGATTTTTCTCGCTAATTCTTTGTGACACCCTTCATGGCGCTCTCTCTGGGTTTTTCGCGTTACACTAGCCTTCATTTCGACTAGATAGGTGCTTAGCAAAAACTTTGAGGCTATCACCTTCTTCTATACCTGCCGAGTTATTAAATCTCAAGTCATAAGAGCCAGCACGATCAAGATAATACATACTGGTTGAATCAACTGCTGTTGTAAATTGACTACGGGCTTTGAAATGACCATCTTTGTTTGGGTAACCGAAGCTCAATTCACCGATTTCCATAGCGCTTTTACTAGTAGGGTATTTGATCAGAAAAATACCTTCAGCAGGTTCACCGTCTTGCGTAACGGGAATTTCTAAACGACCTTTATCATTGACATTTATTTCTACCAGCTTTTCATCAGTAGACTTCGCTAGGTTTTGGAAAATTTTGTATGCATTTTCAGCATTAAAAGATGATAGAGGTGCTACAGCATAAAGATCTAACTCTTTGGCGACCTCGTCGAACACCCTGTTATGAGAACTATTATACTTGTTAGCGTCAGGAGCTATAATTCCACTATGCGTGCTATAGCCACCAACAGTTTTATGATTTAAAGATCGGCGAGCGTCCTCAAACGCTCTCCTTGCATCACGCTCAGTACCAAATTGGTTATCCGCTAGTATGGTCACTTTCTTAAGTTTTTCATCTGCTTTCTTATGACGAACGTTAAGAATTGCGTGTTCTTCAGCTAATTTATTCATCTCAGAAAATAAAGGTATCAGAGACGCATTGTAGGTATCTAGCTGTTCACTCGTTAGTTTCTGTTCATCACGTGATCTCAGACCATTGCCGTCATTAGCAAATCCGATAGTATAGCAAACCCTGTACTCTGCATTGTATCGATTATGACTGCTGCAATTTTCTGCATTTGTATCTAAATATGCGCTTGAATAAGCCTGAAAATTAGTATTTGAAAGAGGAATTGTAAGTTCATTTTTAATAAAGAACTTACGGGCGACTTCCAAACCTTTTTCACGGTAAGCTACTAGCTCATTACTTTTTGCTTTTACCTGCTTTCCTAAATTATCGTACTCTTTCTTACTTTCGCTAAGATAAGCGTTGCGCTCAGCCAGATTTTTTTCACTCGCATCAATTTTTGCAAAATACTCAGGATATTTATGGCGGTATGCTTTCTCCACATTGCCGTCCGAGTATTTGCCTGCGTAATGCTTGTAGATTTTTTCAGCTTGCTCTTCTGCAAGATCCAAATCAGTATCAAACTTAACTTTAAGCTCATCTGATACTGGAAGTAGAGTTAATTTTTCCCTTATTACTTTCAACTCTTCTAGCTTATAGTCTGAAGCCTCACCATGAAGCCTCTGCATCGTACCCTCTAAGTCAGCAGCAAGACCAATTGCTTTAAATTGCTTTTCGATTTCTGGAGAGTAAAGAGTTCCAGCCGTATCGGCTAGGTGATATACCTTTACCTGTGAGAAGTCGACATCTTTTTGGGGTTGTGATAGCTGTACATTGTAGTCATCGCCACAACCATACATAGCAATAGAACCTAGTGCTAAGAAGATCACCTTTTTCATTTATTTCCCTTTGAATATATGTAACGAACACCTAATGACTTGATATTACTAATTAAGATGCCGAAAACGCTGAAGTTCGTGAATATTAAATTAGGTTTATATTGCGGTTCAATTCGAATGATGTAACAGATTATTTCAAAAGAATAAATTGGCTTGAGGTAGCTAAACTAACAAAATTGAAAACACGGCGCGAGTTCAACTCACAAGCAGAGCTGAACTGACATCCTTATTTAAGAAAATAAGCTTCCTTCTTGATACTGGCTTCATATGGTACTAAGATGAGGTACTAAAGGGTTATTCTCAAAATTCACAAACACCCTAACCTATTGAAGTCACTGTTTTTTTAAGGCAGTTGAAGGCGACTCCCGCCAGCTCCACCAAACGTTTGGAAACAGCGTTATTTCAATGGGTTAACGCCTTTTGGGAATGCGCTGTTTTTGTATTAGTGCCTCACAAAAATGCCACAGGTTATTTTAACTAATAGTCTTCATCCACTCCTTCGCTACATCAATTTGCTCTAACAATGGTTGCATCAACCAATCAATACTCGAAAAATAAGTAGTTCGAACAAGACCTGATTGAAAAAGTGCGGTAATAACTAGTATCACCGTAAGTCTCCTCATCCAAACAGCATTACTCTCAGCTCTGTCTTCTCGTGCTTTTTCTTCCTTTAGATGCTCTAACGTTACTAGTAACTTGCCTTTAGCAATAAAATTAAAGCTATCTTTAGCCCTCAACTCCCCAGACTCTACAAGCGATTCAAGTATACGTTGGATTCTATCGACCCTGACCTTACGCTTACTGTTAAAGATAGACATGTATCCGTACAACTCATCACTAACTGCTCGAGCTGATAGTTCTTTATGTGGGTTGTCTTCTGTCATTCTATCAAGCGTTTCAAGTACCTTGATTCTATTCGGTCTTTTCAGCGGTTTCTTACTATGGAAAAACTTAGGGACACGGTACTTAGCTAGTGCATAGAATGATGCTAACTTGTAATACCTAGTACATTCATACCATAAGAACTCTCGCTTCGTGTAATAAGTATGGTCAACCAAACCATGGTAATGCTTAATCTCAAACACAAGAGAACTCAGTTCATCCAGACTAAACTCAACTGGTACGTTGTACTCTTGGTCTTCCTCACTCCACGCTAATACATGTAAGGAATTATCATCAACACTATCCCCAATGTAATTAACTTCCCCTTGCTTTATACGAACAGAGTAACAGTCTACCTCTGCTCCCTCACTGCCGCTTCTCGGTACTAGCCTAAGTTTTGGTACTTCAAGCACGCTCTTGAGCTTTGTGATAAACAACTTGTCCAGCATTGAACTATCCCTAGTCTTTGATACTCAAGGCATTATACCATCATTGCCCATCAAGTAATCTATACAGCGTAGCCCTACCTATCCCTAATTCTTTAGCTGCCTGAGCTTTAGGTACACCGTTATCCAATAGCTTCTGCACATCCTCTTTCGTCACCTGTGCTTTCGGTCTACCTATGTGTTTACCAGCTGCCTTCGCTGCTGCTATCCCCTCAGCCTGACGCTCTTTAATCAATTCCCTTTCCATCTGTGCCACTGCTGCCAGTATCCCTAGTACACCTTTCTGCGCTGCACTCATTACGCCATCGAATCTCATTCCTTCCTTGTGGAACTGTACCGATACACCTTTCTGGTTCATCTGCTCCACCAGCCCTACAGCATCACCTGCACCGCTACGACAGATACGGTCTAGGCTGTGAACATGCAGCACATCACCATCCCTGACATAATCCAAGCACGCCTGTAGCTGTGGTCTGTCTACTGTCTTAGCTGATACCTTTTCCTCGAACACCTTATCCAGTTTCACATCTGCTAACTGTCTGCTGGTGGACTGCTCTGCTGTACTAACTCGAATGTAACCTACGTTCGCCATGCTTACTCCTAGTGTCTCAAAACCTCTTAACACTTACAGGATTACATGTATCAAAACTCTAAGTCAATGCTTTTGAGACAACCTTAGATACAGTCTCATAAGGTATAGTTTTTTATATATCCAGAGTCGCTCTATGAAACTTACCGCACTGCTTAAAAAGCACCTGAGCTAGGACTTTTTACCTCTAAATAAAACCAGGCAATAACAAGTTAAAAATAAAAACCATCATGCCACGCAAAAACAAGAACATAACACCACCAAACAAGCCAAAAACCAACTTAAAATTGACATTATATGCTTAATTAGTGATATTTTATGCCAATCTTAATTATAGCTAAAAACTGACAATGAGCACGACAACCACAACATCGGATACCATCCAAAATAAGACATGGAAAATGCCAGATACTCTGGTGCTAATTTTCTTTATCGCGTTGCTTGCGACTGCAATGACATATGTCATACCTGCAGGCATGTTTGAAACACAAGACATCAGCTATGTTTCTGATGGTGCAGAGAAAACTCGTACCGTTCTAGATCCAGCTTCATTTGCCTATCACACCGACCCCCAAGGCAACCCGATTTACAATACTGTCGGACTATTCGCCAGCGGTGGTGATATCGGCTTAATGAACTTCGTATTTGAAGGTTTAGTGTCTGGATCTAAGTGGGGTTCAGCAATCGGCGTTATCATGTTTATGCTTGTGATTGGCGGTGCTTTCGGCATTGTGATGCGCACAGGTACTATTGATAACGGTATCTTGCGTCTCATAGACAAAACCAAGGGCAGTCAATCTCTTTTCATTCCAGTATTATTTGCACTGTTCTCGCTCGGTGGGGCTGTATTTGGTATGGGTGAAGAAGCCGTCGCCTTTGCCATTATTATCGTGCCGCTAATGGTACGTATTGGCTATGATGGTATTACTACGGTAATGGTGACGTACGTAGCGACTCAGATTGGTTTTGCTGCTTCTTGGATGAACCCATTTTCTGTTGCTGTTGCCCAAGGCATTGCTGGTGTACCTGTCTTATCTGGGGCATCGGTGCGTATCGCTCTATGGGTTTTCTTCACCGCGCTCGGCATCGCTTTTACGATGTGGTATGCGAATTCGGTAAAGAAAGACCCTTCGAAATCTTACAGTAAAGCTGGTGATGTTTACTTCAAGAAGCAACAAGGAGACTTGACTCAATCACGTTGGAATATCGGCGATACGTTGGTGATTCTCACCGTGATAGCGAGCATGACCTGGGTTATTTGGGGTGTAGTGGTTCACGCATGGTACATTCCTGAAATTGCCTCTCAGTTTTTCACTATGGGATTTGTTGCTGGCTTAATCGGTGTTATTTTCCGATTAAATGATATGACCATCAACGACATGGCCGATTCATTTAAGGAAGGCGCAAGTGTGATGCTAGCGCCCGCTATTCTTGTGGGTAGTGCTAAAGGTATCTTGCTGATTTTAGGCGGCGGCAGCGATGCAACCGAGCCAAGCGTACTGAATTCAATCTTAAGCAGTGCGGGCGGTGTGATTAGTGCATTGCCAGAAGCGATGGCTGCTTGGCTGATGTTCGCCTTCCAAGCTATTTTCAACTTCTTTGTAACGTCAGGATCAGGGCAGGCAGCTCTAACGATGCCATTAATGGCGCCACTCGCCGATTTAGCAGGTGTGACTCGTCAAGTCGCGGTTTTAGCATTCCAGCTAGGTGATGGCTTTACCAATATCATCGTCCCAACATCAGCTTCTTTGATGGCAACACTAGGTGTATGCCGCATTGACTGGGGTGATTGGGCAAAATTCTGCTGGCGCTTTATCGTGCTGCTATTCTGCTTGTCGAGCGTTATTATTGTTGCGGCTCACCTGCTGGGTTTTGCATAACAGCGCCTTTCAATATTTACGTGTATCTCAATGGGCAGTTTACTGCCCATTTTTAATCACAGCTTTCAATAACAATCATCCAACACAGACTCAGAATAGATTGTGAACCAGAGACAAAGGAAACTAGTGTGAGAAAAACTACTTATACCAATGATGTTCTAAATGGACACCCTGTAATATCTCAACTCAATGTTGATGACTTACCGATGGGATGCCATCGTTTCTGGTTTGAGGCACAAACTAACGGTGTTGGTCAAAATCATCATTTACCTGTGGTCGTCTATCGCGGTGAGCAAAGTCAAAATGCTCGCAAAATAATGGTAACGGCAGGCGTTCATGGTGATGAATTAAATGGAGTTATTACCGCACAGAAGGTCATTCAAAAGCTCGTAAACGAGGAGATACACGGCACAGTCATCATTATTCCGATGATTAATGTGTCAGGTATGTTGATGCACAGCCGAGATTTTATTTCATCGGATCCGGATGCATCCCCAGCAAACCTTAACCGTATATTCCCTGGAAACCCGAACGGTGATGCCTCACAACGTTTTACACATTCAATTTGGCAGAACCTACTCAGCCATAATGCGGATCTTGCTATCGATCTGCATACCCAAACTCGCGGAGCAGAGTATCCTTTGTATGTCTTTGCCGATTATCGAATCCCCGCAGCAATCAAAATGGCTCGATTGATCAATCCTGACTGTATTTTTGATGATCCAGGTGATGATGGCGTTTTAGAAACGCAGCTCAATAAAAGTGGTACGCCCGCTATCACCGTCGAGGTTGGTTCTGGAAAGGTTTTACAACCCGACCTCATTGAGCGTTCAGTGAATGGCGTGATGAATATCCTGCACTCGGAAAATATCATCTCTACAAAGATAGATCAGCCTCACTATGCCTGCTTTGAAGGCAAAGAAACGGTGACCATTAGAGCCAATGTCGGTGGTTTCGCTCTCCCTCAAGTTAAGGTCAGTGAATCAGTACAATCAAAACAATTGATTTCAATTCAATATGATAGTTTTGGTTCTGAGAAACAACGTTATTACGCCCCTGCTGATGGCTATGTACTCAGTGTCAATCAAGATCCGATGCGTGAACCGGGCGCTTTGTTAGTCAGACTATTGAAGTAACACGTCACTTCATCAAATGGCTCTTTACTGATGGCATTTGAGTCGTTAACCCATATTGTGAAAAGGGGATAACTCGGCAGAGCTATCCCCTTATTATTACTTATAAATATTAATCACTTACTGTGATCGGTATGACTATGATTAGTATTACTGCTGAGAAAGCCCAGTACCACTGCGCCAACCATGACTGCACAAACAATGGCAAATAGACGTGTCATTTGTGCCGAGAGGGACGCAGATCCTGGGTGGCTGATGATCTGATAAGCCAAGGTCGTAAAATTAGTAAACAAGAGCTGATAAATCGTCAGATTCGCCTGCCGCCTGATAGCAAAACACGCAAGTTGCAAACCACACACCAAACTCACGCCATAAATAACCAAGATTGGAGCGCCTGACACCATCATGATCATCACAGGTAACGTAAACAGAATGCCAACGCCAGTGGTGACAAGCTTGTTTCGGCTGAATGTACGGTGGTCGTGATTCGATGGGCTTTTCAACATACTGCCAAGCGTAATCGCAATCAACATCGTTTGTGACACCGAATTTCCTACCAAAATCGCCAGCACAACCACAACCGCGGTCGCTTTAAATGCAACCATGATATAGTCACCAGTAGTGGGCGCATCGGAAACGGCCGCAGTCGGAAGGACATTCACTTCATCCCCCGGGAACAACCAGAACCCCAAGTAAGTGACGATCAAAGCTATCACCAGCTTTTCAAAGAACAATAGGGGCAATCCCGCCATTGGGAGATGCATCTGCTTGTTGACCACCACCATCACGATGACCACGATAATGGTCAGTGTCGCGATGATATCTTTTGTATTCTGATGGCTACGCTGATAACTCCAGAACAGCAATAGCCAGCAATAGAGGACAAAACCGGTTGGCGAGTCGACCAATACACTACCAAAAAACACCACACCAAAGCTGATTAAGATTAATGCAACAATCACCTTTAATATTAAATTAATCGGTGGTTTGGATGGCATCAATGTCATGAACATCACAACAAATATGGGCGACAAAACAGCGAGCATCTGCCCACTTTGTTGATGGTAGAACAATAGCGAAAGCGGCAGTAACACCAATCGAATAATGGAGTTAGCTGAGCTATGAAACATAAGTCCACACGCTTAGAATTCTCATCCAAAGCTGAGCAAGCCACTCACCTGGGGTACTTTGCTCTGTCATGACAGCCACTGTGGCTTGTGAACCAAAACGAATGTTGCTTGGAACCTCACCATGATCAAACACAATATTGACTGGGTAGCGCTGCGCGGCAATAGAATTGGTGTCTGAATTTAAAAAGCCAGTCTCTTGGTCAGTGCTATTACTGCCACCCGTTCCCCAACCAATGCTATCAACCGTGCCGTATAGCACTCGCCCCGGTAACGCATCCAATACGATCTCAACTCTTTGCCCGACTTGTATATGCTCTAGCGAGTTTTCTCTGTATAACGCAGATATCCACACCTCTCGCGGATCAACAAAGGTCAAAACAGGTGAGCCTGCGGTTGCTCGCTGGCCTACCGTCAGTTGTAGGTTACTCACCACGCCATGAGAAGGAGCCATCACTTGGGTTTTCTGTAAGTTGAGCTGAGCCTGCTCAAGGGCTGCAATCGCCGCCAACACTTGTGGATTATCACTCCCTTCTGGCCCTAACGCTTGTTTTGCCTGAACCAAAGAGGCTTCTGCGGCTTTCAATGACGCTTCAGCACGATCACGATTCTCTATGGCGTTGTCTAATTCAGAGCGGCTAACCAGCCCTTTACTGGCGAGTTCACTCACTCGACTCGCTTGCTCTCGAGAATTATCCCGAGCCGCAACCGCCTCGGTCACTTTCGCTTGTGCAACGTTAACCGCCGCTGTGCTTGCGCCAATATTTTGGCCTACTTGAGCAAGATTCGCTTCAGCGGAACGCAAACTGATCTGATAGTTTCGAGCATCAATTTCAAACAACACTTGGTTCGTTTCAACGACCTGATTATTTTCAGTTTGCACAGACGTGATATTGCCAGAAACTTCAGGAGCAATACGCACAATATAAGAGTGAACACGGGCGATCCCCGTCATTGGTGTGACGCGGTCGGCCCACAAACTGTAAAGCCACACTACTAAAATAACCGAAATAATAATTAAACTAAGCTTACGCGAAGATTTTTCTGCTTTTGACATGCTCTCTCTCTCGATCCGACAGCACGATTTACTCGCCTGCCGAATACGATGTTTTAAAAATTAAAGTGAATTCCACTTCATTGTAGTCTAGTCGATCTGTCTCTTGAGTAAAAACAAACGATTACTTGAAATATTGTCACGGCAACAATCATCAATTAACAATCAACAAAAAGCCACACATCCCAATACTGAAATGTGTGGCTGTTTAGAACTATTCTGATACGAACTTAGATAAGTTTAGGGATTACTCCATATCACCTAACAGGTAATCTTCATCGCTGCTCACTACTGCGCCGTGTTTCAGGAAGTTCTTACCTAGGATCATGCTGTATTCGAAGCGAGAACGGTCTTGAAGGTTTACCCTCACCTCTTTCTCTAGGTCTCCGAGCTTAACCTTCATTTCTACCACAGGGCGAATGTTCACCTTCTCGCCTTTCTTGGCTTTAATGCGCATTACATCAATCACTGGCTTGGTGAAATCTTGCTTATCGCCTTGGTTGTTTTGATAGGTAAAGCTCACCATGTCTTGGCCATCTTTCTTAAATCGTTTGATGTTGACTGCGTTCATTGAGCTTACATCGGCACCTGTGTCGAGCTTGGCCGGGAACTTCATGCCGTTCACTTCTACTACTTCAATATGCCCAACTTTAAACAGTGGTTCGGCTTTCAGAAGGTAATCAGAACGCGTATTAACGTAAACGCCCTCTTTTGCCATCTTCTTGCCTAAAATAAAGTACGCTTCTTTCTCATTTGTATTGAGCACGTCGATGGCGAACTCTTGCGTACGCACTTTTCCAGACACCGCAAACTCACCACTTACAACAGGGCGAGTATCATCCCCGACTTTAAGCTTCTTAATAATTGGCTTGGTCACCTTCTGCTTCTCACCATTTACATCCGTAAGATAAAATTCAACGGAAGCATCTTTGCCTTTACCTGTCATTTCAAAACTGTCGACCTTCAGCAAAGGTGTATTGACAGTGAAAGAAGCCACAGCCTTAAGCGGGAAGTCATCTAGGGTGATGTCCTCTTCCGGCGAGATAATCATAGGCTCACCAGACTCAGCCACATCACTAAAGTTCTCTGAACCTTCTGATAAAATATTCTCAGCACTGGTGTCTATCATGAAGAGCTCGCTGGCGGTGTTGGTTCCAAATCTCAACTGCGACTCACTACTCGAGCGCTCACGTAGGTACACCAGAACGTCTTTTGTGGTGTTTTCATCGAGTTGAACAGGCACATACACCAAAGGTCTCTTCTTACCGCTCACGCTTAACATACGAACCAACGGCAATGTCATCTCTTTTTGCTTGCCGCCGTTGTCGAACATATCAAACGTCACTTCTTTGTTCTTTTTGTCTATGTCGATGTCTTTTGCATGCAAAATGCTGTAGCGGTTCTTTAAAGAGAAAGTCGCATTTATCGCCATTCCCGAGATAGACACCACCTCTTTTCGGCCAACAACGGTTGCGTTTTCTTGCTCTTGCAAGTAGTCATAACCAGCAAAGACCAGAGCGTTGTCCGCAAGGAAGGTTTTTCCGATCAATACTGGCGCAGAGAAGTGGCTTCTGTCGGTCAGGTTAACGTCTGTTTTTAGCTCTTGGTCTGCAATGGTAAGCGACATTTTTACGGTAGGGCGAAGCAAAGGCGTGCTGCTGGTGCGGCTGCGTATCATGCTGACACGCTCTAAAGGCGCTTCGATTAATACCATGTCTCCCGTCCGCGGGTTTTGAACCTTAAAAGACACCACAGCCTCATATTTCGCAAAGGTACTGCCATCCCAATCATCGTAATCAACATCGGAATTGTTCAACAGGTCTTCGGTTAACGCCGCCATCAACTCTTGGTCTTTGAGATTTTGGTAATCGGGATTAGAGCTCTTCACATGAATGTCTTCAGCATGCATAGAAGTGGTTTCCGCACCGGTATCAATTTTACCAATGAAAGGAACGTCTTTTAGCCCTTGAACGCTAGATAGGTACACGTTCTCAGTGCGACCTAATACCGACTTACCATCGAGTTCGTAAGTGGGATTTTGAGTGGTAGGTGAAGTGTCAGTAGCCAAAGTGTATTGTGAAAAAAGTAGAGTGCTTAAAAGAGTTAGAGCCAAAGGTATCTTTTTCATTAGTTGGTCCGTTGTGATCAGTTCACTAATAATACTGGCGTTTGCGCGAAGAGTTCCCCCACCAGCAATGGTTCTCACATAACGTTAACGCTATGAGTTTTTAAATGACAAACCGATGACTTTGCGCTGCATTCGCTTATCGATTATTGACTAATGGATACCCAATAACCTTTTCAATGCTCGGTGTTCTATTGAAGAAATGAATACAAAAAAGGCCAACGACGAGCGCTGACCTTAGCTATTCAAAACACACCTGAAGCGAGTTTAACTTGCTAAAACACAAACGGTTCTAGATAAACATAGCACTAAAAAGTCCCGACTGTTTTCTTTGCACAGATAGCTCGAGCTTTTTCTGCGTCCTCACCTTTATTTTTGAGATAGCACTGTCGATAAGATTTGACGTAGCGCTCAAATAACACCTCGGCTTCAGGTTGTGGTTTAGAGAGCAGTTGGTTAACGAACTTTCTTGATCCAACCTCAAAATGTTGAGTATCGATGGGGCTATTCCAATCCCCTCCCCAGATCATAAAGCCATGATGGGCGAACAGCTCAACCACATCTTCTGCCATGCCTCGACGTTCAATTTCATCACGTGCGCGAAAGCGAGTACGGTTCACATAGCGAGTCGCAGATTGTGATGGTTTTACCGTGATTCTTCCGTTGCTATCAAACTCTAAGAAAGGATTTTGAACTGGGTTGATGTCTATCGCCACACCATAAGCATGCTTCGACCAACCACCTCCGCCAGTGATAGGCCGAGCGTTAAACGCACTGCTGTTGTTAGCGTCCATCGATGCATTATCGTCACCTTTAAACTCACGCATAAGACGTGCAGAATGAAGAGGGAAATTACGCAGTTTTAGCTCTGAAAAAATTTGCCCAACAGAAGGCGCAACAACATCAAGCACGATCATATTGCCCTGTTGCGTTTCCCCTTTAAAGTTAATGAAATCGAAATCCACTTTGGATAACCGCTCGCAACCAACGGGGGCACCGCTACTCAAGACATTGTTCTTTTTCATCATGTCACATTGCCATTGAGATATAGGGGCAACTTGGGCATAAGTCGCAGCACTGAGCACAATGGCCAGCCAGCCGACAATAAAACGTTTCATATCAAAGACTCAAAAATAGTAAGAGTGAAAAGTAACAGTGGGTTGGAAAATAACATATTAAACAAAGCTAAGCGCACGCTTTGTTAGCGCGCCTTGTTCCAATAAACAATCTCTCGAACTCGACCATTCTGATCCTTATCAACTTCTCCACCAACATCAGAAGGCTCTGGTAAGGTCGATAATTGCGGAGCGTAATAGGCAATCAACATAAGTACGAAAGCGTCGTAAATATCATCTATTGCGACGTCTTTACGCTTGGTATTTGAAATGGCCAACAACAAAACGTCACACCATTGAGGGGCGAGTTGCTGAATAATAGAAAGCCGTTCATCTTTGCCTTCTTGTGTTCGTTTGGAAAAGGTCAACGGTTCGCCTTTCAAAGCTGCAAACACGACCTCAGGATGTGATTCTCTTATAGAAAGATCTGGATGAGCTTCAATGAGTTCATCAAGCTCACGGATCTTGGGCACAATTCCCCAAGTCTGTTTAGAAAACTTCTTATCAAGCTGATCCACATTGGCACTGCACGCCGCAATGTAATCAGTTTGATAAACCGCCTCTCGGCACGGAACAGGAAACACGGAAGAACCACGCTTGCTGGAGAGAAAACGTCTTGCTGCTTTGTCACACAAGCGATCTGGAGTTTGTGCATCACTAAAACCAATAGGCATATCGATAAGCGCCGTTGAACCGATAAGATCACTCGCTAGCTCATCGAGGGTGTTTACCACTTTAAACGCAGGTATCTCATTGTCAGAGACAATCCAAGCGATCCACCCCGCCTTGCAGCCATCAATTCCGATGTATTTCATTATGTTCTCAAATTGCAAACTTACACTAGCTTGTACTGTCGCTAACTATCGACTTTGAATCAACTTAACTCCGGTATATATGCCAACAATGATACTTAACACAGAAAAAACACCCGCCAGAGAAAGTACAGGCATCGCCACTAACAGTTGAGTATCGTTCCCTCCACCAGCCATCACAGCGCCAAGCCCCATAAGCACACCAGCAACCAAATGTTTACCCAATCGACGTATAGGGCTTAACCTCAGTGAAAACGACCCAGTAAATAACGCGGCGCTAACCATTCCAACTAACAGAGAGATCATCAAGATAAAACGCTCACTACTTGGCCAATCTTCGGTTTTACCGTGCCAAAGAGAAGTCCCTATAGATTTCAGCAACCCACTTGGCGTCCAGTGTGGTTCATAAAGGAATACAAAACCTGCCGTTAAGCCAATACCCAGCATCGAAAACCACAGCTTACGATTAACCGAGTTCATAAAGTAACAGCTCACTACAATTGTGAGCGAGATACTTCCAAGGAATACGTATCTGGAAAAATCGGACAGTACCAACCTAGAACCTTTCAACTCCGAAGGTAAAACTGGAGCAAACACCAGCCATGCAACAAACCACCCTAATATCGTCGCCAACATAACCACTTCGCCGCGAGCTAATCTACTCACTGTAGACACCCCACAGCCGCTATTGATTGCCGCGCCAATACCAAATAGAAAGCCACCAAGCAGTGAGAACAAACTCGGCCAAAAAGCCGTAGACAGCTGGCGCCCCTCAATCACTGAGCCCAATCCCATGGAGACCCAAGCTAGCGATCCACTAAACACAATCGCAACGATGAACATTGGTGATCCTTTTATCGCCTCTTTTACTCCTCTCACCATACAAAGGCCTGTGGTTTGGGCTAGATATCCCAATAAGAAAATGCAGAGCAAAGCGAGAATAAACAACATACATAGCCTCCAGATTGCATTGATTTTACTGCTGTCGTTCGTTAAATATAGTAGCAACCTAGAACCTAAGGACAGAATATGCACCACAAGCTTATTGATTGGCATAAGTCTAGACATCCTAATTACTTAGGAGACAACAAGGTTAATAAACTTTCTGCCACTGAGCTTCAGTGTTTAGCGGTTCAAATTTTACAACCTATCGAACGCTCACTAGGAGAAATAACGGTGACCTATGGTTATACAAGTCATCCTCTTTTGAGGTGGATATTAAAAAATAGCCCTGGAGATATGGCGCCCGATATTGACCAACATGCCTCTATGGAACTCAACTCCCGGGATAGTCGTATCTGTAAGCGCAGCGGGGCTGCGTGTGATATTTATGTTGAAGGGTATGAGCAACGTATGGATGAGGTCGCTCGATTTATCTGTAAGCATTTAGAGTTCGACCGACTCTATTTTTATGGCAAAGATAAACCTTTGCATATTAGCGTTGGGGCTGATAATTCAAAATACGCCCTTATCCGACAACGCCGAAGTGATGGGCTTCGCGTAAACACAAAAAGTGCAAAAGGCAGCGCCACACAGGCATTGTTTGATGATTTATAATCTTCAAAAACATCTAAGGAATAGGAATGAACGAAGAGCTATTTGCTGAACTTACCTCTCAGATAAAAGTTGGAAAACAACTTCCCGATGCCATTTATCTTCATAAAGACGCATTCAGCGCATTGCCTAAAGTATTAACACAGTTCATTCCTGCCGTAGCAAAAGCCGTTAACTTAGATGAAGAAGACTGGAACCTCGTTAAGTTGTTTAAAAAAGAGTTCCGCTTATCTCTTCTTCATTACCCTGATTTTTATACTGATTCCTACCCCGCATTAGAACAAAGCCTCAATGTCGACCTCTCTAAGTTAAGCCACAAAATTACAGGTTATCGTGAATCTGAAAACCCACCGATCTTACATAGAAAAGAAACCATGGTTTTGCCAACAAGTGAATATTACGAGCACTTTGTTTCACTCACACAAGAAGGCGAGAATGCAGGCCTGTACGAAAACAGCCGTTTGATTGGTTTTAAACGTTCTTGGGAAAACCTAATAGCACGCCATGGTTACGAGCTTGTCGATGGTCGACTATTCCGATGCTCCTCTATGACAACGCAAGAAGAGGCAGGGATTGATAGGCACAGAACCGCCATCGTGCGCCATGAACTCTCTGCACCAATGAAGACTCTCGTTAAACATGGTTACTTAAAAGGCGAGTACTCAATTTTCGATTATGGCTGTGGCCGCGGAGACGATTTAAGAGAGCTCGAAGCACATGGCCTTGATGCTCTGGGTTGGGATCCGAACTTTCAACCCGACAACGACAAATCCAATTCTGATATCGTAAACATAGGGTTTGTTCTTAACGTAATAGAAGATCAAGATGAAAGACTCGATGCCCTACTAGGCGCATGGGAGCTGGCAGATAAATTTCTGGTGGTTTCTGTCATGCTGGCCAACGACAACTACATTGCTCAGTTCAAACCTTATAAGGATGGGGTCATCACCTCTCGTAACACCTTCCAAAAATACTATGCGCAATCAGAGATCAAAGCGTACATAGAGAGAAGCCTACAAGAAGACGCCATTACCGTCGCGCCTGGTATTTTCTATATTTTCAAAGACAAATTGGAAGAGCAACAATACCTGCAGAGTAAATACAAACGCCACCATAAATGGCAGCAACTGACTTCGCCAGAGCCTATTGAAGCCAAAGACAAAGCCAAGCTGCTTATTACTCAACATCAAGACTTGTTTAATGACTTTTGGAATACCTGCTTAGAACTCGGCCGTATTCCTGCCAATGATGAATTTGAACAATCAGACAAAATAAGAGAGCTGGTTGGCTCACACAGAAAAACCTTTAACTTACTGCAAGAGATGTTTGATACCCAAGAGTTTGAACAAGCAGAAAAAAGCCGAAAAGAAGATCTTCTCCTCTACTTTGCTATGGGACTGTTTGAGAAAAGAAAACCCTACACGCAGCAGCCGGAGCCATTAAAGCGTGATATCAAAGCCTTGTTTGATGATTACAAAACCGCGATCAACCTGGCTGCAGAATTACTGTTCGCAATTGCAGATATCGACTTAATCCAGCAGCAATGCCAGAAAGCACATAACCAGTTACCAGCAAGCCTACTCAACGAAGGACATTCACTGATCCTACATCGAGACTTTATCGACGACTTACCACTACTGCTGCGAGTATACGTTGGTGCAGGGTTGCAAATGTATGGCGAACTGGATGAAGAAATAGACCTAATTAAAATTCATATCACATCCGGGAAACTCACCCTCACCGCCTATGATGACTTTGAAAAATCAGTTCCTTTCTTAGTCGAACGCATAAAAATCAAGATGGCTGAGCAAGATATCGACTTCTTCGATTACGTTAATGAAGATCGCAGGCCACCACTGCTTAATAAGCACCTTTACATGCCAACCAAGCACGAGAACTACAAGAAACAACAGAGCTTCGACAAACGATTGGCGAAGCTCGTGGATATGGATTGGGATAAGGAAGTTATCTTATATCGAAATGAATACGATGTTTTACTACAGAAAAACCAAAAGCAAGTCGCTAACTTTAGTTTAAAAGCTACTGGTTAGCTAGACCTTATAAGGAGGTAGGCTAATACGATATGTACGACGAGCTTCCTCCTCAGACAAGCCTATAGCACTTAGAACATGAGATGGAGTGTTAGACATAGCATTACACGCTGAGCCTTGAGATATGAGCCAATCTTGTTCTTTTGTAAACCGTTTCACTTCATCATCATTTTCAAACGTGACGTTCCAAGTAGTAGATAAAGCGTTATCGCCACCGTTTCGACTACAATTGTACTCGTTTACTATCTTTTCGAACTCAGCCTGTTGAGCGGAAGCTTCTGAAGGGAAATGCTCAACAGCCACACCCAATCCGACTATTAAAGGAGTCGGAGATGTCCCACCTCGAAGGCCAAGTTCCTGCCCGCCACCATGAATTAATGGTACAAGCTCAGAGTTACGAGCATCTCGTACGTAAAGTACACCAATACCTTTAGGGCCATAAACTTTATGCCCTGACAAAGAGAGCATATCGATATTCATGTCGTCTACATCAATATCTAACTTACAGAAGCTTTGTGCAGCATCAGTATGAAAAGGGATACCATGTTCAAACGCAACCTCACCAATATCTGTAACCGGTTGGATAGTTCCAAGCTCATTATTAACATGATGAATTGAAATAAGTAGAGTGTTAGGTCTGATCGCATTCTCTACTTGCTTAGATAAAATAACGCCATCCGTATTAGGCTGCAAATAAGTCACTTCAAAACCTAATTCTTCTAAATAAGCACATGTATTTAGGATACATTTGTGCTCAATCGAAGAAGTAATCAAATGACCTTTTCCCTTGAGATTATTGAAAGAAATACCTTTTATCGCGAGATTGTTTGATTCACTAGCGCCGCTGGTAAAAATAATCTCACTAGGCATAGCTCCAAGTTTATCTGCAATTAATTCACGAGCCTGTTGTATTGCATTCGATGCTTTTTCAGCTTCCATATGGCTTGCAGACGGGTTAGCAAAACTTTCAATTTGCCAAGGTACCATAGCTTCTAAAACAATCGAAGATACAGGAGTTGATGCAGCATAATCGAAATAGTTATTCATTTTCAATCAAGTACTCTAATGTTTGGTTGAATAATATGTTAGCGACTAATGGCTCACCAATATTATTCATGATCCAGCTATCGATATATTTTAAACCACTATTACAATATCCCTCAAAAATACCGATAGCACCCTTTAAGTGCTCATCTTTTAGCGTATCCAGCGATGGCTCTTTTGCAAGAGCGATAAGATATATATAAGCGTCATGCCCTGTCGTTGCATACGTGTCTAATAAGATCGGCGTGGTATTGACTTTAGATTCCAGTGGTTGATAGTCATCCAATTGATAACCAATCAATGCAGCGAATACCATCAGTTCTTTTACTGTATTGAAGACTCGTGCATCACTTTTAGCCCCTTTCGTCGAGCAAAACCTCTCTTCCAAGGATTCAAAACGGGCATCCCGACGCACTGCTAGCTTGCGCCAATCAATCATTTCAGCCATGAGTTGGAATCTCCTCAATAGTTACTTTGTCAAAATCACTGCCAAAACGCACGACATCGTAATCTTTACCCTGCACGGTAAGGTGGGTCGGATACTGGCCTTTAAATTCTGCCTCAGTTAGCACAGTATGTTGAACGAGGTTATATTCCTTACCTATCTTGTGACGAATACCCTTGTCAGTATGTGATTCAGTCCACTGAGCTTGTGAAAACATAAAGATTGATTGATCTACTTTCTCAGCAATATAACGCACAAGCTCACGACCATTATCTGGACCAATAAATGCGAGAATTGAGTCTGCAATAAATGGAGCTATGGTTCCTGGGGTCAAAAGGTGCTGCTTGTTGTTAGCACGATCCTTAGAGAATTCAATTAGCGCAACAATAAACGAAATAGAGAGCATAGCTTGATAACCATTCCCCGCAGCAACACGCTTTCCTTCTTTATCCACAATAGCCCAAGTAAAATTTCCAACTTTAGTACTCGTATCCTTTTTTATCGTATATCCGTTAAATGCTACCTGGCTAAACAAAGACTGCATTTTATTCAATAGAATTTGGTCAACTCCTTGTTGTGAGGACTCAATAGCTTCTTCATATAGATCAATAACGCTGTCTGTTGCGTGAATTAAGTTACGGACTTTTTGAGCTTTGGGTTGAGTCAACGACAAACTGTCGACTTGGTTATCAATATCTTTAATATCAATCTGTTTTTTGCGGACTTGATCTGCTAGTCGTGGTACTTCACGGCTCAATTGATCTCGCTTTAATTTAGCCGAATCTTTGGCTTTTTCGATAACCTTAATATCATTAATATCAGACTCTACAATTGTGTGACTTAAGTCTTTGATACTACGTTCTAGTTCTTGGATTCCATCTTCACGGTCATCGATATCAGCTAATAACTTTTCCATTGCAACTTTGGGCAATAACTGATTACTCAACGTTTCTTGTAACTTGACAGCTAATCTCCAACGATGCTTAAGATCTGGATCAACAGCATGTTTTCCGAGCTCTTCTAAAAGTTGTTCTGCTGCGCTACCTTTTTCAACATGCGAACCGCAGATGCATTCGGTATTGTCCATAATCTCGCGCAGTAATCGCTTGTCTACGGTATAACGCAGTGACTTATTTAGCTCTTCAGTGTTGATGGAAGCAAGGTCAACAGAAGCAAGCCTTTGACTATATGTACTTAACGCCCAGCTCGGTGTATTTGTATTTTTACTAGATAATAATCGTTTATACTCTTGTTCGTAGCCAACCAGTAAATGTGACTTCTGTTGACGAAGCTTGAGTTTATCTTCAATTGCAGTCTTATCGAAACGATGAAGCTTTCCAACCTGAGCTTCGTACTCTTTATCTGCACTATCTAACTCATTCTGTTTTTTTTCTAACAGTGCTTTATCTCGGTCTAAACCTGAAACCAAGTTTTCTTTGTTTGATAACAGAGTCTCGATTTGGTTGTTTGTATCATACTGTTTGAGGTCTTTTTGATAACTTGTCTTTACGGTGCTCAAGTGCCTCAATGTTGTTTTAGCAACAGTTAAACCTAATACTTTCTCTATAGCCTCTTTGATATGAGAAAAATCATTTTGACTACTTAAAGTGCCAGTACCTTCACCTTGATAAAAAAAGTATTGCGACATCTCTTTAGGCAAGAAAGTATTAATTAGGGTGTTCGGGTTGTCTTCAGCTCTTTCGGCATAGCAACCATCTTCAATCTCATAAACATGTAGGGCACTACTTGAGCTATTTTTTGTCTGGACTCTTTTAACTTCAAGTAAACGATTCTCATGTTCAAGTTGAACACTAACCATAAAGGTCTTAGTGCCTTGTGCGGCTGCATGTTTGTTTAAAAGGTTTTTAGGATCGAGTAAGTTATCCGTGGTCTCTTCATAGAGACACCAACGCAATGCGTTGAGCAGCGCTGTTTTTCCGCCGTTATTTTCACCATGAATTAGTGTAACGCCACAAGCTGGATCTACAGAAAAATCTATTGATTGCTTCCCATAGAATTGACGAAAGTTGCTGATCTCAAGCTTTATTAGTTTCATTTACGATGTCTTCCGCATTAACTTCAATAATCTCTTTGATCTTCTGGATATGACGTGTTTGTGCAATATCCCCATAATATAGCTCTTTCTCAAATTGCATCACCTGCAATGCTGCTTTATGAACTGCGGACTTTTTTGAGTAATCCTGATGAGCTATCTGTGTGTCTTTATCAACTTCCTTTAATAAAGCTTTAAATGCATTAAGGTCCATTAATAGATTCCTAATTCAATGATTCTGTTCTCAATGTCTTCTGGGTTAATCGCCGTTAATTTGAAGTCATCAATTCTTTCCAACTCTGCACGTCGTAAATTTTGGCTGAAATTATTTACTACACCAGGTAATGGAAGGACGACAAAGTCCACAATCAAGGCTTCTTTCTTTCCTGCTGATTTTCTTAATACGCGCCCTCTCCTCTGAACATATTGCCTAGGGTTGCGCGTACTAGCTAAGATAAATGCACTTTGACATACAGGAACATCGATCCCTTCATCAAGAACTTTCATCGCAACCAAAGAGTCAATGCTTTTATCTTTAAAGCTATCCATAATCTTACGCCGCTCTGACGACGTTTCTTGCGAGGTAAACTTTGATACCTTACAACCATAATCATGCAGACGGTTCGTAACCTTTGTGATGTATGGGGTATTTTCACCTGGCGCGGAACCTTCACCAACATAGATTAAAGAATGGGTTAAAGACAGTTCAGAATTAGCTTTCAGATATGACAACAATGCCGGCAGTTTACCAGAGCTAGTAGCCAATATCCTCGCTCTTGCACCACACATATTGGTCAGCATTGACTGTTCATCATTTGAGAGTTTTCCAGATTTGGCTCTCAAAATTAGTTTCTGAATCTTTGCTGAATAATCTTCGTAAGAAGCTTGCTCTTCCTCGTCGAGGTAAACTGGAACCAAGTCATACCTATAAGGTGCCAGTATTCCGTCTTTAATCGCATCACTTAAAGAATATTCGCTGATGATACCTTTAAAGTATGAAAGTAGGTTCTGCCTTACAGTATCAGGAAACGGTGAACCTTCCACTTCATCATCATCGGTGCGAAAAGGGGTTGCGGATAATCCAATGCGATAACGAGCTGGAGGTAAAGCATCAAAATAGCCTTGGCTACCTAGATGATGACATTCGTCTCCGATTAATAGCATATTTTCAGGTGACACTTTGGAAATCTTGGACTGAAACAATTCCGATGAGAGAGTTTTATTAACAGCAATTACACAAATAAAATCTAATGTTCCAGTACGAAAACGTAGTAGCTTTTTATCCAATACAGCAGCCCATTTATCAGATCCGTCGTAGCATTGCACGGGGACTACGTTGAAAGGAGCTAGCTCTTCAACCCATTGATTCGCCAATTCAATATAAGGGACACTAATAATAGCAAAAGTTGATTCACCATTTTTATGACGTTCCTCATACAACTCTACCAATGCCGAGATAGATGTGAATGTCTTGCCTGAGCCCGTTGCCAATTTAAACAAACCATTGAAATCAGCTTTGCGCCAGTTATCTATCGCTTCGATTTGATGGGGAAACAGCTCAAAAGCTCTCCCTTTTACAACCAGAGGCTTCCGAGGAACTTTAACTTCAATATCTAACTTGGTTGGTTGTTGTTCTGATTTAGAGAAACTATATGAAAAGAAAGGTTTATTAAGTTTGATTCGGGGAGGTGCTGGAAACAACTGTTGGCCTAACGCTTCAATATCTACACCAGCTTGAATTTTTTCATAAGCTTCGGAATCAATAGATAAAACTCTTGCTCGTTTCTTCGTATTACTCCAGAGTGAATTAAAATTATCGACTTCTACCTGACCATAATCCTCAAAAGATTCTCGCCAACTAAAAAACAGTGATATTTCCTCAGAGTTATACTTAGACAGCCCAGCAAGGGTTTCATTTGCAGAACCACTGAAGACAACCACCTCTTCTTGTTGATAGAAAATACCGACTTTTTTGTGAAACATTCCTTGATGGGTGAATGCAAACTTAATATCAAGCTTACCTGTCGCCACCATATAAGTTAACAGTTTCAGGTTATTATCTTCACTTTCAAGCAATAGGTCAGCGAATTGCAGCGACCTAGCTTTACATGGAGTTGATATCCCATTCATCACCGCTTCATACTCAGCGTCGGATAAAGGATCCCCAATGATGAGGCGCATTCTCCCTTCGGCTTGTATAAATTTATCAAGCCCTTGCGCTGCAGAAACTAATACATCTGATGAGAAATAACCTACAGCTCTATCGTAACGATTTGCATGGGTAAGTATTGGGACATGCACACATTCAAGTATGCTTTCTTCATCGGAATCATACTTAGCTTTGAGCCCAAGTGCGGAGAATTGCATGGTAATTCCTAATCCAGCCAGAGAGTGAGATTTCGCCATGCATTCATGAGAAGTAATACGCTTCTTTCATTGATTTGCTGTTTTGTCCACTGCTCTGCGAAGGTTATATCTACAAACTTTTTCTCCAACATCAATATCGATGCATTACGCTTAGGTCCATCAGACACTTCACCCTCTGCTAATAAAATATCATCAATATTATTAATAGAATCGTTGGATAACGCCTGTAACATATGTTGTTTTAGGTTATACCAAGATGGAGGGGTGGTGCTTGAAATGCCATTTCGAGCATCAATTAACACGTTACCAATCTTGTTATACTCTTCGGGGTTTGCAATATTCTCATCACTCCAACCATCAGTCGAACCGCCATTGAAAACCTTCTTAATGGTATCTTTACCAGAAATCACTTCCCACATCATAGTCGTCAAGAAAAAAGTACTTACCTTATCTGATACCTCATGATCGACTCCATTAAGTTCAATGCCATGCATGCCTGCCAACAACAGCATCTTGATACTCTTTGGCTTAGTTAAGATTTGTTGTTTAGAACAAATATCAAGCCATTTTTCATCTACCGACTCTTTCGGCGAACCTTTTGAGCTAATCTTGGCTTCTAACTCGTCTCTAAAAAAAGACTTAATTGCTTCAGCACTAAAGCGTTCAGATGTGATAGGGCCGTTACCGAGTTGGTACTCACTTTGACCTGGGTTCATTCCGCGCTCGTGTAACTTTTTGTATACTCCGTCAATGCCATCAGCGCCACCACTCATCGCTCGCCAAAGTACACTAAACGCAGTTACGGCCTTGAGTACTTTTGCAAAGTCAGAATTCTCAGTGCCAACTGCATCAAATTTTTGATCAACTAGTAAGAACTGCACCAATAAACTTTGAACTATGTCATGTTTCATGTCGACAAGATAACGAAGACAGAGGTTCGCAATATCTAGTTCATTGGAGTCAACCATCCCTGCGACATCAGGTACCGGCGCTTGCCAATGATCAAACAAAAAATCGGCAGTAGTTGCGAGCTGAGTTAAGTACTGATCTTTAGAGTTATAGTGACAATTTTCGTAACTCTTTAGCATAGCATCACGTTGGTCTCTCAAGCTTGTAACTTTTACTTTGCCTTCATAAGCACGAACAAAAGCCAGTATTAACGCCTTAGTTTTATCATTTTTTTCTTTGCTCTTAATGATATCTTCAAAACGTTCTGTAACCGAGTTGAGAGTCTCCATAGATATCTCTAACTCTTCTTCTGAAGCACCATCTCTGCGTTTGTTGCCAATATGCTCAATCACCTTAGGAACAAATGTTTCAATTGCAGTAAGCGGCTCCCCAGTAGTGTTCAATGCCTCAAACATATCAAAAGCATAAGATTCATTATTTACTTCAACATAAGTGAGGCAAACGCGATGAAGTAAAAACTTTGCAAATGCAGCAACATAAATAACCTCGGCTACTTTCGGATGAGCTTCCGCGGCATTTTCTAAATCGTCATCAATAGGAAAATCTAAACACGTATCCAATGTTTCAACACCGACTAGATCGCTGATATTGATCTTTTCTTCAACTTCACCACCAGGTAATTTGAATTCAAAACCTTTTTGTACACAGTCAAGCTGCTTTCTGATTTCCTTAACATTGTTAACTACGCGTTTTGCAGATGAGCTCATTAAAGATAAATCTAAAGGCTTAAATACGGAGCTATCACGCTGCTCGACAATATGACGTTGATAGGAAGACAACAACTCGGAAATAGGACTATCATATTGTTGTTTTTTCTCATTTCTTCCCCAGCAATCTACTTGCGAACGAATAATTTTCGGAAGGTATTTATAAACTTCATGTTCAGCAGTTGTTTCAACTGCAGTGTTTGAAGTGTCAATCTCCAATTGAGATACAACTTGACGCAGCTCATCAAGAACATCTTTGACATCATCATCTTGCTCTGAGTCGATAGCTTTCTTCAGGCTAGGTAATAACATTCTCAACCTTTCATTGAGGCACAAAATTATTAACATCAACGTTGAAAGGCGTTGTTGTCCATCAATGATTAGCTTTATATGAGTAGGCTGATGTCTTTTAGCTAGGGGGTAAATTGTCTGCGCAGAACTATCATCAACACTCAAGATTGAACCAAGGAAAATTATCGCATCAGGTGATTCAAGAAGGTTTCTAAACACATTCTCACAATCAGAAAACAAATCTCTAATATGACTTTCTTCCCATGAATACGGTCTCTGATAAGCAGGCATATAAAAGCCCGTGTTTTTACGTTCACAAACTACATCAAACACTGATTGAGGCTCTGCCTTAAATATGTCTAGAGACTTTTGCATTTTGTTTTCCTAGATAACTGATACGTAGAACAAACCTCCATTTATAGCATTAAAGCTTTTCTATATCTACAGCCACATGTACGATATACCATAAATTAGTTATCGTATGAATAAAGCATCAATTAAAGCTTTGTTCCTATGTTGCTAAGCGTCTATCTGATACAATCTCAACTCTGTTTGGATAAAATCTCCAATTAACACTACAAGGTATTCACATTGAGCATCGAGTCTAACGTCCTAAAGTTCTCAGGGCATCAAACCTTCCCGATTAGATATGGTTGGATTTACAAGATAATTCAAGAGGTTATTAAAGGTAACTCATTATCTAGTAAAGAGAATATAGAAGAACAGATGGTATCTATGGGCATGGGTAAAAACATGGTTCTTTCTGTCAGACATTGGATTCGTGTGCTGAACTTGGTTGAATGCACTGATAAAAAAAAGCAAACCTATAAACTAACGGAACTTGCAGAAAGACTCTTTGTAGGGAACAACGCATTCGATGAGTACTTAGACAAAACAGGAACTGTTTGGTTACTTCACTGGCTGATGCAATCAATTGGTTCTCAAAATGCTGAACTCAATACTGCTCGCTGGTTCTTTAACTACTTCAATGGAGTTCGTGTCGATAAATTGCAGCTTTCTAAAGATATTCAGCTCTCTTTAGAAAATCACGAAAAAGCGAAAGAGCAAGAGCGAGCTGTTACAGATGCAACTTTAAAAAAAGACATTGACTGTCTTTTTCAAATGTACGCCGTGAAAACAACTGCCGCAACGAAAGTCAACGAAGATAGCTTTACTTCACCTTTCACAGAGTTAGGCCTTATTTCTCAAGAGTCTGCTAAAGATTACCGTGCAGAATTGTCACTACAAAAGTCTCTACCTACTGCTGTATTTGGATACGCTTTAATTGATTACATGATGCGAAAACAACTCGATAGCGATGGTAAAAAAATCAACAATAACAATACCTTATCTTTCGATTCACTATTAAACGATGTAGGTTCTCCGGGCCGCGTATTCCGCTTAACCACAAGTGGATTGAGTGAAAAGCTAGACGAACTAGAGATATTAAGTAAAGGTAAAATTGCTTGGACTGATACCCAAGGCCTAAGACAAGTTCAACATAACTTTGAAGATTTACAACAAGTAGATCCTGCAATGTTCCTAGAAAACTATTATCACGGGGAATAAGACGTGACGCTTAACAAACAATACTCGATTGCAACCAGACAACAACGTTCTACACGTATTGATAGCGATCTTAGCCCTGAATTTTTTCAAGGATTGGTGTATCACGGTACAGCGCAGTCTGCCTTAGAGACTCTCTTTAGACAATACTCACAGACAAGTCAAAGTGCTTACACACTAACTGGTCCGTATGGTTCAGGTAAATCTACTATAGCATTGCTTCTTACCGGTTTGCTGCACGAAAGTGCTGAGATGCGTAAGGCGGCACTTGAAGTTATTAACCAAGACTCAAAAGACTTACTTGCTCAAAGTATCGCTTATTCAAAAGGTTGGCTACAAATCCGCTCTGTGGGTGGTGTAAATAGTCCAGTCAATACCTTTTGGGACGCAACACTTGATGCTCTTTTAGAGCACTCTGCAACAAAACAACTGCATAACAAATACAGCAAAATTGAAATAGAAAGTGAATCTCATCTAATAGAAACCTGGGAATCACTTTTTACAGAAGCTAATACCTTGGTTGATGGCGTACTGCTACTTGCAGATGAAATGGGGAAGAGCCTTGAGTTCATAAACAAGAATCGTGGTGAACTTCATCTTTTTCAAGATTTAGCCGAGGTACTAGGCCGAATTGATACACCTGTAATTTTTGTTGGTCTTCTTCACCAAGCATTTAGTGAGTACGCAAAAGATCGTGGCACAAAACTCCAAGAAGAGTGGGGGAAGATCCAAGGTCGTTATAATGACATTCTTTACAATGTTTCAACGGATGAAACCGTTGCTTTAATAGGTAAGTCTATCACTCATTCTGAGTCTATCGACAACTCAGATGATAGTGTCGTCCAGCAAGTACTGGAAGCATTGGATAAAAATAAATCTGATCGTAAGAAACAGTTGAAACAGCGCCTCGAGCAATGTGTACCTCTGCACCCTTTAACGGCTCTAATTCTTGGACCAATTTCAAAGCGCCGATTCAGTCAGAACGAGCGTAGTACGTTTAGCTTCTTAAACTCCCATGAGCAAAATAGCTTCCAGATGTTTCTGAAAGAGAACGTAAATCGTGATGCTCGGTATACTCTAGAACACCTTTGGGATTACCTAGAGGTAAACTTAGAGCACGCAATCCTTGGTTCTCCGGATGGTCATGGTTGGGCTGCAGCTACAGAATCAATTCGCCAAGCAACTAAAAAGCAAGTACCAGAGAAGGCAATTGAAATTCTGAAGTCTATTGCACTCATTACTCTATTTGGAAAACCGGCAAACCTATCTGCAACAGAAGAAATGCTGCTCGCAGCTTCAAACGTACATGATCAGGAAGAATTGGATGAATATTTGCACAGTTTAAAAAATGCATCCTGTATCATCTACCGTAAGCACTTGTCTTCATGGGTCGTATTTGAAGGCTCTGACTTAGATATTCCAAGTTTAATCGAAGAGAAAATTGAACAGCAAGGTACGAGTAACGAAGCCATTAACCATATTGTTTTCTCAAAGCAGATTATTGCAAAAGGTTACTACCACAAAGTCGGCACTTTGCGTTGGGCTGAGCAATCTATCTCTGATAATTTTGATGATGAATTTGCACAACACCTAATTGCCGAGCGTAAAGGTGAGTTTGCAAACTTGGTTTTGCTACTAAACCAAACTAATGAAAAAAAACTCCAAGACGTATCGAAACAATATCCGACCCTCATCCTAGCGAGCGCTAAGAGCTCTGATGAAATTACCGCCCTTGCAAAAGAACTATATGCACTTGAGCTAATAAAATCAGACAAGGAGATTGGCGCAACTTTACAGCACGATAATGTCGCTCAAAAAGAGTACAATGGTCGCTTGATCAATGCCGAAATTGCTTTAGATAATGCAATCAATGAGGCGTTTAGTAATGCTGATTGGTATTGTTTTGGGCAAAGAAGTGACACTAAGACATTGAGTACTATCGTAAGTGACACTGCAGAAAAAGTATTCAATGCAACTCCAGTAATAATGAACGAGCTTGTGAACCGTAATAAGCTATCAGGTACTGCTGTCTCCGCTCTAAAGAAATTGCTTGAAGCAATGTTAGATCAAGAAGGTGAAGAGAGTCTGGGGATTACTGGTCATCCACCAGAGATGTCCATGTATATTAGCTGCCTAAAAAATACAGCTATTCATACGTTTGAAGCTGAAAATGAAAAACATTGGCACCATGATGCGAATATTGACCCGAAGCTAAAAGCCCTATTCGATGCCGCAAGTGATTACTTGATAGAAAACTCAGGTCGCAACGTTCGCTTATCAGAAATAGTTTCTCTATGGAGCAAAACACCTTATGGGATTACGCAAGGTGTTACACCGATTTTCTTACTCGCATTCTTAAAATCACTGGGTGATAAAGTTGCTTTTTATGAAAAAGATCTTGGTGGTGAATATGCATTTATCGCAGAGCCTGATGTTGACTATGTACATAAGTTAATTAAGTCGCCACAAGATCTAGCCGTTAAATTCATTGTTTTAGATAAATCAGAGCAAGAGTGGCTGCAATTTTTAGCTTCATTTGCCGCAGCTGAAACTAACAGAGATGTAACGAATAATATTTTATCTGTTGCTAGTCCATTAGTTACAACTATGCACAACTTACCTAATTGGGTTAAGAACGCACACGACTTCGACGCTGATTATACTGAAAATAAGAAGCTAATCTCAGTTCGAGACCTGTTCTTGCAAGCTAACGATCCTCATGCTTTGTTGATTGTAGATTTACCTAAATACCTCGATCCTAAAAGTGAGCTTACGTTTACTCAAAAAGTAGATCTATTGGAGCATCACTTCAAAGTATTGCGTAGCAAGCACGAGTTGATGCTCAAAGATATCAAGCAAAAGGTAAAAACATTATTCCCTGAGAGCGGAAAAGAACTTAAATCTATGTGCCAGCTAGTTGAACAAAAAGCGGGAGATATTCGCCTGAAAGCTTTTGCTCGAGAACTAGGAAAAAGCGAAGATGGTCTACTTGAGTGGCTAGAAAGCATGATTCAGATCGTAATTGGCCGTGGTAAGCAAAGTTGGAATGAAGGCCTGCTGCTTACTGCATCAACAAAGATTAGTGAATTTGCTCAAGACTTCTTAAGCGTCGTTAAATCGTCCGATACAGCGCCAGATAATCAGGTAAAAGAGATAAAAACTAAATTAGTATCTCTCGTCCTGGAAGGTAATGACGGTCAACTGCAGTCATATAAAAAAGAAGTTCGCATTGTAGAGCAAGCCAATGCCGATAAAAGAATTAAGCATGTAGAGCACACCTTAAAAGAATTAGAAATGGATGAATTCGAGCGCATACATGTTTTACAAACATTATTGAAACAAGCACTGGAAGCTCAAGGTTAAATGAATAGGTATTAATCATGAGTCAACAACGTAAAATTAAACATGTTCTCGGGCTTTCTGGTGGCAAAGACAGTGCTGCCCTAGCGGTTTACATGGCAAGAAATTATCCTGAGATCGACATCGATTATTTCTTTACTGATACCGGAAAAGAACTACCAGAAGTTTACGATTATCTAGAGCAACTAGAAATTGTTCTTGGCAAACCAATATCTCATATAAATGATAAAAAAGGGTTTGATTACTGGCTAGAACAGCACAACAATTTCTTACCTGCAGGACAGCAACGCTGGTGCACTATTCGTATGAAGCTTGAACCATTTGAAAAGTGGATTAAGCCTTATTTAGACGAAGGGTATGAAGTAGTGTCTTATGTAGGCATTCGTGCTGATGAACCTTGGCGAGACGGCTACCGTCCTAATGAAAGTCAAAAGTACTTGAAGATAAAAATGCCTTTTGCTGATGACGGTATTAAGAAGCAAGGCGTACTTGATATTCTTGATAGTGCAGGACTCGGTTTGCCAAAATATTATGAGTGGCGCTCTCGTTCAGGATGCACATTTTGTTTCTTCCAACGTAAAATTGAGTGGGTTCGTCTTATGGAACGACACCCAGAAGCTTTTGCTGAAGCAAAATCTTATGAGAAGCGAGCAGAAACAAGTGCGAATGGTGAAACATTCTTTTGGATGGGTCCAAACGAACCTCTAGAGTCTTTAGAAGACCCTACTCGTATTGCTCAAATTAAAGCAAACCACGAAAAAGTGCAGAAACGCTTTGAGAAGAAAAAAGCTCGCGAGCGTAAGCGTCGTTTAGGTATGCATGCTATGGTAGATGAAAGTATGCTAATTGACACATTAGATATGGATGCAATGTACGACCTTGATGAAGGTGGTGGTGCTTGTGTGACGTGTTATAAATAGACCTTCAAAAATGAGTGGCAGCAGCCACTCATTTTTATATATTGATTAAGTTCTAAGCTTTAATAGCCTTGAACCAACCGATTTAACCAAATTGTCAAACCTTTCTTCTAAAGCAGTCGAAATAGCAGATTCACTAGAAGACGTCGAGATCGTTCCAAAAGTAGAACCAATCAATAAAGACTGTAAAACGATACTGTTTGACGGTATATCAGCGAAGTATCGGGATGGATCCATAGAACTAATTGCATTATTAGCATCGCTAGATATCAACACTCGATTTAATGGAGTGTTGAGTTTATGGTTAGGATCTTTTCTAATTTCTTCAGTCTTCTCTCCTAATCCAGTAATCATTCCCAAAGGTATAATATGATGATCATTCAATCCACCAGAAGAACCTGTAGGCCATAGCGTTACATCTCCATTAGTATTCAATTGGTAACTATTTAGAGGCTCATTTCTATCAGCGAGTAAGTCATAACTAGAAGATTCACTTAAAACATACTGCAAAATTAAAGAGTGAATGCCTTCTTTAGGGTATTCATTTAATTTCTGTGTTAGAAGATCCTTAGAGCAATATTTATCATCATCGAAAATCTTAGATTCTCTACCCAATATAATAGAACCTTCATCATTTTTAACCCAATCGTAGAGCTGGTTGATATCTTCTATAACTACTGCACTTTGGTCATATAAGTAACGCCCAGAAAAGGCACTAGACCAATACCAATATTCCACTCGTTTTAAAGAAGACTGACTATTCCAAATACCATCATCAGCTAACACATAGGCTATAGGTTGAATCATCAACTTGTAATGTAATTTCTTCCCGTTATATACACCACATCTACATATTAAGAATGAAATAGCACGTTGTACTGCTTCTGTTGCTATTTCCATATACTCTCGAATAGTCTCAGTGTCCAAGCTCAATAAGGTTTTTGAACTAGTATCCTTTTTCTTAACTATGAAATCACCTGAGTTAGACTTTTCTCTAATTGCTAACGCTGTACAAATTGCAAGAATCGCTTTCGATACATAGCCCTTAGGTAGCCCGTCCTCTAACAGGTCAAAGTTAGAAAAATCCAATAAACCTGAGCGTGAACTGGTGTCATATTTCAATGTGTCACAAAGGATAAATGGATGACTAAACATATTACGAACGATTGTGCTCATTGAATAAGTTACAGTATCAGTTGGAAGCTTCTTCGCTGCTTTTGCTGAAACCAAATCAAAATCATCAAGGGGCATTCCACCGTCGTTCAGATGACAAAATATTGGGATTGCACGTCGAATATCATCAGTAACAATGCTGCTTAAAGAGTATGTTTCATAAATATCTTTAATGAGATAGTTTTTTACATCGTTTTGCCAATCATTTTTGCAATTCACAAAGATGTTATCCAACTCATCTGAATAAACTAACCCATCACTTTCGAATTCCTCTATCGAAGAGTAGCCATCGAAAACTTGAGCGCTATCATAATTCGATTTAATATGCTCAAAGTCTAATTCGAACTCATCTCGAATAGCTTGTGCATTCTTTTCCGCAATACCTTTTAATATTCGACTGACCAAGGCGGGTTTAGAGCCAACTAAATACAAAGGAATCATACCTCTGTTAACACAATCTTCTACAAACTGAGTGGCAATTTGAGGTTCTGTTTTACCTTCAAGAAGCAGTTTTAATTGATAGTAGGGAGAAAACCACTTACTAACACCTTTGTTGTTTTTTTCATTAAAAGTTTCACCATTAAAAACATCAATAATGTCATCAGGTTCAAATAGGTCTGCAGTCTCCTTGTCAAATTTAACCTTACTTGCCCCGAACAAATCAGTAACAGATTCATTAACAGTTCCTAAAACAGGAACTCGAATAAACCAACGCACCTTCATTGGATTAGCTTTTAACGAAACGAATTCAGTCAGTTCTTCTAGTGTCGAAAACTTTGAGAAGTTGTATACATCATTAAAAGCATTATATAACGTAGTGGTACGTTGCTGCCCATCTAAAAGGTACTCACAAGGATCCGAAGAACCAGTGCTAAATTGCCCCGTTTCACCAATTTTTCTTAAAGCAAAATCATCAGAATGACCTTTAAGAATGAGTGAGCTCCCCACAGGAAAGTTGAGCAAAATTGAAGCCATGAGACTTTGTTGTTTTGGAATATTCCATTTATAGTCTCTCTGAAAATCTGGAAGTAATAATTCATGGGCCTTGATAAGGCTAAATGTATCAACTAACGAACGATCCATACTACGTGTCACCTCAAACTGACAGGGGGCTTTTATACGAAATTTTATGAACTTTCTACCATATACATTTGTTTTTTTCCATGAGTAGAATCCTATATTGAAAAAGCTATACAAAAATAGCGGGAATCAATGCTAATTTCGCTATATAAACTAAGTGGACTTAAATGACTCTATTTCTCCAAATCGATATTCCCTTCAATTCAGTCCACATCTACTGATTTTGATCAGCATTTTTATCGTAAAAAGGAATCGATGAGGACATATGCGCTATTGGAGTAAGGAGTCTATCTCAATAGTAATGGGGAGCTTAGGCGATTGCTAGCAGCTCATGTAAGTTCAGCCACACCAATCAGCATTTATCGTTAGTGACTGTTTTATATCAATATCCACCTAATGAGTTCATCAGGCGAGTCACACCTCGAATTGATCTCGTCAGAAAAACAAAAACAAACAAGGTGCAAGCTGACGTGCGAACAGAGATAATTGTTTGAAGATGATTAACTCGCCTCAAGCACCTAGCCGATAAAGACTAATGAACACATACTCGCACATAGATACCCCATTCAACCTGCGCCACAGCTGTTGGTTTTGTGGTGAACCTTCCAATGATGTTGTTGAATTCCCTAAGACAGCGCAGGCAGTTGCCAAGATAGGCCATTCACCGATCGCACTGCCGGCTTGTAATGAGTGTGCGAGAATTAACTATTCAAAGAATCTGACCTCAATTTGGTCTGTGCGCGATCAGATAAAACACACTCTGATAGACAAGTACGCTAAGCACCTTGGCATCGGTGAGAACTGGACGGAGCAAGAGCTTATTGATTCTGATTTCTCGGGTTCGACGCTCGGTGGGTTTGGGCGCAGCGCTTGGAAGATGTATCAAATCGCCAAGCAACGCGTCGATTATAAAGGCTGGCCTTTGTCGGTTGATGACATCCCACTTGAGGTATACGACGAAACCAGTGGCTTTGAGTTTGACGGTACTCGTTATGCCTCAATCAATTCATGTATCGACTATTTCACCAAGGCAGCAGGCGTAGACAAAGAGCTGTTGTCGCAGCTTGTCGACATCGTTTCATCAGAAAGGTTTAGCTACGCACTGCGAATCGCCAAGCTGAACAAGAATGTCTCTAATACCAAGCGCTCGGAGATCGTCGAAGAGGTGCTGCAACAGGAGTCTGAACAAGAAGAGATACTGCTTGAGCAAGCTAATTCAATGTTTAACCCAAACGTCGAAGAGGTGAATATTTCAGGCTCAATAGCGCCTGTGTTTGCTATTCAGTGGGCCCTGGCTAACAAGGTTAAAGATTTAGCCCACCTTTGTGCTCTCGAAGATGAGTATTTTGACTATTTCGAGCACCTCGGCGGCCCTGCAGCTTTCATGTCTTATAACGGCCTACAACTCTACTTAGAATCGCGTCAAGATCCGGAATGGGTAGAAGAGTTGGATCCAAATAAACAGTATTGGTGATCATGAGCCATTACTGGTGAACACGTGTAAGCTCGATAACTGTGTCAAACATCCATTGTTAGTCCTTGTTTTATATAAAGATCTAAAAATAGCCCCCTATCACAGTTAATTGTTGCAATTCGGTTAAATAGAGTGAAAACTTCAAGCATCTAAAACTATTTAATCACTGCCACCTGCGGTGAGTAAGGAGTGAATTGTGCTTGCTGTTCTTCGTATTATTTTGGCTACGGTGTTTATTATTTTCACCACTCTATGTGCTTTTGTTTACTGCTTGTTTAGCCCCAAGAACCCCAAGCATGTGTACGTTTTCTGTCGTTGGTTCAACCAACTCCAAAAGATCATCGGTGTAAAACTGGTACAGCGCGGCCTAGACAATGCCCCAACGCCAGAGAACAGCGTCTACATATCTAACCACCAAAGCATATTGGACTTTGTGACCGATCCAGGAATGCTAAGACCACGCACTGTTTCATTGGGCAAACGCGATTTGTTGTACGTGCCTTTCTTTGGCCTGCTGTATTGGATCACCGGTAACATCATGATTAACCGCGAAGATAAGTCCAAAGCACGCGATACCATCAAGCAAGTGGCGGAAGCGATTCATCAGAGAGATCTGTCTGTTTGGGTTTACCCGGAAGGAACCCGTAGTAAAGGGCGTGGACTATTGCCATTCAAAACGGGCGCTTTCCGAATGGCAATCGAAGCTGGTGTGCCTATCACCCCGATGTGTACCAGCACCACGCACAATAAGATCGACTTGAATCGAGCCAATAATGGCATTGTGATCACCGAGATGCTGGAACCTATCGATGTATCCGGATACAAGCTTAGCGACGCAAGAGAGCTGGCCAATCGCTGTCACGCACTCATGGCAGAGAAAATAGCAGAGCTTGATGCCGAAGTGGCTCGTTTAGAGGCGCAGCAAAAACCAGAGTTGGATTCAGACCGTTCTTCTACGAACTAACTCGCAACGAAACCACTGAGTCATCGCTCAGTTACTTAAAAAGACACTCAACGATCGCAACTCTCATTGTTCTTGTTTTACTTGCTGGCGCTTATCCGCAAAATAAAAACAGGCGTTATCTGCCTTATAGAGCAATGGGAGCAAACGATGGAAGTGATTCACCATGGTGGCAAACATACTGTCACAGGATCTTGTCACGAGCTAAGAGATTCAGGCCAAGCGGTGCTCATCGATTGTGGCCTTTTTCAAGGTTTAGATCTTCAAGGTAAAAAGCTTCAATGTGCGGACACTCGCCCTCTTGATATTGAATTTGAAACATCCCACCTCAACGCTCTGCTGCTGACCCATACTCACATTGATCATATTGGCCGATTACCTTGGTTACTCGCCAGTGGGTTTAACCAACCGATTTATTGCACGCAAGCCACCGCTGAACTTGCCCCTTTAATGATTGAGGATGGCTTAAAGCTGCAAGGACTCAGCAATAAACAGTCGAAGCTGATACTCAAAAAGATTCATTCGTTAATTGCTCCCAAGCCTTACGGGGAATGGTTTCCAATCACGTCTAAACAGCAAAACAACGGAAAGGATCATGATAGGCCAAATACTCTGTATGCTCGCTTTCAACCTGCGGGGCACATCTTAGGTTCTGCCTATATCGAGATTAAGTTACCCAACCAAGAGGTGGTAGTCTTCTCTGGCGATTTGGGCCCAAGTAACACACCACTACTGCCCGATCCTAAGCCACCACGACAAGCCGACTATCTGTTTATCGAATCCACTTATGGCACCAGTACTCATGATGATATCGCTACGCGAGCTGAGCGCCTCAAAGCAATAATTGATCGTTCACTGCTCGACGGTGGCGTTATTCTAATTCCGGCCTTCAGTATCGGCAGAACTCAGGAACTGCTGTTTGATATCGAGCACCTGATCTTTGAGCATCAACTCAGTAGCGATATTCCTATTATTCTCGATTCTCCGATGGCTCAGAAAGTGACACGTTCATACCGACGCTTTAAAGAGTTGTGGGGACAAGAAGCAAAGCAGCGTCTTGAACTGGAACGCCACCCACTCGCTTTTGAGCAGTGCATTACCGTCGATGGACATAGAATGCACAAGAAAATCGTGAATCGCCTCAAGTCGACAGGTGAACCCGCGATTGTGGTCGCAGCTTCTGGGATGTGTCAGGGTGGTAGGATAATGAACTACTTATCTGCCTTGCTTCCCGATAAACGAACCGATGTAATTTTAGCGAGCTATCAAGCGCACGGGACGCTCGGACGAGAGCTGCAACAAGGCGAAATACAGGTTTCTATTGATAACAAAGACGTTGAGGTTAATGCTCAAATTCATGGCATGTCTGGCTATTCTGCCCATGCTGATAAAGAGGATCTTTACCAATTTATAGACGGCATCGCGACTCCACCGAAAGAGGTGCATTTGATTCACGGCGAGCCAAATACTCAGTCTGAGTTCGCTAAAGAATTACAGGCGCGAGGGTTCGTAGTTGTTTGAAACAGGCATCAAATTAACAACTTTTACTAGGTAGATATTAAGGCCTCAATTATCAAACCTTCAAAAGCCATAGTCTCATAGACCTGCTAGCTCACCTGATGCAGGTGATATATTCCAACCTACTTATCCCACCATCCATATGTCAGCCGTTTATGCTAATCGGCTTTAACCGCTGTTTTGCGCAATTTCGTTTCTTATGCGCACCTCAAGATCCCCTTTCTGTATTAATCACTATTTATTCACTTTTCAAAACACAACAAATCACAACTAGTTGCATATCAGATTAAATGGAACGATTCTAGAATTAGCACTAAGCATTAACAAACACCCTCTATAACTTGCTTTATGTCACAGTAATCCTAATGCGCAGTTAAATAATTTAACACTCGGGTTACAAGTGAAGTATTGTGTTGTTCGAAAAACAATCATAAGCAAAACTAACAGGGAAAATACTCATGCAGTCATTCGTTGATTTTTTGAATGGAATAATCTGGAGCCCAGTACTTATCTACCTATGTTTAGGTGCAGGTTTGTTCTACTCCATCATGACTCGATTTGTTCAAATCCGTCACTTCTTTGAAATGTGGCGCTTGCTACTATCGGGTAAAAGCTCATCAAAAGGCATCTCGTCTTTCCAAGCTCTAGCCGTTTCGCTATCTGGCCGTGTCGGTACAGGTAACATTGCTGGTGTTGCTGCCGCTATCGGTTTCGGTGGCCCAGGTGCCGTATTCTGGATGTGGGTTGTAGCCTTCTTTGGCGCCGCAACTGCTTACGCAGAATCTACGCTAGCGCAAATCTACAAAGAAGAAGACGAAGGCCAGTTCCGTGGTGGTCCGGCTTACTACATTGAAAAAGCAATGGGTCAGAAGTGGTACGCATGGATCTTCGCTATCGCGACTATTTTTGCATGTGGTATTTTGCTTCCAGGTGTTCAGTCAAACAGTATTGGTAATGCTGTAGAAGCTGCATTTGGATCAGGTGATATGATTGAAACAGCTGTCGGTACATTCAGTTTCGCTAAAATTTTCACCGGTACTGTTGTTGCTATCATCCTTGCTTTCATCATCTTTGGTGGTGTTAAACGTATTGCGAACTTCACACAAATCGTTGTTCCTTTCATGGCATTGGCTTACATCATCATCGCGTTCGTTATCATTCTGCTAAACATCAGCCAAGTGCCAACGGTTTTCGCAATGATTGTTGGTGATGCATTCACACCTATGGCAGGCTTCGGTGCTGCAATTGGTTGGGGTGTTAAACGTGGTGTTTACTCAAACGAAGCGGGTCAAGGTACTGGTCCTCACGCGGCAGCGGCTGCAAGTGTTGATCACCCAGCTCAGCAAGGTTTGGTACAAGCATTCTCTATCTACATCGATACTCTTCTAGTATGTTCTGCTACAGCGTTCATGATCATCATCACTGGTGCTTACAACGTTCACGGCGGCGCTGAGGGTGTGTTCCTTGTTCAGAACCTAGCAGCAAACATCGGTGCGAATGGTCCTGTATTTACACAGCTTGCTATTGAAAGTGCACTACCAGGCATTGGTAAGCCATTCATCGCATTTGCTCTGTTCTTCTTCGCATTTACAACGATTCTTGCTTACTACTACATCGCAGAAACGAATATTGCTTACCTACGTCGTACCATCAAGATCCCTGGCATGATGTTCGTACTTAAGCTTGTTCTTATCACTGCCGTTTTCTATGGCACAGTTAAAACAGCGAACCTTGCATGGGCAATGGGTGATGTTGGTGTTGGCTTGATGGCATGGTTAAACATCGTTGGTATTCTGATCATCTTCTTCATGTCTAAGCCTGCGCTTAAAGCTCTAGCTGACTACGAAGAACAGCAGAAACAAGGCGTAACTGAGTACACATTCAACCCTGTAAAACTAGGCATTAAAGGTGCAACTTACTGGGAAGAGAAGTACAAGCGTAAAACAGGCAAGTCTCCAGAAGCAGAAGCTGCAGACACTAAACCTGTAGAGCAACCTTCAGCTTAAGCTTTCCTTAGCAAATAGATCGCTTTAACAAATAGTGCTATTAATAACGCATAAAAAAGGGGTTAGCCATTTCGGCTAACCCCTTTTGTTTTATTCATAACCAATAAATGGCTTATAACAAACTAACTGTTCCCGAGTTAGAGTATTAAGCAGCGATTTCTTGTGTTGCCATTTGAGGTGCTTTCTTCTCACCGATAGGCAGTACTGTGCGGCCGTATTCGTTGTTGATTACTTGTGCCATTGCAAAGTAAATAGCTGAAGCGCCACAGAAGATACCTTCAAAACCAGCGATAGTGCCGATTAGTTGACTGCCAGTGAAATCACGAGCTGCAAGTAGGAAGAACAAGATAGTTAGTGAACCGAATACTACTTGCTTCGCCACTGGGTAGCATAGAGAGCCGATGAACATGAAGCCTGTGAAGATGCCCCATAGTAGTAGGTACCAACCCATGAATGCTGCAGGGCTTGCAGGTAGGCCCATGTAAGGCATCACGATTAAACCAACCAAAGACAACCAGAATAGGCCGTAAGAAGTAAACGCAGTTGTACCGAACGTGTCACCACGTTTGAAACACATTGTGCCCACGATAACTTGGCTCAAACCACCGTAAAAAATACCCATAGCAAGAATCATTGAATCGATTGGAAAGAAACCTGCGTTGTGGATATTAAGAAGAATAGTGGTCATACCGAAACCCATTAAGCCTAGTGGCGCTGGGTTAGCTAGTTTGGTCGACATTGCGAATTTACCTTATTAAAGTGGTTGATTAAAAAAAAACAATAAAAGTTATCAGAAAATTTTAATCTATAAACCGTACAACTAGGTAATCCAGTTATCGAAAACTAAGATTGTGTAAATGATCTTATGGAAAATTAGTTTCATAACAACGCTAATTAATTCATAGAACCTATAAATGAACAAATTCCCTGTCGCGCTATGAAAAAGATGCGAGATACGAAAAGAGTCTTTAGATTCGAGTAAGCGGGATAAGAGGAGCAGGTCTCGATTGAAGCGTCATTCCAGAATCGAGGGACGAAATATCTGGAATCTCCTCTTCGATATAAGCACGTTTGGCGCACTAAAGAGATTCCCTATCACGTTCGTTCCTCACTGTAGGGAATGACGGAAGTTTGCTTAGATGCAAGTAAGTGAAATGAAGAACAAGAGAGCGAGCTTTTCGTTACTCGTTTACTCGCATCCCGTATCTACTCACTCACCCGTTATCTTAAATTATGCTTGTTGAGCTTTAGACTCAGACACTTGAGATTGAACGTCTGAAGAAGCGTTTTTACTCGCATCGCGCTTGGCTAACAACGTCACGACAATCAACTGAGCAACAAGAGCGCCTAACACAACCAATGCACTTCCCGTAAAGCCTGCGACTACAAAACTAATCAGAGCAATAGAGCCGTTCATCAATGCGTAAGGAAGCTGCGTCTTAAAGTGTTCAAACTGATCACACCCTGCCCCGGTTGAAGAAAGAATCGTGGTTTCAGAAATCGGTGAGCAATGGTCACCAAACAAGCCACCAGACAACACAGCGCCAATTGCGACGAGAAGCGGAGCATCTATCGCAATCGCGGTTGGAATAACCAATGGCATCATTATCGCGAAGGTTCCCCACGACGATCCCGTTGCGAATGAAATGATAGCCGATAATAAAAACGCGACCGCAGGTACTAACCAATATGGAAAGCCGCTCTGTGCTTGCTCAGCAATATAAGCTGCCGCACCCAACTCTTTACCAACGGTGCTTAATGCCCAAGCCAATACCAAGATGATCGCGACTGGCATCATGTTTCCCATGCCTTTTAAGTACACAGAAACACCATCAGACAACTTTCTTACACCGTAGTAAGCCATTAACGAAATTAATGTAATCGCCGCAAAGAAATAAGCCGATGATAACGCCGCTCTAAATGATGAACCTGCGACCTTTTGGAACGGGAAGCCTTGTGGAACCAACATGGCACACAACACCACCAGCATCACTAACAATGGTGCCCAGACAAAAGATGCCTTTGCATTTTTATGCGAGAACGGATTTAGTGATTCGTTATTCACGCCAGAGTTAATTCCCGCCTGGCAATCACGCTCGGCTTTTGCCATTGGCCCAAAGTCTAAACCTTTAACGGACACAAGCGGAACGATGAAAATCGCAAGAAATGCGTAGAACTGAAAAGGAATCGCACCGATGAAGGCATCCCAATCGGACATGTTGACATTCAACGCCGTGAACTCTTTCTGAATAAGGCTCATGATGTAAACACCCCATCCAATGAAAGGGATAAGAATAGCAACGGGCGACGAGGTTGAATCAATGATGAATGCTAGCTTCTGTCTAGAAAGTTTCAGTTTATCGAAAAGGGGACGAAAAACAGGGCCAACAATTAAAGGGGTGCCTAAGTCTGAGAAAAATATAACGATTCCACCCAACCATGCTGACAATTGAGCTTGGCATTTATTGCTTACCCACTGAGTCACTCGCTTTGCAAACGCGACGCCACCACCGGACTTTTCCATCAATGCGACAAAGCCACCGATGAATACCAACAGCATGATCACACCAGCGTTATAGCTGTCGGTAAGTTGAGGGACTAGGTAACCTTTCACCATGGTACCAAACGTATCAAGCGGGTTAAGTTCGCTAAACATGCCAGTCAGCATTGCAACACCACTCAGCACACCAGCAAAAAGGCCTATCACCACATTCCTTGTCGCCAATGACAACACCAAAGTAATCACAATGGGGATGAGTGACGTGATATCTGTCTGTTCCATAGGTACACCTTAACCCTAAAATAAGAGAATAAATATAAATTAAATTTGAATATAAATTCACAAGCATCATTTGTACAGAACTTTATCCTCTAACTGGATAATTAGTCTTTAAATGCGCTTCAACATAGCCAAATAGACCAATCACCCTGCTTAAATAGCCAAGTTCGAAACGGAAAAAAGCCGAAAGTAGAAACTTTCGGCTTTTGATTATTTATATCGCTATGGTCGTACTACTGAGCTCGTAACTTAGGCCACCTCTTCAGTATTCAGACTATCAATTACAGCTGATTTCATCCCAGAACCAATTCGATTGAACTGGGCTTTCCCAAACACCTGGGCCGTTTTTAGCCACGAAGCACTTACCGTTATGCGTCACTTTATCGCCATTACTCACTTGGCTAACACCGGCTTGCCACGTAATAAATTCAGATGGATCGACAACCACTGGCGGTTCTGTCACAGGTGGTTCAACGGGTGCAGGGTCTACTGGTTCTGGATCGACAGGGGCAGGATCAACAGGCGTTGGATCTGTCACAACTGGTGGTGTTGGCTCGCCCGCTACTAGTTTCCAAGGGCCACCATTGGCAGGGTCATCCCCTTGTGTCCACCATTTCGCTTCATAGGTTGCGCCGTTATGCGTCACTTGGTCACCCGCGTTGTAAACCTTGGTCGCACTCCAACCATTACCACCCGGATCAGTACCAGGATCTACCGGATCCAGCTTATCGACAACTTTCACTTCAGGCCAACTCGCATGAGAACCATAGAAGTTGGTCACACACTTCTCGTAATCACCAGCCACCAGTGCGGAATAAGCCGTTTGGAAACCAACAAGCTCACACTCAAACGAGTAACCTTCTGGGCGGTCTGCGTAGTATTTCCAGTTACCATCCCAGTTGGTGTACAACACATCCGTTGCTCCGTTGAGGTTTAAGCTTCCGTAAGGCGTTTGCTGCCAACAAGTATTGGCTTCATCCGCTTCTACCGGAATTTCATAGTGCGCTGCTAACCCTTCCCAATAACGAATACGGTTAACGGGTTGGCCTTTGTCTTTGTTCTGCTCGCCACATTCAATACCACCATTGATCACGTTGATTGTGGTACCAAAGCCATAACCAATACCCGCATCCAATTCGCGTTGAGATGGCGTCCAAGTGCGGTCGATGACATGCAGCATAGCTGGTTTAGGTGCTTGAGGGGTAAGGAAAAACCAAATAGCAGAAGCTAAGTTCAACCAAGAGTCTGCCACTAAGCCCGGATTGTTGAGAAGCACCGTCGCGTCACCATCAAACATCACTTCAGAGAACGCGCCATAATTAAAATGGTAAGAAAGCTGTTTAGCACCACGTCCGAAGTAGCCCTGTCCCGCAGCACATGGCCAACGGGCATTCTGCCAATCGTTCTGACCACAACCGGTGGTGTAACCTTCTTGGCCTTCAGACCAACCCATTTCGCGAACATGCACCAGCGCTTGCTGCCACTCTTCTAGAGCTAATGGATTATCAGAGGTGTTGTCTATCGCGATATGCCCACCCGTCTCTTGTGAAAAGTGAGCAAAGGCCGTGATGATGGATTTTTTACAGATAGCATCAGAATCACGGCCATCGGTGTACTCTCCACAGAAGGCTGGGAATTTGCCAATTGCACGTAAGAAGCGAGTGTAGGTGTATTCTGGCGCTGCCATCTGAGTGAGGAAGTTCCATTCCGATTGAGGGAACACGCGCTCTACACGCTTTACGTTTTCAGGGTTGGAGGGGGAACCGGGTTCAATCGCTTCAACGATTGTATTCGGGCGAGTTTGAAGGGCCTGTGACCAGATCGCATACATAGGATCGGATGTTTTCGCTTGTTCAGCAGCTTGTAGAGCCGACTTTTCAACAAGGTAACCATTCGGGTTTTGCGGATCAGGTTGAATGTTCAAAGACGCATGACTTTGCGCTGCTAATGTGCAGCCCAGTACTGTCGCCAAATATTTGATTTTTAACATGATGGATTCTCTTATCTGTCCTTAATAAGTCCATCAAAGAGTATGCTTCACATGTGGAATGGCCTAGCTGTAGCTGTGTGAATTTATAAAAAGTGCGAGTGATCTTTTTGATACATGGCTCAGCACAACAAAGCGTCTCATGGTTTCTTGAGCTGATATCTAGTTTCCAACTCATTTGGTTTCTAGTTATTGTTCATTTGATTTCGAGGTATTGCTCATAAGCCTTTAATGTAATGAATCAATATAATCAATCGAAAAGAAAAAAGCCCCGAACTGAGTTCGAGGCTTAAGATCTTAATCAAAGCTGGTTAAATCTCTAAGAGATTATTCCCACTCGATAGTTGCTGGTGGCTTACCAGAAATATCGTAAACAACACGTGAAATGCCGTTAACTTCGTTGATAATACGGTTAGAAACCTTACCTAGGAAGTCGTATGGTAGGTGTGCCCAGTGAGCAGTCATGAAGTCGATAGTTTCTACGGCACGTAGAGATACAACCCAATCGTACTTACGGCCATCGCCCATTACGCCAACTGAACGTACTGGTAGGAATACCGTGAATGCTTGAGATACTTTGTGGTAAAGGTCAGCAGCGTGAAGCTCTTCAATGAAAATAGCATCTGCGCGACGCAGTAGATCACAGTACTCTTTCTTCACTTCGCCAAGTACACGAACACCTAGACCTGGACCCGGGAATGGGTGGCGGTAAAGCATGTTGTATGGAAGACCAAGCTCTAGACCGATCTTACGTACTTCATCTTTAAACAGCTCACGTAGAGGCTCAACAAGGCCCATTTCCATATCATCAGGAAGACCACCAACGTTGTGGTGAGATTTGATTACGTGTGCTTTACCTGTCTTAGATGCAGCAGACTCGATTACGTCTGGGTAGATAGTACCCTGAGCAAGCCATTTAGCATTCTTCAGTTTCTTAGACTCTTCATCGAAGATATCTACGAATACGTGACCAATGATCTTACGCTTAGCTTCTGGTTCAGCTTCGCCTTCAAGAGCATCAAGGAAACGTTGCTCAGCATCTACTTTGATGATGTTTAGGCCAAACTTGTTGCCGAACATCTCCATAACCTGCTCACCTTCGTTTAAACGAAGAAGGCCGTTATCAACAAATACACATGTTAGTTTGTCGCCGATAGCGCGGTGAGCAAGCATCGCAACTACAGATGAATCAACACCACCAGAAAGACCAAGGATAACTTCGTCGTCACCTACTTGTTCTTTAATACGTGCAACTGCATCTTCAATGATTGAAGCTGAAGTCCACAGACCTTCACAACCACATACGTTAAGAACGAAGTTCTCAAGCATTTTCAGGCCGTTTTTAGTGTGTGTTACTTCTGGGTGGAATTGAACACCGAAGTACTTCTTCTCTTCGTTTGCCATTGCAGCGTATGGGCAAGTGTCTGTTTCAGCGATCTTTGTGAAATCAGCTGGAATCTCAACTACTTTGTCGCCGTGGCTCATCCAAACATCTTGAGTAGACTCAAGGTCAGCGAAAAGTGCAGATTCACCAGTTACTTGTACAGCAGCGTAGCCGAACTCGCGTTCAGTAGACGTTGCTACTTTACCGCCAAGTTGCTCAGCCATAGTTTGCATGCCGTAGCAGATACCGAATACAGGAACACCTGAATCAAATACGTACTGAGGTGCACGTGGAGAGTTCTCTTCCGTTACACTTTCAGGGCCACCAGATAGGATGATACCGTCTGGATTGAATTCACGAATATCCGCTTCTTCTACGTCCCAGCTCCAAAGTTCACAGTAAACACCGATCTCACGAATACGACGAGCTACTAGCTGTGTGTATTGAGAACCGAAGTCCAGAATTAGAATACGTTGGTCATGAATATTTTTAGTCATTGTAAGCAGTCTTATTGGCTATGTGATAAAACGGAGGCGAGTTTACTCACCTCTGATTAACTCTTCAAGAAATAAAGCAAACGTTTTCGTTAGATATCTTTAACCACGTGTTTTGAGAAAATCGGACTTTTAACAAAACAGGCGGTAGATATAATACCAATCACAGTAAGTAAGTGTTCAGGAATAGCGTAGGAAAAAAGCCTGAGAACGAGGCAGGATTTTCTGATAAGTAGTTATTCTACAATCAAAAATTCTAACGAAGTTATCGAGGTTTTTAACAAGCTAGGATGACCAGTTATTTACTACGATTGGTATATTAATGTGCCGACTAAATCAGCACATTATTCAAACGTTTGGACGTATTATTAACCTAAACGGTAGTTAGGTGCTTCTTTCGTGATTTGAACATCGTGTACGTGAGATTCTTTCATGCCCGCACCAGAGATACGAACAAACTCAGCTTTAGTACGCATGTCTTCAACAGTTGCAGAACCCGTTAGGCCCATGCTTGAGCGTAGACCGCCCATCTGTTGGTGAACGATCTCTTTTAGACGACCTTTGTATGCGATACGACCTTCAATACCTTCTGGAACAAGCTTGTCTGCAGCGTTGTCAGATTGGAAGTAACGGTCAGAAGAGCCTTGAGACATAGCGCCAAGAGAACCCATACCACGGTAAGACTTGTAAGAACGACCGTTGTAAAGGATAACTTCACCCGGTGCTTCTTCAGTACCAGCGAACATTGAACCAACCATCACACAAGATGCGCCAGCAACGATAGCTTTACAGATATCGCCAGAGAAGCGGATACCGCCATCTGCGATTACTGGAATACCGTATTCGTTTGCAACTTCCGCTGCGTCTGCGATTGCTGTTACTTGAGGAACACCAACACCAGTAACGATACGAGTCGTACAGATTGAACCTGGGCCGATACCAACTTTAACTGCACTAACACCCGCTTCGATAAGAGCACGTGCGCCAGCACCAGTTGCTACGTTACCACCGATGATTTGTAGATCAGGGTATGCAGCGCGAGTTTCGCGGATACGGTTAAGTACGCCTTCAGAGTGACCGTGTGAAGAGTCGATAAGTAGAACGTCTACGCCAGCTTCAACTAGAGCAGCAACACGCTCTTCGTTACCAGCACCAGCACCAACAGCTGCACCTACACGTAGGCTGCCGCGCTCATCTTTACATGCGTTTGGTTTACGTTCTGCTTTGTGGAAATCTTTTGCAGTGATCATTCCAGTCAGTTGGAAGTCATCATTTACAACAAGAACTTTTTCAACACGCGCTTCGTGCATTTTCTCTTGAACTTCTTCACGAGTTGCACCTTCTTTAACAGAAGCAAGGCGAGCTTTAGGCGTCATTACTACATCAACTTTCTTAGAAAGGTCAGTAACAAAGCGAACGTCACGGCCAGTAATGATACCAACCAATTCGTTTGTTTCAGTAACAACAGGGAAACCGGCGAAGCCGTGTTTTTGAGTAAGGGCTACAACATCAGCGATTGTCGCGTCAGGGCTTACAGTTACTGGGTGAGAAACCACACCAGCTTCGTAAATTTTAACCTGGCGAACCATTTCAGCTTGCTGCTCGATTGACATATTCTTATGAATAAAGCCAATACCACCTTCTTGCGCAAGGGCAATTGCTAGGCGTGCTTCCGTAACAGTATCCATCGATGCAGAGATCATTGGGATGTTTAAAGAAATGTTTTTCGTTAACTGAGTGCGAAGATCAGCTGTGTTCGGAAGAACGGTTGAGTGTGCTGGGACGAGTAAAACGTCATCAAAAGTTAAAGCTTCTTTTGCGATTCGTAGCATTTGCAATATCTCACAACAAAGGTGTTAAAAGGAGTAAACCCAACTTTATCGTTTCGCATAATAAAGTGATTTGGATTTGATATTGCAGACGGATTATACGCACGGCGAAATCGCTTGGCTACACATTTTTGTATTTTTAATTTGCATTTACCCCCTTGCTATGTATTATATTGCCGCTATCTTCCATACTCACGCCCTGTGAGATTCCAAGAAAGACCTTCCTTCAAGGAAAGATAGTGCTTCTATGACTAATCCAAACATCTTTACTGTTTCTCGCCTCAACTCAGAGGTTCGTCTCCTATTAGAAAACGAAATGGGAATAGTCTGGCTCGTTGGTGAAATCTCAAACTTCTCTGCACCTGTCTCTGGTCACTGGTACCTCACGCTAAAAGACTCTCGCGCTCAAGTTAAATGCGCCATGTTTCGTGGCAATAACCGCCGTGTGACCTTTAAGCCTCAGAACGGCAATCAAGTTTTAGTCAAAGCTCGCCTATCTCTTTACGAGCCACGCGGTGACTACCAACTGATCATCGAAAGCATGCAGCCAGAGGGTGACGGTAAACTTCAGCAAGAATTTGAAAAGCTGAAGATGAACCTTGCCGCAGAAGGACTGTTTGCTCAATCAAGTAAGCAAGCTCTTCCTGAACACCCAAAACGTGTTGGCGTTATCACATCTAAAACCGGTGCAGCGCTGTTTGATATTCTTGATGTACTAAAAAGGCGCGATCCTTCGCTACCGGTTGTGGTTTACCCGACCATGGTTCAAGGCGAAGAGGCGGCGATTCAGATTGCCCAAGCGATTGGACGCGCTAACGAACGCAATGAATGTGATGTGTTAATCGTCGGCCGTGGTGGCGGCTCACTGGAAGACCTATGGTGCTTCAATAACGAGATCGTAGCTCGCACAATCGCAGCAAGCCAAATCCCGATTATCAGCGCCGTTGGCCACGAAGTTGACGTCACTATCGCCGATTTCGTCGCAGATATGCGTGCTCCAACGCCGTCAGCTGCTGCAGAATTGGTTAGCCGTGACAACAGTCATAAAGAGCAAGCTTTTGCCTCTAAACGAGCTCGCTTAGTCAGTGCGATTCGCCATGTGTTAATCAAGCAAGCGCAGTCCACTCAAGCTTTGAAACACCGCTTAGAAAGACAGCACCCAAGCTACCAATTACAAAAGCAAAGCCAACAGCTAGATGATCTAGACATGCGCCTGCGTCGCGGTATGGCTCAATACCTTAAGCAGCATCAACAACGTGTCGAACGTAAGCAGCATCAGCTTCAGCTGAACTCGCCAGTGAAACGCCTTGGCGAACAGAAACTGCATCTGCAACGTTCAGAGCAAAAGCTATTAGATGCGATGGATAAAACACTGCTAACCACTCGCCATCAGCTAGCCATGGCTGCAGAGAAGCTAGAAACCGTTAGTCCACTGGCAACCCTAAAGCGTGGCTACAGCATTACTCATTCAGAATCGAGCAAGACGGTATCATCGATTAACGATGTCGAAGTCGGTGAAGTGATCACCACTCAAGTTGAAGACGGTGTGATTGAGTCGCAAGTGACCACAAGAGTGACTAAGAGCGAGCTTTAAGTTCGACCTAACGTTTCAAACCAGAAAGCCCTATCGATAATCGACAGGGCTTTTTAGTATCTAACGCTTTCAAAAAACTAACCTATTCCAACCCTACTCAGTAGTAGAAGGCTCCTTCATGGTTAGCATCCCTTCAGTCACAATAAAGTTGATGATGAAGTCTAGCCCTTGGCTCTCTTTGAGGTTGGTGAACACGTATGGCTTGGTTGGACGCATGCGTTGTGTGTCTTGCTCCATCACCTCAAGTGACGCACCCACATATGGTGCTAAATCGATCTTATTGATAACCAGCAGATCAGAACGCGTAATACCCGGTCCGCCTTTACGTGGGATCTTCTCCCCTTCCGCTACATCAATCACGTAGATGGTAAGATCGGCTAATTCAGGGCTGAACGTCGCACTCAAGTTATCACCGCCACTTTCGACGAATACCACATCGAGGTTCTTATGCAGCTTGGCAAGCTCTTCTACCGCAGCTAAGTTCATCGACGCATCTTCACGGATCGCCGTGTGCGGACAGCCACCCGTTTCAACACCAATAATACGATCTGGTTCTAGAGCCTCTGCTCGCGTAAGTATCTTGGCATCTTCTTGAGTGTAGATGTCGTTGGTTACCACTGCGATATTGAGCTTGTCGCGAATCGCTTTACAAAGCACTTCTAATAGCGCTGTTTTACCAGACCCTACCGGGCCGCCAATACCAATTCGAAGTGGTTGCTTATAACTTTCCATTGTCTACTTCCTTATATTCTTTTTGCTACATCGTTCGCGCTAACCGCTACGAACGAAATAGTCGTGTGTATTGTGTTTCGTGCAATGAACTCGCTAATGCCATCGAAGGCGAAAAGCTGCCTATCATCCAATCTTCTATCGTGCGGGCCTTTTCGATCACCTCAGGAAAGGTGTTGGTGATATTAATCAATGCCAACTGACCATCGGTTTGACCTAAAGGCACTAACTTGACCCCTGCGGTAACGATGTTTTCAAGCCAACTCCATAAATAACCCTGCTTGAGGCTCTCTAAATCAATACCCCAATGCTGAGCCGCCATACACATGCCCAACAATTGGTTTGGATGACTATCAACAGAATCCACCAGCGAAATATCGATATCCAAGCGCTTCAACAAGGTGTTCAATGCATGCCCACGCTGCTTTTCTTCCGCTCGCAATTCACTGGTTTCACGGCTTGAGTATAAGTAGTTACACCAATGCTCAATCTCATCGATTTCACCCTTTTCTAGCGCGTGATAAAGACGCTCTAAGATAGGTAATTCCAAAGTTGCGACACTGGAGTTGACGATGGTGTTGAGCCACTGTTCCATGCTGTTGCGATCGGTCACCCACCCCGCTTCAACCGCTAACTCTAAGCCTTGCGAATAAGTGAACCCACCAATCGGCAACGATGGACTGATCAATTGAAACAGACGATAGACGGCTACATTTTCTGTTGTGGTCATAATCGTGCCCTCAGTCTTCCAGAATCAAATAAGTTCGAGAGCCTACGCGCCTAACAGCAATAGTGCGCTTGCTGAAGCCACGCCGACTGACAACCATTTAGAGTAAACCGCGCGACCAACAAAAGTACCGATAACCATCAGAGCCAAAGCACTGATACTCATGCCTGTTGCGAACTGAGTCAGGTTGCTTGCGGCTTCAACGCCGTGTGCGTAACCATGGAAAAACAACATAGCAATCGAAGCAACTAATACGCTGTTTACACGCTTGGTTGATGGTGAGAATACATGCCATAAACATAAGCTGACAACGAATAGAGAAGCGATGATTGCAGGTTCAACAATCACAGAGAAACCTAAGGCTTGCCCTGCGATGAGTCCTACCACCAAAGACGCCAACCCACCGCTAATCAGAGCGGCTTTTGTCTTGGTGGAAAATGAAAGTGCGCCAATTAACAGACCGAAAGCGATCAACATGATCAGGTGATCCATACCTGTAACAGGGTGAGTTAAGCCAGACATAAATGAGTGAGACTCATGAACCGAGTGAGATCCATGACCTGGATGAGCCAATGCCAATGTCGATGTTGTTAGAGAAGCTATTGTGAAAGTACATAAGCCTGCAGCTGTTTTAAAGTTCATCGCGAGTTCCTTGCTTTATACCAATCGTAGTAAATAATTGCTCACCCTAGCTTGCTAAAATGCTCGATAACTGCGTTATAATTTTTGATTGTAGAATAACTACTTATCGAAAAATTATGCCTTGTTCTCAAGCCTTTTTTCTGCGCTATTGTTGATCACTTACTTACTGTGATTGGTATTATTGTTATTAATATCGTTGTTATATAAATCGTCTAGTGAGCCATCAATGACTCGATTAATGATGGTGATGATGTCCACCTGAGCGACCGCCATAAGCGCCTCCTTCTGGCTCAAATGGTTGCTTCTCGGTAGTCACCTTCGCACCTAAACCTTCAACCATTTCATCCAAAACATGGTCGTGTTGGTAACGAACCCAACCCGCTTCCACTTGCAGCGGAACATGACGGTTGCCAAGGTGATACGCCACTCGCGTTAAAAGGAGCAAGTCTTCACAGTAAACAGTCGAAACGGTTTCAGGTGCCGCTTTCACTTCTACGACTAAACCACATTCACTTGAGAGCTGTTCGCCACCACGCAAGATATGACCTCGTGGTAGAAACAGCCCTGCATTGCGCCCGTCATCTAGCATCACCTTAAGGCGGCTTTTGATGCGACTATCGATCGGCAGGCTCAAATAGCCGTCCGGTGCATTTTGTATTTGAGTATTCAGTTGAGTCAGTTCAATCATGCTATTACCTCAATCTCCTTGTGAGATTTATAACGTTCAAAATAGGGTCACTAAAATAAGATTCTTTAGTCAAAGGCTTAGAATAGAAAGTACCGCTGAGCCATTGGCAGCTCTTCAGCAGGCTCACACGTGAGTAGTTCACCATCGGCGCGCACTTGGTACGTCTGAGAGTCGACTTCAATCTTCGGCATCCAATCATTGAGCTTCATGTCGGCTTTGCTGATGTTTCGGCAGTTGCTCACAACACCAATCAAGCTCTGCAGACCCAATTGCTTGTCGATGTTCTGCGCCTTGGCTTCTTTAGAGACAAACAGCATTGATGTGTTCTGACACGCCTTGCCGTAGCTACCAAACATCGAGCGATAGTGAACTGGCTGAGGTGTTGGGATTGAAGCGTTTGGGTCACCCATCGGCGCCATGGCGATCATGCCGCCTTTCAAAATCACGCTTGGTTTCACGCCAAAGAAGGCTGGCTTCCATAGAACTAGGTCAGCTAATTTCCCGGCTTCGATCGAACCGATTTCATGAGACATACCATGAGTGATCGCAGGGTTGATGGTGTACTTAGCGACATAACGTCTTAAACGGAAGTTATCGCTGTAGTCTGAATCTTCTTTTAAGCTACCGCGCTGAACTTTCATCTTGTGCGCGGTTTGCCAAGTACGTGTTACTACCTCGCCTACTCGTCCCATAGCTTGAGAATCCGAGGCGATCATCGAGAACGCACCTAAATCATGAAGAATGTCTTCTGCGGCAATGGTTTCACGGCGGATACGAGATTCAGCAAACGCGACATCTTCTGCAATTGATGGTGAAAGGTGATGACACACCATCAACATGTCTAAATGCTCATCGACCGTATTGACCGTGTAAGGTCGTGTTGGGTTAGTCGAAGAAGGCAGAACGTTGGGTTCACCTGCCGCACGGATAATGTCGGGAGCATGGCCGCCACCCGCACCTTCGGTGTGATAGGTATGAATCACGCGGTCACCGATGGCGCCAAGTGTCGATTCAACAAAACCCGACTCATTCAGCGTATCGGTGTGAATTGCAACTTGTACGTCCATCTCATCGGCAACACTTAAGCAAGTATCAATTGACGCGGGTGTTGTTCCCCAGTCTTCGTGCAACTTCAAGCCAACAGCACCCGCTGCTACTTGCTCACGCAGTGCTTCAGGCTGGCTCGCATTGCCCTTTCCTAACAAACCAAAGTTCATTGGGAATTGATCGAGTGATTCCAACATACGATGCATGTTCCACGGACCCGGTGTACATGTGGTTGCGTTGGTGCCCGTATTTGGACCCGTGCCACCGCCGATCATGGTTGTGACACCCGACGCCAGTGCTTCTTCAATCTGTTGTGGGCAAATAAAGTGGATGTGTGAATCAATGCCACCAGCAGTCAGGATTGAACCTTCACCTGCTAAAATTTCCGTGCCCGGGCCAATCACAATATCAACGCCCGGCTGAACATCTGGGTTGCCCGCTTTACCCAATGCCTGAACTCGACCATCTTTGATGGCGACATCGGCTTTTACGATGCCCCAGTAGTCCAACACAATCGCATTAGTGATCACCAAATCCGGCGTTTCGGCACTTGGACGTTGGCTTTGCCCTTGTCCGTCACGGATAACTTTGCCGCCGCCGAATTTCACTTCGTCGCCGTATACGGTGTAATCTTTTTCAACTTCTAGCCATAAATCAGTGTCAGCAAGACGCACTCGGTCACCGACTGTAGGCCCAAACATTTCGGCATAAGCCTGTTTGGATATCGTCGCCATGTTCAATCCTTTGTTATTTTCATTATTCCGTGGGAGCGCTTAGAGCTTGCCCATCACCTTTCCTTGGAAGCCATAGATCTCTAACTTACCGGCGTAACGCACTAACTCGACGCTACGCGACTGACCCGGCTCAAAGCGGGTTGCGGTGCCCGCAGGAATATTGAGTCGAAAACCTTTAGTGGCTTCTCGGTCAAAGATCAGCGAAGGGTTTGCTTCATAGAAGTGGTAATGAGAGCCAATTTGGACAGGACGATCGCCAATGTTTTGTACCTTAACGGACGTTGTGTCTCGGCCTTCATTGAGAGTGATGTCACCCGGTGCGGTTTCTACTTTTCCGGGAACGAATCCTGAGTATTGTTTTGTGGAACCAGCCATATTACTTCTCCCTACACGATAGGTTCATGAACGGTCACCAGCTTGGTGCCATCAGGAAAAGTGGCTTCGACTTGTACATCAGGGATCATGGAAGGGATCCCCTCCATAACGTCATCGACAGTAAGAAGTGTGCGTCCAAAATCCATTAATTCTGAAACGGTTTTACCCTCGCGGGCACCTTCGAGAATGGCACTGCTGATCAGTGCGATAGATTCTGGGTAGTTGAGCTTTAAGCCTTTTTGTTTGCGCTGCTGTGCCAGCATTCCTGCGCAGAAGATAAGTAGCTTATCTTTTTCTCTTGGTGTTAATTCCATTTAGCCGCCCGCTGTTAGTGTTGTTTTCTTATTGCTCAAAAACGCATGAGCAGTAAGTGGGATTCAATCACAGCAAGCTTGAAAAAATGTACCTAGGGTCGGAAGTCACCCTAGGTACAAAAAGGGCTAATCGCTAAGTCGCCCAAATCCTTGGTAAATCAGGAGTCGTACCACATAAATGAGAGCGAGTTGCTTGCCAAATCTGACCAAAGGCTTGGAGGATATCTTCACTCCAATTACCCAAGGCTCGCACCACAATCAATCCTTCTATCTGAGTAGCACCCAATATTAATGTGGGTTCACTCGACGTTTTTGATGTAACTGATTGCTGTGAAGCTTGCTGTGTAATAGATATGAGCAAGCTCTGTACCAACTCTAGATCTTGCTTCTCATTTGAGGTGATATAAAAGGTTCCCATCATTGAATAATCAAGTAACCCCATATTTATCATTAACTTATCGCCACCATGAAAATTAAAGCCTTCAGTCAGAAGCCTTTGATTATCAAGATAGATTTCTGTTTTCCCAACGAGATGACCATGCTCGAATCCCTCATTCTGTGCAGGGCGTCCAAAACAGTGCATCTCCCAACCCCAAAACTGTGCACCCTTTTCTAGGCGAATTTCAGTATCTAAACGAACGTGTGCATTCGGGAAAAAGATGTTCTCTTGCGGCATCCATTCCAAGCGTGCATCTTTCTTCACTCGTAGGGTCTGCTTCTGCTTGGCGTACTTGTTGTTTGAGCGATAAAACTTGGTCGCACCGGGTGTGGTAATCAACGCGTGAGCACCGTGCTCAAGATTCACGTTAATATTGAGAGTGTCACCACCTACCACTCCGCCGGGGGGATGGAGTAAGTAGGTGTGACACGTTTCCCCATCAGGATACAGGGGGCGTTGCACCGCAAACGGACCAGACTGCTGACGATTCTTTAATACGGTTTTATCACCTCGATCGACAAAGGTGAGGTTTAAACTCGCTTGCCAACCATCACGAATATCTTGTTCGATGGTCTCATTCAAAGATAAAGCTTCTACTAAAGAAGCCTTGCTTACTTCATTCGGAGAAAAGAGAGAATTCATACGGTTAGGTACTCCTTTATCAAGGACTCATCGAGCCCTGTCATTTCACCTTCTGCCACTTGGCGTCCACGGTCGATAATGCAAAAACGGTCACCGACCTTTCTTGCAAACGGCAGCTTCTGTTCAACCAACAGAACCGTGAGCCCCATTTTCTCGTTGAGCATGCGAATGATGTCGCCAATCTCTTGCACAATATTGGGTTGAATACCCTCCGTCGGCTCATCCAAGATCAATAGCTTTGGATTAACCACCAGCGCACGCCCAATCGCTAGCTGTTGCTGCTGGCCACCCGATAAATCACCACCGCGACGATGTAGCATCTCTTTTAACACTGGGAAAATATCGAAGATGAATTCAGGGATCTTGCGGTCACCCTTTTTACGAATCGGTAAACCGACCTCTAGATTTTCTTGAACAGTGAGCATTGGGAAGATCTGGCGACCTTGCGGTACATAGCCGATCCCTTGGCGTGGACGGTCCTCGGCATCGGTTTTCAAAAGTGACTCACCCGATAAGGAGATGTCACCGCTTTCAACCTTCACCAACCCCATAATGCATTGCAGTAAGGTGGTTTTACCGACACCATTTCGCCCCATTAGCACCGTGCATTTACCTTCTGGGATCTGCATATCCAAATCCCACAGCGTGTGGCTCTCACCGTAATATTGATTAACTGATTTAACCTCTAGCATCCTATTCTCCGAGATAAACTTGTTTAACTTCAGGGTGAGCCTGCACTTGATCCATGGTGCCTTCAGCCAACACATGACCTTGATGAAGCACGGTGACATGGCTGGCGATAGAACGAACGAAATCCATATCGTGTTCAACGACCACAACCGAGTGCTTACCTGCCAGTGAGTTAAGTAACTCAGAGGTGCGATCCATTTCTTGGTGAGTCATACCTGCCACGGGTTCATCCACCAGCAACAGCTTAGGGTTTTGCATCAATAGCATGCCGATCTCTAACCACTGCTTTTGTCCGTGAGACAGGTTACCTGCCAAATTCGCCGCTTCGTCTTTTAAATGAATCAGCTCAAGTACCGAGGTCAATTTGTCTTTCTGTTCACCAGACATCACAGCGGTGAACGTCGCCCACACTGAGCGGTCACCGGCCATGGCTAATTCAAGGTTCTGCCACACAGTTAAACACTCAATCACGGTCGGTTTTTGGAATTTACGCCCAACGCCTGCATTGGCGATTTCGGCTTCGTTCATCTTCAATAAGTTGATGTTCGAACCCAACCACACCTCGCCGGTGTCTGGCTTAGTTTTACCTGTGATAATGTCCATCATGGTGGTTTTACCTGCGCCATTAGGACCTATGATACAGCGTAGCTCTCCCTCTTTGATGTAGAGGTTGAGGTCGTTTATCGCTTGGAAGCCATCGAAGTTCTTATTCACCCCTTCTACATACAGCAGCACGTTATGACGGGTATCGATGGCGGGATGAATATCGGGCTTGAGGTAATCGAAGACTTCATCTCGACGAGTGAACGCCTGAACCGATTCTTTCACGCTGTTGAATTTAGTCATGCGATCACCTCCTTAGCTTTATGCTGATCATCCTGCTCTTGTCCTGCGTCTTTTGAATTCGATGCTTTGCGTAGCTGTTGCCACCTTTCACTGACAAAACCAATCACACCCTGTGGGAAGTACATGGTCGAGAGAACGAATAGACCACCGAGAGCGAAAAGCCACACCTCAGGGAATTCAACCGTAAACCAGCTCTTGGCGTAGTTGATGATCAGAGCACCAACGATGGCACCAAACAGAGTGGCGCGACCGCCCAAGGCAACCCAAACCACAATCTCAATCGAGTTAAGCGGTGCAAACTCTCCAGGGTTGATGATGCCGACTTGAGGAACATATAAAGCACCCGCAATACCTGCGATAACCGCAGACAGTACAAATACCCATAGCTTGATGCCATCGACGTCGTAACCCATAAAGCGAGTGCGAGACTCGGTATCACGAATCGCCAGTGCCACACGCCCCAATCGACTGGTCACTACCATGCGACAGACGATGTAACTGAGAATGAGCGCAATACCAGTCGCGACAAACAGACCTATCTTGACCGCATCACTCTGCAAACTCAGACCGATGATGTCTTTGAAATCCGTCAGTCCGTTGTTGCCACCAAAGCCCATTTCGTTGCGGAAAAATGCCAGCATCAATGCGTAAGTTAATGCCTGAGTCATGATAGAAAGATACACCCCGGACACACGAGAGCGGAAAGCTAAATAACCGAACAAGTAAGCCAATGCGCCCGGCACTAGCACCACCATCAGGCAAGCAAACCAGAACTGGTCAAAGCCCTGCCAGAACCAAGGCAACGCAGACCAATCAAGGAACACCATGAAATCTGGTAAGACTGGATCACCATAAACCCCACGGTCACCAATCTGACGCATCAAGTACATGCCCATCGCATAACCACCAAGCGCAAAGAAAGCACCGTGGCCAAGGCTCAAGATTCCGAGATAGCCCCACACCAGATCGAGCGCCAACGCCAACATTGCGTAGCTCAGATATTTGCCCATCAGCGAGATAGTAAAAGTCTCTACATGGAGCGGGTGCCCACTTGGTAACATGGTGTTAGCCAGTGGGATAAGAATAACGGCCGCTAGAATGGCAAGGATGGTCAGTTGGCCACCTTTGTCACCACGCATTGCCGAAAGTACAAATGATTTTGACTGCATGATGTTGTCCTTAACCTTCAGCCGCACGACCACGTTGCGGGAAGAGTCCGCGTGGGCGTTTTTGAATAAATAGAATGATGAAAACCAGTACCAGAATCTTGGCGAGAACCGCACCAGCCCATGGTTCTAAAATTTTATTGAACAGACCAAGGCTTAAGCCTGCGACTAGCGTGCCCCATAGGTTGCCAACACCGCCGAATACCACCACCATGAATGAGTCGATGATGTACGCCTGTCCCATATTAGGGCCAACGTTGGTCAGTTGAGACAGTGCCACACCTGCAACACCCGCAACGCCAGAGCCTAAACCGAAGGTCATCGCATCAACTCGCTCTGAACGAATACCCATCGCACGAGCCATGCCACGGTTTTGAGAAACCGCACGAACCTGCAAACCTAGTGGTGTCTTTTTCAGAACCATTAATAAGCCCATAAACACCAAACCACAGAAGAGAATGATGTAAAGGCGGTTGTAGGTCAGGGACAACATTGGGTTTAATTGAAGTGCTCCAGACATCCATTCAGGCGTGCTCACTGAGCGGTTCAAAGGAGAGAAAATAGAACGAACAGCCTGCTGCAAGATTAAGCTAATACCAAAGGTCGCGAGTAAGGTTTCCAATGGGCGACCATAAAGATGACGAATCACACTTCGCTCAATCGCAATGCCCACTAAGCCAGAAACAATGAATGCCGCTGGAATGGAAAGTATCAGCGCTAGGCCAATATGATTCGGCATCAACAACTGCAATACGTAGGTGGTGTAAGCGCCAATCATGATCAGCTCGCCATGAGCCATGTTGATAACGCCCATCACACCAAAGGTAATCGCTAAGCCAATGCCTGCCAGTACCAATACCGAGCCTAAACTCAAACCGAAGAATACTGTTTCTACACCCGAATAGAGTGCTTGGCTTTGTTGATAGCTATCCATCGCACGTTCTGCTGCAGCGGTAATGCTTGGATCTTGCTCACTGTTCAGTAGTTGGTTCAGTGTTTTCAGAACGACCGAGTGTTTGAAGTCGCCAACTCGTTCAATTGAAGCCACACGATCTTCAATGGTGGCACTGTTATTAAGAGAAGTGGCAATCGCTAACGACAAATCCATTAGCTCAGCTACTTTGCCATCTGATTCATTGGCTCTGAGTTCAGTTAGTCGTTCGATAATGTCAGCGTCTTTGGTTCCTAACAAATCCAAAACCGCCTTATAACGCACATCAGGGTTACCGCTGTTCAGTCCAATCGAGGCTATTTCCCCGCGTAATATCCCGCGAAGTTTGTTATTCACACGAACCTTTTTAAACTGTCTCGCATTCTCGATATTAAGCGTTGAATCATCCCATACTGACTGAGCTGACGTCGCTGTTTTGATACTTTGAATGAGGTAGAGCTGTTTGTACTGATCGCTCTGTTTCTCATTGAAGTAGTAAAGGTTTCCGTTTAACCAGCCATCTAAAATAGCTTTCGACACATCTTCCGTTTGCGTCTCAATCACCCAATCGATAGCTAATTCTTTATCCGATGTTTTCTTACCAACTAGCGCCTTGGTAAAGCTAGCTTCATCCGTTATTCCAGCAAAAGCCAACTGAGCACTGACTGCCATGAGCAACAGCGCTTTAAATACGTTTAATACGTTTTTCATCCCTGCTTCCTTAACCAACCAAGTTAGATATTGTTATTTTTACTTGGAGGATGTGTGGATAGTGGTTGTTACCTGAAACGATGAGCCTTCCGTTCGCTTCGCCCGTTAAACAGACGCGTTCTTCCCAAACCGGAAGGCTCAATATTCCTGAATTGACGATCTAGTTACCGCCAGAACACTTCTTCGTTTCGACGTTAAACGCACCACATGAGAATGGCTTCGACCAGCTAGAGAACAGTTTTGCCGATTCAGGTAAGTAACTCGACCAAGCATCACCCGCCACTAGTCCAGTGGTTTCCCAAACGATATCGAATTGACCATCGTCTTGGATTTCACCGATCAGGACTGGTTTAGTAATGTGGTGGTTTGGCAGCATGGTAGAGTAGCCGCCAGAAAGGTTAGGTACAGACACGCCAATCAAGGCATCTTGCACAGATTCAGGATCGGTTGTGCCCGCATTAGTGACCGCTTGAGCCCACATATTGAAGCCAACATAGTGCGCTTCCATTGGGTCATTGGTGACACGCTTTTCACTCTTGATGAACGACTGCCACGTTTCAACGAACTCTTCATTAGCTTCAGTATCAACACTCATGAAGTAGTTCCATGCCGCTAGATGACCAACCAATGGTTCTGTGTCCATGCCTGACAGTTCTTCTTCACCAACAGAGAATGCAATAACTGGGATGTCTTCAGATGAAATGCCTTGAGCGCCTAGCTCTTTATAGAAAGGTACGTTCGCATCGCCGTTTACAGTAGAAACCACAGCGGTTTTCTTGCCAGCTTCACCGAACTTTTTGATGTCTGAAACGATAGATTGCCAATCAGAGTGACCAAATGGCGTGTAGTTGATCATGATGTCTTCTTCTGCGACACCTTTATCTTTTAGGTAGGCTTCTAAGATCTTATTGGTTGTACGTGGATAAACGTAATCGGTACCTGCAAGTACCCAGCGCTCGACTTCAAGCTCTTCCATCAAGTAATCCACTGCTGGGATCGCTTGTTGGTTTGGCGCGGCACCGGTGTAGAAAACGTTTTTAGAAGACTCTTCACCTTCATACTGTACTGGGTAGAAAAGGATGCTGTTGAGTTCTTCAAAGACAGGTAGCATGGATTTACGTGATACCGACGTCCAACCACCGAACACCACATCCACTTTCTCTTTTTCGATAAGCTCACGCGCTTTCTCAGCAAATAGCGGCCAGTTTGACGCAGGGTCAACCACGACAGGCTCTAGCTTCTTACCAAGCAAACCGCCCTTTTTGTTCTGCTCTTCGATGAGCATTAGCACGGTATCTTTTAGCGTTGTTTCACTGATCGCCATAGTACCAGACAGTGAATGTAGAACGCCGACCTTGATGGTCTCATCAGCCGCAAGCACGGTAGCAGAAGAAAATGAAAGTGTTGTACACAGTGCAGCTAGCGATAAATTGAACACCTTGTTCATGATAGTACTCCATAATTGTATTTTTGTTATTCAATTACAGAGTTACAAGAAGAGTGCCAAACTTATAAATCAACAAGTTTATTTATAAGCTATTGTATTAATAGAATTTAAAATTAACTCACACCAGTAGAGTGCATAGTAATCATGTAACTATGTTTCATACTGGTGCAGCGGCGATAAGAATGAACCAAGATGACACATTCCTGTTCTTCAGATACAAAAAAGACCCAACACTTTAGTATTGAGTCTCTGGTATAACATCACCGATAGTCGTTCAAACCATGCAGTTTAAGGCTATTCCGCTGGTTGGAATTCGAATTTTACTCTCGATTTAGACTTAAGCTCGTTGCAATCGCCATTGCAAAAATAGCTCGCGGCACCACAGGCTTGAAGCTTCTCAAGTTGGCAGCGGCATTCAGGGCAAAACCCAACTTTAGTAAAGTGAGCCTGACAAGTTTCACAATGATATTTACCATCCCAACCAAGCTCAGACTGACACTTAGGGCAGATATTTTCACTCATTAGCATTTCCTAATTCACTACTCTGTTTACAATCTACTACTGCTGGGATTTAGCTTGCTTGATTTGGTACATGTTCTTATCAGCTTGTGCAATCAACTGGTCTAATCCTTGAGGCTCTTTCTCACAAGAAAGCCCGACACTCACTGAAAACTGCACATCATTGATATAAAGCGCTTGTTGCAGTGCTTTTTCTAAGCTGTGATAGAAGCTAACAACGCTTTCTTGATCATCAAAACAAGAGAACACCACAAACTCATCACCACCATAACGTCCTATCTTGGCACAGGCTGTAGTTGCCTCATCAAGAACCTCAGCAACCGCCAACAACACATCGTCACCGAAACTGTGGCCATAGGTATCATTTATCGATTTGAACTTATCGACATCAACAAACAGACACGCCATCACCTTTTGTGCAAAACAGCGCTTAGTTAACACTTTTTCGGCTTCATTGAACAATGCCCGACGATTCAAACAGTGAGTTAGAGAATCACGATTGGCGAAAAAGTTAAGCTGATTCTCCAGCTCAAACTTCTCTAGTGCGACCGAATACAGAGACGCTAATAGCTCTAAGATCTCGAGCTCAAATTCATGTGGTTCAGAGATGTACTGACTATAAATAGCAAAGGTACCCAAAACATTACCGCGCGACGAGATAATGGGTACCGACCAACAGGCATGCAGATTGGCTTGGCTGGTTAAGGCTAAGAAAGGCGCCCAGTTTGGGTGTGCATTTATATTGGAGACCATCACTGCTTTCTTAAGCGCAGCTGCCTCACCACAGGAACCAATCCCGGCACCAATTCCCACCCCTTCTATCTGTTGATTGTAGAAATCAGGCAGGTTGGGGGCATATTCAAGATGTAGAGTCTTTGATTCGGAGTTGAGCAGTAAGATTGAAGCCATACGCTGACCAAAAAGCAGCTCAGTAAGCTGAATGATCTTATGGTTTAAGTCCTTGCGATCCATCCCAAGGGCAAGCTTCCGAAGCAAACTATTGACTGCTCGGTGGCCTTCTAATAAAAATTGTTGTTCCATTCGCTAAAGCTTTCAATTGTGTAATTGGGTACAGCTTGTTCTTATGCAAGCTTGTTATTGGTTAATAATAACACACTAAGTTAGTACCACACACAACCGAAGATCATAGGTTGATCTTTCGCTTTATCTATTTTGATCAGCGATCTACCCCAAAAAGAATATTTATATCACCACACACCGAAAGCATAAGTTACATGTGCTGCATTTCAATTTTAAACAGTCATTTATATTGAAAGTGACATTAAAAAACAAAACAAACAGCACAAGGCATTTCGATCTGTAGTCTAAATCATCGAATTACATGCGTCAGCATTTCAATATGCTGGTCATCTAGCTGGGTTAACTTAACGGATAATGCCTTAAGTTCTGAGGTGTTCTCAATGTGAGTACCACCACACGGAATCGACACCAAAGTGTCGGCATCCAACTGCCATTCCCAATAGCGAGAGTCTGTTAATGTCTCGCCTTCCAGTCGCATCGCAACTGGTGTCGGCTCTGCAAGCCAGCCCGCAATCATCTGGTTGATGTCAGCTTCAATGCCATCTAGGTTTGCTAGCATGTCTGCAACGTTCAAACCGCGCTTCTTCAGGGTTTTGCCTAATCGATACTTATCGGTACACAGCTCTGGAGTCACAAAGCTCGTCACTTGTGCGTAGCTATTGAAGTCGTAACTGCCAAGCGGATCTTTTCTGTCCGCATCTTTACGCCAGTAGCTTTCAGCCAATACTTTATTCAGGGCTAGAAAAGCGATGTGGCCAGCACTGTGACCACGGCTCAAACTGGCTTGATACTCTTTATCAACCGACAACACGACTTCGTCGCTAACCTTAATCATAGAAGCAGATGCGGGTAGCTGGTGGACAACCACAAACGCCCACCCTTCTGTATCACGCTTAACAGGGATATCTGCTGCGATATGAAGCTTGCCAGTAGATTGTTCTATTGCACCAACAAGACAGTCATCAACGGGATATTGCACGTCACCGACATTCACAAAGCCTTGGTCTGCAGGGTGATCTGGCCAAATATAACTCACAGGGTGGAAAGGTGTTACTTCGGTGATCAGGTAAGTTTTGCTGTCGTCACTTTCAACATGCAGCGCCTTTGCGTTGAGCTGCCAAGCCTGATGACAAAATTGAGTAATGGTTGCTGTGATTGCTGACGCAGGTGTAATCAAATCGCTAGTAGTCATATCGTTCTTCTTTTGGAATCTAGTCTGATTCGTTAAGCCATGATGATAAAAACGTATTGTTATGGCTTAACGTGAATTTTGCTTAAAAAAATACCCGAGACAGGCTCGGGTATCAAATCTATTGGAAAGGTTTACTTACGACCTTTAACCATGCTCATCATACGCTTACGTTTACGTTCTTGAGAAATGGTCAGCTTGTTTGTCTTAGCTTCAAATGGGTTCTCGCTGTTCTGGAACTGAATGCGAATAGGTGTCCCCATAATTTCTAGTGAACGACGGTAGTAGTTCATCAAGAATCGTTTGTATGAATCTGGCAAATTACGAACTTGGTTACCGTGGATAACGATAATCGGTGGGTTGTAGCCACCAGCGTGCGCGTATTTCAGTTTCACACGACGGCCACGAACCATAGGCGGTTGGTGATCATCAGTCGCCATCTTCATGATACGAGTTAGCACAGAAGTACCAACACGAGTCGTCGCTGACTTGTAAGCTTCTTGTACAGACTCAAACAAGTGACCAACACCAGTACCGTGAAGTGCAGAGATAAAGTGAATACGTGCGAAATCAACGAAACCTAAGCGACGGTCTAGCTCTTTCTTAACGCGTTCTTTCACGTCGTTATCTAGGCCATCCCACTTGTTTACAGCAATAACAATTGAACGACCCGCGTTCAACGCAAAGCCTAACAAGCTTAGATCTTGATCAGAGATGTTTTCGCGAGCATCGATAAGCAGCAATACAACGTTGGCATCTTCAATCGCTTTCAGTGTTTTAACTACTGAGAACTTCTCTACCGTTTCGTTGATGTTTTTACGACGACGAACACCCGCAGTATCGATTAGAACGTATTCACGCTCATCACGTTGCATTGGGATATAGATAGAGTCACGAGTTGTGCCTGGCATATCGTAAACAACCACACGTTCTTCACCAAGAATACGGTTAGTTAGTGTTGATTTACCTACGTTAGGACGGCCAATGATCGCTAGCTTGATTGGTTGATCTTGAAGACGCTTGAATTCTTCTTCAGCTTCTTCTTCTGTAAATTCAACCTGCTCTTCTTCTTCGTCTTCAAACTCAGTTAGATCGCTTACTTCGCCATTTTCCGCTTTTAGCGCTTCTGCGAATGGGTTAAGAGCAAGGTCAATCAGTGCAGTAACGCCACGACCGTGCGCCGCAGCGATTTGGTACATGTCTTCTACACCTAGTTGCCAGAAGTCAGCACTTGCAGCATCAGGGTCGATACCATCAACCTTGTTTACTACTAGCATTGAAGGCTTTTCTAGTTGACGTAGGTGCTTAGCAATCGCTACATCAGATGGTGTTAGACCAGCACGGCCATCTACCATAAATAGAACAACATCAGCTTCATCAATCGCTGCTAGCGACTGTTCAGCCATTTTAGTTTCAACACCTTCTTCGGTACCGTCGATACCGCCAGTGTCAATAACAATAAAGTCATGCTCGCTAAAATGAGCATGGCCGTATTTACGGTCACGCGTTAAGCCAGGGAAATCCGCAACCAATGCATCACGAGTTCGAGTCAATCGGTTAAATAACGTAGATTTACCTACGTTCGGACGCCCTACTAGAGCAACAACAGGTACCATAACAACCTCTACAATTTCTTCTCTAAATGTAGTTATAGGTAAGCACTTGTTCGCAAGTTTAAACTCTTACCTATAACCACACGGTTTATTAATTTTTAACAACAAAACGGCTCCTGGCTGTTACCAACCAGGAGCCGACTGTGAATTATATCACGCTTTTATTGGCTAATCGTTAGTTTCTTTACATCGCCATTGCGAGTCGTCACTAAGTAGCCTTCAGGCAGTTCAATTGGTGCAACCGCAAAGCCGCTATCATCGACAAGCTGTTGAGCAACAAACTCACCCGATGAACGATCTAACCAGTGCAGGTAACCTTCTGTGTCACCCACGACTACATAACCATTAATAATAGCAGGTGCTGTCAGTAAGCGGTTTTCTAACAATGGAGTGCTCCACAGTTCAGTACCACTACGAGCATCAACCGCAACCACATGGTCTTTGTCGGTAACAACGAACAAACGGCTGCCATCACTTGCTAAATCAATCGCTGACGAGTAGTTACGCTTCCAAATTGGCTTACCAGAACGAAGGTCAATTGCAATCAGCTGACCATTGATACCTACGGTATACAGGGTGCCACCGAGAACAATTGGAGATGCATCAACATCAACCAAGCGATCGATTTCCGTTGCGCCTTTTGGCGTACCTACTGGCTGTTGCCAAATAAGCTGACCACGGTCAACGATAGCCGCAGCTAGACGACCATTTGCTGTACCCCAGAATACACCACCAGAAACCGCAACCGGTGAGCTATCGCCACGGAGTGTTAGGCTTGGCACTTCAGTACTGATGGTCCACTTTTGTTCGCCACTTGCTTGATCTAGCGCGATCAACATACCGCGACTGGTATGAACAATGACCATGTTGCTATCAGTTGCTGGGGATGCAAGCACCTCGCCATTCACTGATACACGCCACAGCTCTTCACCGGTCGATTCTTCCAGTGCGATCACTTCGCCATTTTCAGAACCAACAAATACTTTACCGTAAGCCGCCGTTAAGCCACCCGATAAACGAGCCAGTACGTCTTTCTCAAGATCGACTTTCCACAGCTCTTTACCTGTATCAGGATCAAGCGCTTTAACCATACCTTCACGGCTTGCAACAAACACTTTGTCGTAAGCCAATTCTGGCGTTAGTTTTGAAAAGTAGTGACCAACACCATCACCAACCGACGTAGACCATTCCTGACTAGGAGTGAACTCGCTGTTTACCGTTGGTACTGGAGCCATGATTACGGTGTCTTCTTCACCCGCACAGCCAGCTAGTAGGCCAAGAGCAATCGCACACAACGCCGCTTTTGGAAACATCTTCTTCATTCAAAGCGCCTTATTTAGCTAGGTCGTCAAGTTTGATTTGAAGCGTTTGGCTAGCATCAACAGCTTGCTGTGCTTCTGTGTAAGCACTGTATGCTGCGTCAGTGTCGCCTTTACGAAGTGAGATATCACCACGCAGTTCAGCAACACGGCCTTTCCAAGATTCATCAGTCATAGCAGCAAGATCAGTCAATGCTGCGTCAAATTCACCTTGCTCAGCTTTAATGCGTGCAACACGGTAAGTAAGTAGTGGCGCAAGTGCCGCATCCTTAGTTGCCGATTTTGCCCACTCTAGCTGTTCAAGTGCTGCTGCTAGCTCACCCGCTTGCACTTGTACTTTTGCTAATTGCATAGCTGCAAGTATTGAGTACTCAGCGTCTTTGTTTGCGTCGATGAAAGCTTGAATATCAGATTGAGCATCAACGCCCTTAGTATCAAGAGCTGAAATTACAGAGGTGTAGCTTTCTGAAGCTGCTTCACGCGCTTCAACGACTGAATCTTGGTAATAGCGCCAGCCAAATAGACCACCTAAACCAATAACCGCACCAAAGATTACGGCTTTACCGTTCTCTTTCCACCAATCTTTAATGGCTTCAACTTGTTGCTCTTCGCTATCGTAAAGTTCCACTTCCTGTCCTCTTTAATTCTTTAAACGCCAGCATAGTGCTGACGTTAGTATTCATTATGAGCGTTTGCTCAATGGCTAATTAGATTAGCGCAGCAACTTTCTCTGCAACTTCCGTTTGAGACACGGTTTCTTGCTCGCCGCCAACCAGATCTTTTAGCACAACTGTATTGTCAGCAACTTCGTTCTCACCAAGTACCAGCGCCACAACAGCACCTACTTTGTCAGCACGTTTGAATTGCTTCTTGAAGTTACCACCACCGAAGTGGTTCATTACACGCACGCCTTCAACGGTGTCGCGTAATTGATTCGCTAACTGCATGCCCGCGATCATAGTACCTTCGCCAGCAGCAACTACGTATACATCAACGCTACGACGAACTTCTGTTAGCTCTAGCGTTTCCATCATCAGAACCAGACGCTCTAGACCCATTGCGAAGCCAACTGCATTGGTTGCTTTGCCGCCTAGTTGCTCAACAAGACCATCGTAACGACCGCCGCCACATACTGTACCTTGAGCACCAAGGCTGTCTGTGATCCACTCAAATACAGTGCGGTTGTAGTAATCTAGGCCACGTACTAGACGCTCATTAACTTGGTATTCGATACCAACAGCGTCAAGAAGTTCACACAAACCAGCAAAATGTTGCTTCGATTCTTCACCTAGATATTCAGATAGTCGAGGTGCGTCACCTAAGATAGCTTGAACATCAGGGTTCTTAGTATCAAGTACACGTAGAGGGTTAGTGTGCATGCGACGTTTGCAGTCTTCGTCAAGCACATCAATGTGTTGCTCAAGGAAAGCCACTAACGCAGTGCGGTAGCTAACGCGATCTTCTTGAGAACCGATTGAGTTCAGCTCTAGGCGAACGTGCTTGTCGATGCCTAGCTCACGCCATAGACGTGCTGTCATCATGATAAGTTCTGCGTCAACGTCTGGACCGTCTAGGCCAAACACTTCAACACCACATTGGTGGAATTGACGGTAACGACCTTTTTGAGGACGCTCGTGACGGAACATAGGGCCCATGTACCATAGGCGCTGTTCATCACGGTTGATAAGGCTGTTTTGAATACATGAACGAACACAACCTGCTGTGCCTTCTGGACGCAGCGTTAGGCTATCGCCATTGCGGTCGTCAAAGGTGTACATCTCTTTAGAAACAACGTCTGTCTCTTCACCAACTGCACGGCTAAATAGGTTTGTTTCTTCAACGATAGGCATACGTACTTCGTTGTAACCGTATGCGCTCACCACGCTTTTAACTGCGCTTTCTACTTTCTGCCACAGTGGTGATTGAGTTGGAAGGCAGTCGTTCATGCCTCGAATTGCTTGGATATTTTTAGCCACAGTATTTATTCCGTAATTTCTCACGACCAGGTGTTAGTGCGAATAGACAATCACACCCCATCGCGTTGTATTAATCTTCTAAGTTTTCTACATCAATGCGATTTGCTTTATCAAGCACTGACGCTTTTGCACGAATCTTAGCTTCAAGTTTGTCGACAAGGTCATCGTTGTCGAAGCGCTCTTTCTGACGCTTACCGTCTTCGTAGAAGGCACTCTTACGAGCACTACCGGCTAAACCTAAGTGAGACACTTCTGCTTCACCAGGGCCGTTAACCACACAACCGATGATTGACACATCCATTGGAGTAATCACGTCTTCTAAGCGTTCTTCAAGGGCATTAACGGTGTTAATAACATCGAACTCTTGACGAGAACAGCTCGGGCACGCAATGAAGTTGATGCCACGCGAACGAATGCGCAAAGATTTAAGAATATCAAAGCCAACTTTGATCTCTTCAACCGGATCAGCCGCTAGCGAGATACGCAGCGTATCGCCGATACCTTCAGAAAGAAGCATACCTAAACCTACCGCTGACTTCACAGAGCCAGCACGCGCACCACCCGCTTCGGTAATGCCAAGGTGAAGAGGTTGATCAATCTGCTTAGCCAGCAAACGGTAAGAACCGACTGCTAGGAATACATCAGACGCCTTAACGCTGACTTTGAATTGATCAAAGTTCAGACGGTCTAGGATATCTACGTGACGCATTGCTGATTCAACAAGCGCTTCTGCTGTAGGTTCTGTGTATTTCTCTTGGATCTCTTTCTCAAGAGAACCGCCGTTAACACCAATACGAATCGGAATATTCATATCACGTGCACAATCAACAACTGAGCGGATACGGCTTTCGTTACCGATGTTGCCTGGGTTAATACGCAGACAGTCAACGCCGTATTCGGCCACTTTTAGGGCGATACGGTAGTCGAAGTGAATATCAGCAACCAAAGGAACAGAGACCTGCTGCTTGATTAGCTTAAAGGCTTCAGCGGCATCCATAGTCGGTACAGATACGCGAACGATATCAGCGCCAACTTTTTCCAGAGCTCTAATTTGAGCAACGGTCGCGGCTACATCTGTTGTTCTTGTGTTGGTCATGGATTGCACAGCAATTGGTGCGCCATCACCGATCGGCACATCACCCACATAAATACGGGTTGATTTGCGACGAATAATAGGAGATTCGTGTTGCATATTAACTCTAAGGTAAGGTTATTCTAGCTACTTTGCCTGAAGTATACCCAGAAAGGTCGACAGGTTCACTTGCAAATGTCATTGATACGCCTTCTGGCGCACCTAGAATCACTTTATATGGCGCAGTTCCTGAAAGATTTAACGACTGACCTGCTTTTTTGATGCCAGTCGACAAGGTTTTACCCGTTGCATCTTTTACTTGGATCCAGCAATCAGCAGAGAACTGCATGACTAGCTCGTTAGCCACAGCTTCAGGAGCAGTGCTTGCTTCAACCGCTTCTGCATTCGCAGCAACTTCAGCAGTTGGCTCTGTCTCTGTTGCTTGTTGTGCAGGAGTTTCGTCAGCTGGAGTAACAGCATCTGAAGTATCTTCCGCATCGCTTATCGCAGCAAGGCCTTCAGTATCTTCAACAACAGAAGCACCCGCTTCATTTTGTTCAGCTTCAATCACTTCTAAAGATGTGAATTCAGGGGCAAGTGATTCTTCTACCGCGAGCTCTTCTGAGCTTTCGGTATTCGCTAAAGATTGAGATAGGGTGTCTTGTTGTTGGTTCTGCCACCACCAAAGTGAGGAGATACCCGCAATGACCGCAAAAATACTCCAAGTCAGGATCATAATACGGCTGTTGTGCTTCTCGGTTTTGGTCTTACGAGAAAAGCTCAACATTTCTTGCTCTTGATGCTGAGCATCACCGGCATGATGCAGCGCACTCAATACGACTTTTTCGTCAAGATTGACGTATTTCGCGTATGAACGAATATAGCCACGCATAAACGTCGCCACTTGATCTGACTCGAATTGGTTTTCTTCAATTTGTTGGATCAGCGTAACGCGAAGTTTCAAGCGATCAGAAATCTGCTTTTGCGTTAAACCAAGAGATTCTCGTTTGTTCTTAAGCAGCGTTCCCGCTTCCAAAGCTGGAGCTACGGTTTCTTGCGTTTGTGTATCTTGTTCTGTGTTCATAGAGAGTGAACTTCTAAAGTATTATCGCAGGTTGAGGAGAGCGTTTTCTTATTGTCGTTTAAGCTCAATCTAACAACCCACGTTATGTGGAATTTTTCCTGCTATCTAAATCATCAACCCTTAAAGGCGAACATCATTCATTTGTTATGGATGACCTTCTCAAGAAGCTAGTTTATCAAGTAGCCAACCTAAATAGACATATTGATGATCAGTAGCAAGCGAGCACTTAAATTAATTTAAGATTAGTTAATCATAAGCTAATGCCATTACAAGGCAAAAACACTTTAAACAAAATTTACCGTCAGCTCATGGTTTTGTCCAAAATTTGACGAAAAATGTAAGAAAGCGTGGGCAAGAAGTCCAAAAAATCAAAAACTGTACCCCAGAAAAGCAACAAGCCAGAAGTAGGACTTCTGGCTTGTTTAGGTTCTAATCGCGTTTTATACCGCTTTTACTTCAATCACACCACCGGCAATCAAGTTCGCTTCAGAGGCTGCTTTGATCATTTTGGTACGTTTGGTTCTATCAATCACATCACCGACTAACTGACCACACGCGGCATCAATATCATCACCACGAGTCTTACGAACGGTTACTGTGTAGTTGTATTCCATCAGCGTTTTTTGGAAGCGATCAATACGAGAGTTGCTTGGCTTCTTATAAGGCGAACCCGGGTAAGGGTTGAATGGAATCAAGTTGATCTTACAAGGCGTCTCTTTCATTAGCTCTGCAAGTTCACGTGCGTGGTCCATATCATCATTCACATGATCCAATAGCACGTACTCAACCGTTACTTTACCGCGGTTAGCGTTTGAAGATGCAATGTAACGACGAACAGATGCTAGGAAGTCTTGGATATCCCAACGGTCGTTGATCGGCATGATTTGGCTACGTAGTGCATCGTTTGGCGCATGTAGAGAAATAGCCAATGCGACATCGATGTTGTCTGTCATTTGGTCAAGGCCAGAAACAACACCAGAAGTTGATACGGTTACACGACGCTTAGACAGTGCGAAACCTAGATCATCAAGCATGATTTCTAATGATGGCATTAGGTTCTTCATGTTCAATAGAGGCTCACCCATACCCATCATTACAACGTTAGTAATTGGACGACGACCGGTTTCTTTTTCTAGGCCGATTTCGCGAGATGCGCGCCAGATTTGGCCAACAATCTCTGAAACTTTTAGGTTACGGTTGAAGCCTTGTTGAGCTGTAGAACAGAACTTACATTCAAGTGCACAACCAACCTGTGAAGATACACATAGCGTCGCACGGTCACCATCTGGGATGTATACCGTTTCAACGTCTTGGTCGCCAACGCTCATCGCCCATTTAATTGTGCCATCTGAAGAGTGTTGAGCTTCAGAAACAACAGGTGCAACAATCTCACAGCGACGTTGAAGTTTCTCACGTAACTTTTTGTTGATGTTATTCATTTGTTCGAAGTCATCGACACCGAAGTGATAAATCCACTTCATCACTTGCTCTGCTCGAAACGCTTTCTCATTCAGTTCTTCTGTGAAAAATTTACGAAGACCTTTACGATCAAAATCGAGTAGATTGACTTTAGCTGTGGTCATGATGCCTCTCAATGACGGAACAATAATTAAGGGCGCGAATTGTACAGGCTTTACGCAACTTCAACAAGCATTGTAAAACCCTGTGTTTATTAAGACATTCAAACTTAAGCGATTAAAATTTGAACGATTGTATTTATCGGCCTGAGATTACCCAATTTAAACAAAGATTCCCGATTACACTCCTTCGTCGCTTTCGGGAATGACGTAAATAATCACCAATTGCTCGATAATATTTACCACGAGATGGTTGCTCCAAAGTTCCCCGTCATTCCAGAACTGAGGAACGAAGTATCTGGAATCTCCAATAACAAAAACAGATTCCCGATTACGCTCCTTCGTCGCTTTCGAGAATGACGACTAAATTGATTATCGAGAGCGTAAAATCCACTTACAAAAAAGGCCTCACCGAGGTGAAGCCTTTAGAATAATTTGCAGTGCCGATTATTGAGCTGGGCGTGGGCAAATTTCAGATTCTGGGAAGAAGAATTCGATTTCGCGAGCTGCAGACTCAGGGCTGTCGCTGCCGTGAACTGAGTTGTAACGCATGCTGATTGCGTAGTCAGCACGGATAGTACCGCATGCCGCTTCTTCTGGGTTTGTTTTCCCCATAAGCTCACGGTAACGAGCGATAGCGTTTTCGCCTTCAAGCACTTGAACCATGATAGGACCAGAAGTCATAAACTCTTTAAGAGCTGGGAAGAACTCTTTACCTTCATGTTCAGCGTAGAAGCCACTCGCTTGCTCTTCAGTAAGACGAACCATTTTAGCAGCAATAATTTCTAGGCCTGCTTTTTCGATACGGTGGTAGATTTCACCAACAAGGTTACGCTTAACTGCATCCGGCTTAACAATTGAGAACGTTCTTTCTAGAGCCATAGGGATTCCTTCACTTCATTTTTTTGTTATTAAATACTGAAATTACTGAGATCTTTCGATCTGAGCTTTATGAATGAGCGGCACAAAATACCGCTCACCCTTATTATTATTTTGCTTGGTCGATAAGAAGACGAGCCAGTGTGCGAACGCCCATACCCGTTGCGCCTGCCGCCCACTTGTCACTTGCTGACTTACGGTAAGTACCCGCGCAATCCATATGAATCCAACCTTTTTTGTAATCATCTACAAAGTAAGAAAGGAATGCCGATGCTGTACTTGCACCCGGTGTGTAATCGCCTGTGCTGATGTTTGAAAGATCAGCAAAGTTTGAAGGCAACATACCACGGTGGAAATCAGCAAGAGGCAGTGGCCATAAGCCTTCTTTCTCTTGGTTTGCCGCTGTTAGCGCTTGGTGAGACAACTCATCATCGAAGCTTAATAGTGCGTGGTAGTCGTTACCTAATGCGTTTTTAGCCGCGCCTGTTAGCGTTGCACAGTCGATGATCAGCTCAGGGCTTTGTGCACTTGCGTACATCAGGCCATCAGCTAGCACTAAGCGACCTTCCGCATCAGTGTTCATGATCTCAACTGTTTTACCGTTTTTGTAGGTAATGATATCGCCAAGCTTCAATGCGCGACCAGAGATCATGTTCTCTGCGCAACATAGAATAAGCTTGATGCGCTTGTTAAGACCGCGTTCAATCGCAAGACCTAAACCACCAGTAATCGTTGCTGCGCCACCCATGTCAGCTTTCATCGCTGTCATGAATTGGCCTGGCTTGATACTGTAACCGCCCGAATCGAACGTAATACCTTTACCGACTAAACAGGCAAATACAGGTGCGTTTTCATCGCCTGTTGGGTTGAAGTCCAGTTGCAGCATTGCTGATGTACGCTCAGAGCCACGACCTACCGCGTAGATGCCTTCCCAACCTTCGGTTAGTAGATCCTTGTCTTTAACAATCTTCGCTTTAACAGTGCCCGCTGGTGCCACTGACTTGATGTATTCTGCAGCCATTGTCGCAAGTTGACGAGGTGCCACTTCTTCAGCGGTTTTATTGATAATGTCACGCGTCCAGTCAGTTGCGCGAATACGAGCTTCAAGCTCAGTTTGATCGGCTTCTGAAAGTGCATCCCATTCCAATGCATTCTTTTTCTTTGGTCCACGGTAGCCTTGGTAGAAAGCCCAAACGCTTTCTAGATCCCAACCTTCACCACGAAGTGAAACGAATGCGATACCTTGTCCGTCAAGCGTACGACCCGCACGTTGAACTGCGCCTAGATCGTGGCCTTCACCAATGTGAATTGTCGCTCCCGCTTCTGAGAACGATAAAATAGCTCTTGCTCCCCACTGAGGCTGGGCAGCTTCTTGACTTAAAAATACTGACATCTGTGTAGACATGATTTCTCCTTGTCATGAACCACTTCGAGAGTGTGATTCTGATTATTTTTTATTAGCTCACTGATGTTAGCATTATGTATGAGGAAAATGTCATTTTGATAAAAAAACGGACCATAAGGTCCGCTTTTTTTAGTAAGAATTGTTAACTTGGCTGCGTTTTATATTGGACTGATACCAACCCGCGACCAAATCATTAGACAAGAGGATTAATCCATCTCATCCATCCAGCACAAAATAATAGCCTCTAAGATTTTCTCATTCGAGTGGTTAGGCTCGTCGTCGAACTCTTCAAGGTCTAGCACCCATTGATGCAGATCGGTAAAACGTACCGTTTTAGGATCAGTATCAGGGTACAAATCACATAGCTCAATTGCGATATCTCGCGAATCAATCCACTTCAAGCTCATAACACTTCCTTATATTTATCAGCGACGCTCTGTCACCTTTATGATCTATATTCTAGGCCAGTTTTCTTAGTATGTTTGTCTAAGCAATAACTCTCTCAGTCATCGCTGTATTAGCCATGACTGAGAACAGGTTCTTAATGGTCTTCAGAAGCCAGGTTCAACGTGTACTTTGGAATCTCTACAACAAGATCCGTATCAGCCACTTTAGCTTGGCAACCCAAGCGAGATTCCATCTCTAAGCCCCATGCTTTATCTAGCATGTCGTCTTCTAGATCATCACTCTCTTCTAAAGAATCAAAACCTTCACGAATCACAACGTGACATGTTGTACATGCGCACGATTTCTCACATGCGTGTTCAATACCAATACCGGCCTTCAGTGCAACATCAAGAACCGTCTCACCAGTTTTTGCTTCTAAAACAGCGCCTTCTGGACATAGATCTTCGTGAGGTAAAACAATAATCTTTGGCATGTTTATCTATTCTCTAACTATTAAATATTATCGACTGACTGACCTGACAGTGCAGCACGAATTGATTTATCCATACGACGAGAAGCAAAGTCTTGGCTCGCTTTGTCGGTATTCTTAATTTCTAGTTCAATAGCATCAGCGTTGTCGCCATTACGCACTTCAATCAGTGCTTCAATCGCTTGAACAAGTTGTTGTTTGCCTTGCTCATCAAGTAGCTCGTCACCGTCGGCTTGCATTGCAGCGATAAGGCCTTCGATAACGCGATCCGCTTCTACGCGTTGCTCAGCAAGAGCACGCGCTTGCATGTCTTCTTTTGCAAACGTCATCGAATCTTTCAGCATGCTAGCCACTTCGTTGTCGCTTAGACCGTAAGAAGGCTTAACTTGGATTTCAGCTTGAACGCCAGTGCTCTTCTCCATTGCGGTAACCGATAGCAGGCCATCAGCATCCACTTGGTAAGTCACACGAATATGAGCAGCACCTGCAGTCATCGGCGGGATGCCTTTCAAAGCAAATCGAGCCAGTGAACGACAGTCGTCAACCATTTCGCGTTCACCTTGTACGGTGTGCACTGTCATAGCAGTTTGACCGTCTTTGAACGTGGTAAATTCTTGTGCGCGAGCCACTGGGATCGTGGTGTTTCGAGGGATGATCTTTTCGACCAAACCGCCCATGGTTTCGATACCAAGAGACAGAGGGATAACGTCCAGAAGCAGCATCTCAGAGTCAGGCTTATTACCGACTAAGATATCCGCTTGAATCGATGCGCCAATTGCAACCACTTCATCAGGGTTAATGCTGGTTAGTGGCGTACGACCAAAGAAGTCACCGACCATTTCACGTACAAGTAATGTGCGAGTTGAACCGCCGACCATCACGACTTCTAGAACTTCATCTGCATCAACTTCCGCATCTTTTAGTGCACGACGGCATGAAAGCAGTGTTTTCTTAACGAGCGGTTTGATGATCTCTTCAAACTCTTCACGAGTTAATGAACCAGACCAACCTAGTACTTCAACCTCAACGCTTTCAGCTTCAGATAAGCCAATCTTAGCTTCTGTTGCGGCGTCTAGAAGAATACGGTTCTGCTCTGCAGTTAGCTCCGATAAGCCCATTTGCTCTTGGAAATGATCCGCAACTAAATGGTCAAAGTCGTCGCCGCCTAATGCAGAGTCACCGCCCGTAGCTAGAACTTCGAAGACACCTTTAGATAGGCGTAGGATAGAGATATCAAACGTACCACCACCTAAGTCATAAACAGCAATTACCCCTTCTTTACCTGAATCCAAACCGTAAGCAATCGCAGCGGCAGTCGGCTCATTAAGAAGACGTAACACGTGAAGACCAGCAAGTTGCGCCGCGTCTTTCGTACCCGCACGCTGTGCATCATCAAAGTAAGCAGGAACGGTAATAACAGCACCAGATAACTCGCCACCAAGTGTTGACTCAGCACGTTGACCTAGCGCTCGCAGAATGTCTGCAGATACTTGAATTGGGTTTTTGTTACCTTGCTCTGTGCGAATCACAGGCAAACCATTATCACTTTCTTCAAATTGATATGGCAGAGATGGGTATCGCTGTTGAATATCTGACAGTGAGCGACCGATTAGTCGCTTAACTGAGATAATGGTATTTTTAGGATCAGTCTGTGCATTTGCACGAGCTTCATCACCAGTCGTGTATGACTCTGACGTATAGTGAACAACGGAAGGAAGAATACTGCGACCCTGTTGATCAATCAGTGTGCTCGCCTCACCACTGCGCACTGCCGCAACCAATGAGTTTGTTGTACCTAAATCAATACCCACAGCAAGCTTGTGCTGGTGAGGAGCGGCGCTTTGCCCTGGTTCTGCAATCTGAAGTAGTGCCATGGATGTGTCCTTGTTATACGAACTAGCCGATCAGACGATCTTCAACTAACTCGATTTCATTCTTTAATTTTGCAATAAACTTAAGCTTTCTTACTCGGTCTGCAGCTTCTAGCCAAGCCTCACTGTCGAGTTCTTGTTGGATAGCGCTTAATTGTTGTTTATACATTTTGCTAACCTTTCCTTCAAATGCAAACAAAGCATCTTCAGGTTCAGAACTGTCGGCGATATCTTCAAGCTCTTCACGCAATTCCATTTGCTCCATTAGGAACATAGGATCTTGCAGGGTCTGCTGTTCACCACGAATATCCTCACCATGTTGCACTAACAGGTATTCAGCTCGGCTGATTGGATTCTTCAATACCTGATACGCATCATTGATTTGCGCAGCTTTTTGCACGGCTAGCAGGCGATCACGCTCAGAAGCAGTGGCAAATTTATCAGGGTGGAATTGGCGTTGCAGATCTCTAAACTGAGAAGAAAGAAGGCTACCATCCAGTTGAAACTGAAGTGGTAGCCCAAATAATTCGAAATGATTCATGTAACGGTGGTCCTAAGTTTAGGCTCTTCAATCAGAGCCTAATTTTATTCTTCGCTCACTATAAACGCTTAACGATTGAAGCGTTTATACGTTGAAGCTCTCACCACAACCACATTCGCCTTTCGCGTTAGGGTTGTTGAATTCAAAACCTTCGTTTAGGCCTTCTTTTACGTAATCAAGCTCAGTTCCGTCTAGGTAAACTAGGCTCTTTGGATCAATGATGACCTTAACACCTGAATGCTCGAACACTTCGTCTTCTTCGTTAAGCTCGTCAACGAATTCTAGTACATACGCCATACCCGAACAGCCAGTCGTTTTTACCGCTAAGCGTAACCCGATACCTTTACCTCGGTTATCTAGGAAAGCTTGAACTCGGCTTGCTGCCGTATCTGTCATGGTGATGGCCATACTACAACCTTGTGTTTTATATAAATTGAGAACTCAGGGGGAGCACAAAGGATGCTCCCAAATATTGCTTATTTTTTGTGATTACTTAATGAGACGATTAACGCTTCTTTTTGTAATCCGCAACAGCTGCTTTGATTGCATCTTCAGCAAGAATTGAACAGTGAACTTTCACTGGTGGCAACTCTAGCTCTTCTGCGATTTCAGAGTTTTTGATAGCTGCCGCTTCATCAATACTTTTGCCTTTAACCCACTCAGTTACTAGTGAGCTAGAAGCGATTGCGCTGCCGCAACCGTAAGTTTTGAATTTTGCATCTTCGATAATGCCTTCTGGCGTTACCTTGATTTGCAGTTTCATTACATCACCACAAGCTGGTGCGCCAACCATACCGCTACCAACACTTGGGTCTTCTTTATCAAACGAACCTACGTTACGTGGGTTTTCGTAGTGATCAATTACTTTTTCGCTATATGCCATGATAGTTACCTCGAATCCTCTATTTCCGTGAGATTAGTGATGAGCCCACTCAACAGTGTTCAAATCAATCCCTTCTTTATACATATCCCATAGAGGAGACATGTCGCGTAATTTGTTTACCGCTACACGAATTTGTGCAATCGCGTAGTCGATTTCTTCTTCCGTTGTGAAACGGCCGAATGAGAAACGTACTGAGCTGTGTGCCAGTTCATCGTTCAGGCCAAGAGCTCGTAGAACGTATGAAGGCTCTAGGCTTGCTGATGTACATGCAGAACCTGATGATACTGCTAGGTCTTTTAGAGACATAAGCAGAGACTCACCTTCGACGAAAGCGAAGCTAACGTTTAGGTTGTGTGGTACACGTTGGTCTAAGTCACCGTTTACCGTTACCGCTTCTAGATCTTGAACACCTTTCAATAGGCGCTCACGAAGTGCTAGTGCGTGATCGTAATCTTTCTGCATGTCTTGCTTAGCAACAGCACAAGCTTCGCCCATACCCACGATTTGGTGAGTAGCAAGCGTACCTGAACGGAAACCACGCTCATGACCGCCGCCGTGCATTTGCGCTTCAAGACGAATACGTGGCTTACGACGAACGTAAAGTGCACCGATACCTTTAGGGCCATACATTTTGTGAGCTGAAAGTGAGATTAAGTCAACTTTCATCTCTTGTACGTCTAGTGGGATTTTACCCGCAGACTGAGCCGCATCAACGTGGAAGATGATCTTACGAGAACGACATAATTCGCCGATTGCAGAGATATCTTGGATTACACCAATCTCGTTGTTAACGTGCATGATAGAAACTAGAACAGTGTCTTCACGCATTGCAGCTTGTAGCTTGTCTAGATCGATGATGCCGTTTGCTTCTGGCTCAAGGTAAGTTACCTCAAAACCTTCACGCTCTAGTTGGCGACATGGATCAAGAACCGCTTTATGTTCTGTTTTGCACGTAATTACGTGCTTACCTTTCTTCTCGTAAAAGTGCGCTGCACCTTTAATAGCAAGGTTGTCTGACTCTGTAGCACCTGAAGTGAAAACAATCTCACGTGGGTCTGCATTTAATAGGTCAGCAATTTGCTCACGAGCATTATCTACTGCTTCTTCTGCCTGCCAGCCGTAACGGTGTGAACGAGATGCAGGGTTACCGAAGTTACCGTCCATCGTCATGCACTGAACCATTTTCTCAGCAACTCGTGGATCGACTGGGCATGTAGCTGAATAGTCAAAGTAAATAGGCAGTTTCATTTTCTACTCCAATGTAAAAACTGACCGCTAAGAGCGGGCATTAACACCGTGAGGTGCTGCACTAATCGTTGTAGTGCTCGTATTTTTATGTGCAAAACCATTATTAACCGCAAGATCGATATCTTGACGATCAGAAATTTCTAAAACTTCGTTATCTTTCATTAGCTCACCGAGCGTAATGTCGTTTAAGAAGCTGCTGATTCGGGAGCTTAAATCACGCCATAGAGTGTGAGTTAAACAACGACTACCACCCTGGCAATCTGCTCGACCGTGACACTTAGTCGCATCCACTGATTCGTCTACTGCTGCAATCACAGTTCCGACAGCGATGTCGCTCGCTTCAGCTCCTAAACGGTAACCACCACCAGGGCCGCGAACACTAGCAACTAAGCCAGCTTTACGTAACTTAGAAAAAAGTTGCTCTAAGTAAGATAACGAGATGCCTTGTCGCTCTGAAATGTCAGCCAGAGGAACTGGGCTTTTTTGCGAATGCAGTGCTACATCGAGCATAGCTGTTACCGCATATCTTCCTTTAGATGTAAGTTTCATATCACACCGTATCCACATTGTTTATGTGGTTGGAATCTTCCCATACCCGACTAAATTGGTCAAGTATTTAGTTGACTATTTTAGTCAGGTATTCACCCTTAGTTTTCACGTGGGCTTTATTTATCGTTTTTGCTCTTCTCAATTGAAGTCAAAATGCCACGTAGAGTATTGATCTCTTGCAGCTCTGGACGAGCTCGGCTAAACAGACGACGCAGCTTATTCATCACCTGCCCCGGCTTATCCTTAGAGATAAATTGGGTATCAATGATCACTTTTTCAAGGTGCTCGTAGAACATTTCTAGTTCTTCGTGACGAGGGTACTCATCTTGTTGCTGTGGTTGATATTGGCTAGCGACCATATCAAGGTGGGCGACACGCACTTCGTAGCTCAGAGTCTGTACCGCCATTGCTAGGTTTAGCGAGCTGTATTCAGGGTTAGCTGGGATACATACATGGAAGTGGCACTTCTGAAGCTCATCGTTAGTCAAGCCCGTACGCTCACGGCCGAATACTAATGCTACTGGGTGCTTCTGACCTTCAATTGCAAATTTTTTTCCACACTCACGAGGCTCAAGCATTGGCCATTCAAGTGTGCGTGAACGAGCACTCGAACCAACTACTAAACCACAGTCTTTTACTGCTTCGTCCAGTGTGGAAACGATAGTCGCGTTTTCTGCGATGTCACCAGCACCCGCAGCCAGTGCTAAGGTCTGCTCGTCAACTTCACATTGAGGGTCTACAAGAACTAATTGACTCAAACCCATCACTTTCATTGCGCGAGCTGCTGATCCGATATTTCCCGAATGAGACGTACCAACCAGAACGACTTTTACATTGTCTAACATGCTATATGACACCACTTTAAAAATAATCGCGAGATATTAACACATAGCAAAGTAAAATGGTCAGACCCTTCGCGCAATGTGAAACCAAGAGTTCAAAAAATAACCACTTCCCTTTTGGTAAAACTTTGGTATACTCGCCGCCGCTTTAAATTGTTCTTTAACATCTTGTGGGAAAAACCATATGCATCCAATGCTAAACATTGCGATACGCGCTGCGCGTAAAGCTGGCAACCATATTGCTAAATCTCTAGAAACAACTGATAAGATCGAATCGTCTCTAAAAGGTAACAACGATTACGTTACTAACATTGCTCAAGAAGCTGAGTACATGATCATTGAGACAATCAAAGCATCTTACCCAGAGCACAGCATTATTTCTGAAGAGAAAGGCCTGACTGAAGGTAAAGACTCTGACGTACAATGGATCGTTGACCCACTAGATGGCACCAACAACTTTGTAAAAGGTTTCCCTCACTTCTCTGTATCTATCGCTGTTCGCATGAACGGTCGTACAGAAGTTGCTTGTGTTTATGACCCAATGCTAAACGAGCTATTCACAGCTCAACGTGGCGCTGGCGCTCAACTTAACAACGCTCGTATGCGTGTTACTCAACTAAAAGACCTTCAAGGTACTGTTCTAGCGACTGGTTTCCCATTCAAGCAAAAACAACACTCAGAATCTTTCATGAAGATCATCTCTGGTCTATTCATTGACTGTGCTGATTTCCGTCGTACAGGTTCTCCTGCTCTTGACCTATGTTACCTAGCAGCTGGCCGTGTTGATGGTTACCTAGAACTAGGCCTTAAGCCATGGGATCTAGCAGCTGGTGACCTAATCGCTCGTGAAGCTGGTGCTATCATGACCGACTTCGCTGGCGGTACTGATTACATGACTTCTGGTAATGTTGTTGCTTCAAGCGCACGTGGTGTTAAGTCTATTCTTAAGCACGTTCGTGAGAACGCTAACGAAGGTATGCTGAAATAATTCAGACCTTACGTTAAAGCTCCCTGTTTTAAGGGCGCATAAAAATTCCAAAGCCTCGCTAGATAGCGAGGCTTTTTTGTATCTGCGATTTGAGATACGAAATACGAAATACGAAATACGAAATACGAAATACGAAATACGAAATACGAAATACGAAATACGAAATACGAAAATGGTGCTCTTAGTGACAGTATATGCAACTCAACTTGCCGATAAGTTACGTTGAGCTTATCGACAATATACAGACGTAAAAAAACCGCTAGTTGCCTAGCGGTTTTTTTGGTTTAGCGAAACTTGTTAAGCCAAGGCCTAAGGCATTTCGTCAAACTCTTCACCTTCTTTTTCCACTTGTGGTGGCATTAGGTGTTCACGTGTAATACCCAACTTCATTGCTAGTGCAGATGCAACGTAGATAGAAGAGTAAGTACCAACCGTAATACCCAATAGAAGGGCAGTTGCGAAGCCGTGAATCATAGCGCCGCCCTGAACGAACAGTGCGATAACTACGAATAACGTGGTACCAGAAGTGATCAATGTACGACTCAATGTTTGTGTGATTGAGCTGTTCAGTACTTCAGGCGCTTCACCTTTACGCATCTTACGGAAGTTCTCACGAATACGGTCGAATACAACGATGGTATCGTTGAGGGAGTAACCGACTACCGTTAGCAAGGCTGCTACGATGGTAAGGTCGACCTCAATTTGCATTAGAGAGAACACACCAAGTGTGATGATAACATCGTGCGCCAGTGCTAATACCGCACCCGCAGCCAAACGCCATTCAAATCGCACTGATACGTAGATCAAGATACAGATAAGAGAAACTAGGATAGCAAGGCCACCCGCTTCTGTTAGCTCATCACCTACGTTAGGACCAACGAACTCGATACGACGCATTTCAACTTGCTCACCAGTACCATTCTCAATAGCAGAAAGGATTTGGTTACCAAGCGTTTCGCCCGCTACGCCATCACGTGGACGTAAACGAACCATCACATCACGAGCTGAACCGAAGTTCTGTACCGTTGCATCACCAAAGCCTTCGGCTTCTAGTGCACTACGGATATCAGGAAGGTGTGCCGGTTGTTCAAAACCAACTTCAATCAGAGTACCGCCAGTAAAATCTAGACCCCAGTTCAACGATTTCGTTGTTAGGGTGAAGATAGCAGTACCAATCATCAAGATAGAAAAAACAAAGGCAACCTTTGACCAACGCATAAAGTCGATCATTTTGTCTGCTTTTAGAATCTGAAACATATTAATTCCTAGCCTTAGATCGACAGTTTTTTAACGCGTTTGCCGCCATACATCAGGTTCACGATACAACGTGTTCCCACAATAGCTGTAAACATTGAAGTCAAGATACCGATAGACAGCGTTACCGCGAAGCCTTTGATAGCACCAGTACCCACAGCAAATAGAATAATTGCTGTTAGTAGCGTGGTGATGTTGGCATCGGCGATTGTGCTGAATGCGTTCGCGTAACCTTGGTGAATCGCTTGTTGTGGACTACGTCCATCTCGAAGCTCTTCACGTATACGCTCAAAGATCAGAACGTTGGCATCAACCGCCATACCGACCGTTAATACGATACCGGCAATACCTGGCAGGGTCATAGTAGCCCCCGGAATCATCGACATCACACCGATAATCAACACCAAGTTAGCCATTAGCGCAACGTTCGCAATCAGACCAAAGCTGCGGTAGTAAAGCAGCGTAAACAGCATTACAGCAGCCATACCCCAAACCATCGCCATGATACCCATATCGATGTTTTGTTGCCCCATAGATGGACCAATCGTACGTTCTTCTACAATCGAGATAGGCGCAATCAGAGCACCAGCACGCAGTAGAAGTGCCAAGTTATGAGCTTCAGCCGTTGAATCGATACCAGTAATACGGAAGTTACGGCCTAGCGCAGATTGAATCGTCGCTTGGTTAATCACTTCTTCGTGCTTACTCAAGATAACTCGACCTTCCGGTGTTTTACGACCGCTGTCTTTGTACTCTGCAAATACCGTTGCCATTAGCTTACCGATATTCTGACGAGAGAATGCAGACATCTTGCTACCACCTTCGCTGTCTAGCGAGATGTTAACTTGAGGACGACCATATTCATCAACACTTGAGCTTGCATCAGTAATACTTGAGCCGCCTAGAATAACGCGCTTCTTAAGTACCACAGGACGACCATCACGATCTTGCTTGATTTCGCTACCCGCAGGGGCACGACCAGAAGCGGCAGCGGCTAAGTCAGCACTGCTATCCACTTCACGGAACTCAAGCGTCGCGGTAGCACCAAGAATTTCTTTAGCGCGAGCCGTGTCTTGAACACCAGGCAATTCCACTACGATACGGCTAGAGCCTTGACGTTGAACCAAAGGTTCAGCAACACCAAGTTCGTTAACACGGTTACGTAGAATGGTAATGTTTTGCTCGACCGCATAGTTGCGGATTTCTTGAAGACGAGCCTCTGTGAAGCTAGCAACCAAAGAAAAACGACCATTAGATTCAGAATATACAAACGTCATGTCTTGGTGCTTAGATTGCAGTAGCGATTTCGCTTCAGCAAGCTGCTCGGCGTTACGTAGAATCACTTCAACCGCATCTTTACCAGATGGGCGAATTGCACGGTAACGGATTTTTTCTTCACGAAGTTCGCTACGGAACGCTTCTTCTTGTTGGCCAACCAGCTTTTGCATCGCAGCGTCCATATCCACTTCCATCAAGAAGTGAACACCACCACGTAGGTCAAGACCAAGCTTCATTGGTGCAGCACCAATAGATTCAAGCCAATCAGGAGTTGAAGCAGCTAAGTTTAAAGCAACGATTACGTCTTCATCTAATGCTTCAGTGATGACATCACGAGCACTAATTTGAGAGTCTGTATCGTTAAAGCGAACAAGAATGGAACCGTTTTCTAGAGCAACGGATTTAGTAGAAAGGTTTTCAGCTTCAAGAGCATTGGTGACAGCATCCAGCGTAGACATATCTACAGAGGCGCCGCGCGCCCCTGTAACTTGAACTGCCGGATCTTCACCGTATATATTCGGAAGTGCGTACAACGCAGCGATGGCGATAGTAAACACCACCATCAGGTACTTCCATAACGGGTAACGGTTTAGCACAGCGAGGATCCTCTAGCTGTTTATAGAGATTTCAGAGTACCTTTTGGTAGCACTGCTGTAACGAAGTCTTTCTTGATAACTACTTCGTTGTTTGCATTCAGTTCGATAGCAACGTAGTCGCTGTCTTCTGCAATCTTAGTGATCTTGCCAATTAGGCCGCCGCTTGTAAGAACTTCATCACCTTTGCCCATAGAAGACATAAGGTTCTTGTGCTCTTTAACACGCTTAGCTTGTGGACGGTAGATCATGAAGTAGAAGATCACAGCGAACATACCTAGCATGATAAGCATTTCGAAACCGCCGCCTGCTGGTGCACCTTCTGCTGCTGCGTGAGCTTGAGAAATAAACATTTAAAACATCCTCTATTTATATTTTCGTAATTGTTTGTCTAATTGGGTCGCATCCCTTTATTTTCAAGCCCCATCACTCGGAAGAGAGATAGGGCTCGCAAAAAAGAAATACTAAGATTCTTTACCTAGTGGTGGCACTTCACGCCCCATTCTTGCGTAGAACTCTGCAACGAACTCTTCAAAGCGGTCTTCATCGATAGACTGACGAATGTCTGACATTACTCGTTGGTAGAAACGCAGGTTATGAATCGTGTTCAGTCGAGCACCTAGGATTTCGTTACAACGATCCAAATGGTGTAAGTACGACTTGCTGTAGTTCTTACAAGTGTAACAGTCACACTCTGAATCTAGTGGTGTTGTATCGGTTTTATGCTTCGCATTACGGATCTTGATCACACCTTCAGTCACAAACAGGTGGCCGTTACGTGCATTTCGCGTTGGCATTACACAGTCAAACATGTCGATACCACGGCGAACACCTTCAACCAAGTCTTCCGGTTTGCCTACGCCCATTAGGTAACGTGGCTTATCTTCTGGCAGTTGAGGACATGTGTGCTCAAGAATGCGGTGCATATCTTCTTTTGGTTCGCCTACTGCTAGGCCACCTACTGCGTAACCGTCAAAACCAATTTCTGTTAGGCCTTTAACGGATACATCACGAAGGTCTTCGTACACGCCACCTTGAACGATACCGAACAGTGAGTTCGGGTTTTCAAGTTTGTCGAAGTGGTTACGTGAACGCTCAGCCCAACGAAGAGACATCTCCATTGAGTCTTTTGCTTCTTTGTGTGTCGCAGGGTAAGGCGTACACTCATCGAAGATCATTACGATGTCTGAACCTAAATCTTTTTGGATTTCCATAGACTTCTCAGCGTCCATGAAGATCTTGTCACCGTTTACAGGGTTACGGAAATGAACACCCTCTTCAGTGATTTTACGCATTGCACCTAGGCTGAATACTTGAAAGCCGCCTGAATCAGTCAGGATAGGACCGTGCCAGTTCATGAAATCGTGCAGGTCACCGTGCATTTTCATGATTTCTTGACCAGGACGTAGCCATAGGTGGAATGTGTTACCTAATAGGATTTCAGCACCTGTGTCTTTTACTTCTTCAGGTGTCATACCTTTAACAGTACCGTAAGTACCTACAGGCATGAATGCTGGGGTTTCAACGGTACCGCGTTCAAACTGAAGTTGACCACGACGTGCGCCGCTATTAGTTTTTTTAAGTTCGTATTTTAATTTCACGAAGCCTCCAATATGCCAGAGAAACAATCTGACTGTTAATTCAGAACCTTAGGCCAAACAAAAGTTCAGTCTAGTGGGTTCTATGAGGAGCGGTCGCGTATTCCTTGCGAGAGATTAGACAGACACCCTGCCCGACTCCTAGCTTACTGCTAGCACCCGTAAATTCTAATGTATATCGTTTATAACTAGCTTAAATTAGCTTGTTTTCTTATTGATGAACATGGCATCACCGTAGCTGAAGAAACGATATTCGCTCTTCACTGCGTGATCGTATGCGCCCATCACGTTGTCGTAACCTGCAAATGCACTCACCAACATAATCAGTGTTGATTCTGGCAAGTGGAAGTTGGTAATCAAGCAATCCACCAACTGGTATTCATAGCCAGGGAAGATGAAGATTTCTGTATCACCAAAGAAAGGAACGAGCTCAGTGCCTTTCTTCAATGCATCTTGAGCTGCACTTTCTAGTGAGCGTACTGATGTTGTACCAACAGCAATAATACGGCCGCCACGGGCTTTTGCTGCAGCTACGGCGTCAACCACTTCTTGCGGCACTTCAACGTACTCAGCATGCATGTGGTGATCGTTAATATTATCAACTTTTACTGGCTGGAACGTACCAGCACCAACATGAAGCGTCACGTAAGCAAACTCAACACCTTTTTCTTTCATGTCAGCCATTAGCTTGTCATCAAAGTGAAGGCCTGCTGTTGGCGCTGCAACCGCACCCGGCTTTTCATTATAGACAGTCTGGTAGCGCTCTTTATCTGCATCTTCATCAGGACGATCGATGTAAGGAGGCAGTGGCATGTGACCAACACTGTTAAGAATCTCTAAAACGCTTTGATCAGATGTGAAATGGATTTCGAATAACGCATCGTGACGCGCCACCATTTCAGCTTCATATTCATCGTTCTCACCAAGGAACAACTTGGTACCCGGCTTCGGTGATTTAGAACAACGAACATGCGCAAGAATGCTTTTCTCATCAAGCATACGTTCAACCAGCACTTCAAGCTTACCGCCTGATGCCTTGCGACCGAACACGCGAGCTGGAATCACTCGAGTGTTATTGAAAACAACAAGATCGCCTGGCTCAACCAAGTCTAAAACGTCTTTAAACGAACCATCCGTCAGGTTGCCATTATTGCCGTCTAATTTAAGTAGGCGGCTTGCTGTACGCTCTTCTTGAGGGTAACGAGCAATAAGTTCATCTGGTAGGTCAAAGTGAAAATCTGAAACTTGCATGTGTCTAGTCTTGTCTTAGTTGATGAGATTTGTGCCGTTGACGAATCATAAATCGTAGTTGCTGGATAATCGTTACGGTAAGTCAATCGTTACCAGAAACACATCGCAAACACGACTAAAAATTTCGCAGTGGGCTAGTATAGGCACACGAGCCGCAATAGCAAGGTTTACAGCACTGGATTATTGTAAAGAGGCGTAAAATAATGCGACTGATTCACCTCCTCAAGCTAAAGAATTAGTTGCATAAAACTCACCCAAGAATGCGTCAGATCTCAGTTATTTTTTGGATAAAAAACTATAGTAATAGCAACAAATAAAAAAGAAGGAGGTTCGTATGATCAAGGTTGAAGATATGATGACTCGCAACCCTCATACCCTATTGCGCTCACACTCACTGGCCGATGCTAAGCACATGATGGAAGCACTTGATATCCGCCATATTCCGGTCGTCGATTCCGACAGGCAACTACTAGGTGTCGTCACACAGCGAGACGTTCTCGCCGCTCAAGAATCCAGCCTACAAAACATCCCACAAGCTCAATCTTTTACTCTTGCTACTCCCCTCAACGACATCATGCACAAAAGTGTTATGTCGGTAGAGCCGCGTGCAGGATTAAAAGAATCGGCTATCTACATGCAGAAACATAAAGTGGGCTGTTTACCTGTCGTAGAAAACCACGAACTAGTAGGCATTATTACAGACAGCGATTTTGTCACGATAGCGATCAATTTACTGGAGCTGCAAGAAGAAGTAGAGCCAGAAGAAGCGGAAGTAGAGTAACGCTCGGAATTGATATAAAGAAGAGCGGCCAATTCAGCCGCTCAGAGGGATTGTTGTCGCAGCGGCTTATTATAGAAGCTCAGATACCACATCCGCTAATTGATGGAATGTCTCACGACGCGAAGAGCTTGGTCGCCAGACAAGGCCAATATCTCGGTAGGCCTGCTGACCAGGAGGATCGATCACAACGAGATTCTGGTTTTCCAATAAACCGTGGTCGATCGCCATTTGCGGAATAAAGGTGGTTCCTAAACCATTGGCCACCATTTGCACCAATGTGTGAAGGCTCGTCGCAGTGAACGGGTTGATCTTCTCTTTATCCGTTAACTTACAAGCCGACACAGCATGCTCGGTTAAGCAATGCTCGTTCTCCAACAAAAATACAGATTCGTCTGGCAGGTCATCGTATTTAATCGGAACGCGAATACCATCAGCTTGATTGCGACTGATCACCATCCGGAAAGGGTCTTGCCCAACAACTTGGCTTTCCATATTGTCGATATCGACAGGCAAAGCCAGAATCAGCACATCTAAGTCTCCATGACGCAGCGCAGCCAATAGGTTGGTCGTTGTGTCTTCACGTAACAGCAAATTTAATTGTGGAAAGCGCTGGTTGGCTTCCTGTACCAAATCGCACAAAAGGAACGGCGCTATAGTAGGAATACACCCGACTCGCAACTGCCCTTGCATCGCATCCCCGTTACATAGATTTCCAAGCTCTACGAGATCTTGTCCTTTCGCTAGTAGCTCTCGACCGTGCTTGACCACCAGCTCACCTGCTTGCGTGAAAACTAGCGGGCTCTTTTTATCTTTCTTCTCATAAAGCGGGCAACCAATCAGCTCTTCTAGGTTTTGAATGCCTTTACTTAGCGTAGATTGACTGACGAAACAGCGATCTGCGGCATCACTGAAATGACGAGTTTCGTGAAGAGTAACAAGATAGTGAAGTTGCTTAAGACTTGGCCATTTATTCATGAAATTACTTTGTAATATGAGTAGGATAAGTTAGGTAAAGGTCATTCGACCTAAGGACAGGACAAAGAATAAGCTTATCGCTTTTTTCGATTAACTTAATCTATTTAATTCGCTTTTTTCTATAGTACCGATTGTACTATAGTTTGTCCCGTAGAAACGGAGCCCAAACAAAGATGTGTTGGGCCAACTAATTTTTTAGGAGATTCCAAAATGGTACTAGTAGGTCGTCAAGCCCCTGACTTTACTGCAGCAGCTGTTCTAGGTAACGGTGAGATCGTTGATAACTTCAACTTCGCAGAATTCACTAAAGGTAAGAAAGCTGTAGTTTTCTTCTACCCACTAGACTTCACTTTCGTTTGTCCTTCAGAGCTAATCGCTTTCGACAACCGTCTTGAAGATTTCCAAGCTAAAGGCGTTGAAGTAATCGGTGTTTCTATCGATTCTCAATTCTCTCACAACGCATGGCGTAACACTGCTATCGCTGATGGCGGTATCGGTCAAGTTAAATACCCTCTAATTGCTGACGTTAAGCACGAGATCTGCAAAGCATACGATGTTGAGCACCCAGAAGCAGGCGTTGCTTTCCGTGGTTCTTTCCTAATCGACGCTGACGGTCTTGTACGTCACCAAGTAGTTAACGATCTTCCACTAGGTCGTAACATCGACGAAATGCTACGCATGGTAGACGCACTAAACTTCCACGAGAAGAACGGTGAAGTTTGTCCTGCACAATGGGAAGAAGGCAAATCAGGTATGGACGCATCTCCAAAAGGTGTTGCAGCATTCCTATCTGAGCACGCTGACGACCTAAGCAAGTAATTACCTCTTAAGCCCGAACTCAACGCGGGTTAATGGTTGGAAGATTCTCTTTAAAGAGACATAAAGCATAAGCTAATAGCGCAAAGCGCACCGCCAATCAGTTAAGAAGTAAAGTCCTATTAAAAGCCCGAAGTTAACGCTTCGGGCTTTTTGTTTTCCCCCTCCTCGCTCCCCTAGACTGACTCTTGTAATAGATAATTGAGGTAGCGATAAACCTAAACTTTACCTCTATTTTCCCTTATCCCCATCTATTCAGAATCACACCTAGATTGCTATTATTTCATCAGTATCTTTTTGAACGGATAAACACGATGAACACCGAAATTGAAGTCTGTATCGATAACTTAGAATCTCTTCATACCGCACTATCTGGTGGCGCGAATCGAATTGAGCTTTGCTCTTCATTAGCACTTGGCGGATTAACTCCAAGCTTCGGAATGATGAAACAAGCGGCAATAGTTTCGTCGGTTCCGGTCTACGCTATGATACGCCCAAGACAAGGCGACTTCATTTTCGATAACGACGATATGCTCTGTATGCTTGAAGATATTGAAGCTTGCGCAAATGCAGGATTGGATGGGGTCGTACTTGGTGTGTTAGCGCCGAACGGAAGTATTGATATGCCAAAGATGCAACAACTGGCTGACAAAGCGCACTCGTTAAAGCTTGGGATTACCTTCCACAGAGCCATCGATCAAAGCTCTGATTTCCAAGCAGCATTAGAACAAATCATTACACTTGGATGCGAAAGAGTCCTGACATCAGGGCTTGCTGCTAATGCTGAGCAAGGTATCGATGTATTGGCTGCAATGGTCAAACAAGCCGATGGACGAATTGATATCATGGCGGGGGCTGGCGTTAACGCTGCGAATGCCAAAATGATTCAAAGCGCTACCCAAGTACCTGCTCTTCACCTTTCAGGTAAATCGACAAGGCCGAGTCTAATGGAAAACAACTCAAGTGCTCAAATGGGCAGTGATAATATTGATGATTATCAGATCCCAGTGACAGATGCGAGTAAGATATCTGATGTGAGAGCCGCCCTCACCGCTTAGGGCAATAGTCGCCAGCATAAATCCAGAGAACCTCGCTGACTAATCTAACTGACTGACGTATATTAGATTTAATAGCGCAGAAAATTTTCATGGATAGATATGGCTAAAGACTTATTCAGCTCTCTTGATTTAAACCTGTTACGAAGCAAAACATGTTTGGAAGAAACCAAATCCACGGCTTTCAGGCTGAAATTGGCGTGGCAAGTTATGACGGTACGAAAACGCGCTCATGCGAAGTAGAAGAGAAAACAACACATGGTATAAGCCTAGGCGGGGCCTACGTTTACCAAGCGACACCAATGCTTGGATTACGTGCTGGTGTTGATATGAATATTTTTGATCACAACAAAACCTTTGTGCCTTACGACACAACGGTCAATTTCAATCTTGGTGCAATAATTAGCTTCTAAAGATAAGCTCTATTTGAGTGCGTCATCAAGGCTTTGATCGCCTAGGTGACGTACATCTTTACCCTTCACAAAGTAAATAATGTATTCGCAGATATTTTGGCAGCGGTCTCCCACTCGCTCAATCGCACGCGCTGACCACATCACCTGCAAAATATTAGGAATGTTCTTAGGGTCTTCCATCATATAGGTCATTAACTGACGAATAACGGCCTCGTACTCCGCATCCAACTTATCATCAAGCTTGTGAACTTCAGCTGCCGCATCAACATCCATACGAGCAAAAGCATCTAATACTTGATGAAGCATGGTGATAGCCTGACGGCAAAGAGGCTCTAAAGATACGTGGAATTTCTGCTCTTTGGTTGAAGGGATCTCAATAGCACCTTGCGCAATTTTAGAAGCAACATCGCCAATACGTTCCAGATCGGTAATCGTTTTGATGATCGCCATAATCAAACGCAGATCCTTCGCTGTCGGCTGACGCTTTGCAATGATTCGAGTACAAGCCTCATCAATCGACACTTCCATCGCATTCACTTTGTGGTCATCACGAATCACTTTTTTGGCCAATTCAACATCGTCTTTATGAAGCGCCTGCATTGCAAACGAGAGTTGCTGCTCCACTAACCCGCCCATGGTCAATACATGAGTACGGATCGATTCTAACTCGACATTGAATTGCCCTGAAATGTGGCGACCGAAATGCATACTTGCTCCTTGAAAGAAATGAAGAAAGCCATTTTTGTAGAGTGACTTAGCTCTAGATGACACCTTTGGAGAGGTTAGCCATATCTACCAGTAATGTAGTCTTCCGTCTGGTTTTTCAATGGAGACGTAAAAATTGAGTCCGTATCTGAGTACTCGATCAATTTTCCCATATGAATAAAGGCAGTATGGTCACTTACACGCGCGGCTTGTTGCATGTTGTGGGTAACAATCACCACTGTGTATTGCGTTTTGAGATCGTTGATCAACTCTTCAATCGTCAAAGTAGAAATCGGATCGAGTGCCGATGTCGGCTCATCTAACAACAGCACTTCAGGCTCAATCGCAACCGCACGAGCGATAACCAAACGCTGCTGTTGACCGCCAGATAAACCAAAAGCATTCTCATGCAACCGATCTTTCACTTCATCCCATAACGCAGCAGCGCGCAGAGAGCGTTCAACCGCATCATCAAGGTCTCGGCTGTTGCTAACGCCTTGTAGCCTCAAGCCATAAACCACATTCTCATAGATAGATTTAGGAAAAGGGTTTGGACGCTGGAATACCATACCCACACGGCGTCGTAAGGTCGCAACATCCACCTTAGGGTGATAGACGTTCTTGCCATGAAGCTTCACTTTCCCGGAAACCTTACAGCCTTCAACAAGATCGTTCATGCGATTAATGCAGCGCAGCAGAGTCGACTTACCACACCCAGAAGGGCCGATAAACGCCGTCACCTGCCCCTTCGGGATCTGCATCGAGATATCATCAAGTGCTTGGCTCTCTTTATAGTAAAGATTTAGCCCTTCGATCGAGATAGCAATTTGCTCATCCTTCAGATTGTGAACATCAAGTGGTGCTTGGTAACCCAAGGTTTCATTAATCGAGAACATCTAATCTTGTCCTAAGGTTCGGTATTTTTCACGCAAGTTATTACGGATATTGATGGCTGTTAAGTTCAACCCAACAATCACCGTAACCAATAAAAATGAAGTCGCATACACTAAAGGTCGTGCCGCTTCGATATTAGAGGTTTGAAAACCAACATCATAGATATGAAAGCCTAAATGCATGAACTTTCTATCTAAGTGTAAATACGGAAACTGACCATCGACTGGCAAGCTGGATGCCAATTTAACAACACCCACCAGCATAAGTGGTGCAACTTCCCCCGCGGCTCTCGCGATTGCCAAAATTAAACCAGTGATAATCGCTGGGCTTGCCATCGGTAAAACAATGCGCCAAAGCGTCTCAAATTGAGTCGCACCAAGCGCTAATGAACCGTGCCTCACTGCACTAGGAATACGCGTTAAGCCCTCTTCCGTGGTTACGATAACGACTGGAAGCGTCAAGACCGCTAAGGTTAGTGCTGACCAAAGTAGACCCGGCGTACCAAATGTCGGTGCTGGCAATCGCTCTGCATAGAACAACGTATCAATCGAGCCACCAATGGTATAGACGAAAAAGCCTAAACCAAAAACGCCATACACAATCGACGGTACACCCGCCAAGTTAATCACGGCGATACGAATTAAACGTGTTAGTGCGTTGTTTTTTGCGTATTCATGAAGATATATCGCAGCGACTACCCCAAGAGGCATCACGACGATCGACATGAGAATAACCAACAGTACTGTGCCAAAAATAGCAGGAAACACACCGCCTTCAGAGTTTGAGTCTCGTGGGTTCTCTGATAAGAACTTCCAAACTTGTTTGCCCCAGTGCCCAACCTTTTCTAGGTAAGACATATTATTTGGGTACCAATAATCCAGAATGTGACTTAGCGAAATCTCGACCTGCTCGCCTGTCATATCCTCAACGAGTAAGCTTTCGACATTAAGTTGCGTTCTAAGGTGCTCAAGCTTAACTTCGGCTTCACCTAACTGGCGATTTAATTCCAGTTTAGTTTGAGTATAGGTTGTAAGGTATTCATCACTCACTGACTCATTGAGTTCAAGCTTACGCTTTTCTAAGCGCAGGTTTTCCAATTGCCAGCTGATATTGCGAATTTCTTGGTTCACGACACGCGACGTTTCTTTACGTAACGTATCAGCGAACGCCAAGCCTTGTTCGAGCTTTTGGTCTATGTTCGAATCAAAGGTGCCAGAAGCAGTTTTAAAACCCACCGGCTTACCAAAGAAATAACCACCTCGACTTCGTTCAATCACAACCCAATCTAGCGGGGTAGTGGGTTCACGTAAGTTAACATCCAGAATAGAAACAAAGTCCGCAGGGTACAGTTCTCTGTTAGCAACTTTGATGCTTAAGCGCTGTATCAGCCCAGTCGACAAATTTTGAGGAGACAAAAGGTCATGGACTTGTGGAACTTGCTCTATCGGGATGTATTTTCGTTCATATAACTGACCAACCAATACATCTTGTTTTGATACGGTTTCGTCAAGATCGACCACTAGCGATAAGTCTTTGGAGTCAACTTGCCATTGATACAAAGGTGCGGGCCAAAAATAGGTTAAGCCCTTCCAACCAATCAGCAGCATTAGGCCAAGAACAGAAAGCATACTGATGCTCACCGCCCCGCCCGTAAGCCAGATCCACGGAGAGCCCGATTTAACCCAAGATAATAATGACTTCAGTTTATTCATCATGATCGACCTTGCTCTTGGCGTGCTGAAATCAAGGAGCTGCAAAGATCAAGAGACACGCTAGTCAAGCCACTAAAAGCCATTGATACACATTGAGGCAAACCTTTAAAACTACAGCGCACGATATTTATCTCTCAGTCTTTGTCTAACCCACTCAGCAACTGAGTTCACCGCGAATGTAAAGATAAACAGCAAGAGTGCAGCCAAGAACAGCAAGCGGAAATGAGAACCACCCACTTCTGATTCTGGCAGCTCAACAGCAATCGTTGCCGATAAAGTTCTCATCCCTTCCAAAACATTCCAGTCAAGAATTGGGGTGTTACCTGTCGCCATCAAGACGATCATGGTTTCACCAACTGCTCGCCCTAGGCCCATCATAACCGCAGAAAAGATACCTGGACTCGCCGTCAATAGCACCACATAAATAAGCGTCTGCCACGCCGTCGCACCCAACGCTAATGACCCATCAGACAAATGTTTAGGTACAGAGAAAATAGCATCTTCAGCAATAGTGAAAATCGTTGGGATGACCGCAAAGCCCATAGCAAAACCAACCACTAGCGCATTGCGTTGGTCAAAGTCGATACCATAGCTAGCCAAGAAGGTACGAATATCACCACCAAATAACAAGGCTTCAATGTTGTTTCCACCAGCAAACACCGCAACCACTGTAATCACCAATACCGGAATCAATATCAGAGCATGCCAACCGTTAGAGAAGCGACCCGTTACCCTCTTCGGTAAACAGAACCAAACAAGTCCAGTCAACAGTGTGCTCAGTGGTAATAGCATCATTAATGAGAAGACAGCCGTTAAATGTGTTTCAACGATTGGAGCAAACCAAAGCCCAGCCAAAAATCCGATGATCACGGTTGGAAGAGCTTCCATCAGCTCTATCGAAGGCTTCACCACTCTTCGCATGCGTGGAGACATAAAATAAGCGGTGTAAATAGCTCCGAGCACAGCAACCGGCACGGCAAACATCATCGCAAACAGAGCGGCTTTGATAGTACCGAATGTGATAGGTACTAAACTGAATTTCTCTTCAAAGTCATCATTCGCCGATGTTGATTGCCAAACGTATTGCGGCTCAGGGTAACTTTCATACCAGACCTTTTGCCAAAGCGAGGAGAATGAGATTTGTGGGTATTCATTGTCGACTTTAGCCACACTGATGATGCCATCAATCAACGTTGCCAGATGCAGTTCATTGGCAGACATAGCGGCTAGTTGTGGTGATTTATCAAATGCGCGTTCAAACAACGACAGCTTTTCACTGGTCGTATAGTGGCTTTGTAATGTGCCGTTCTTATAGAAGCTATAAAAACCCTTTCTATAAGTATCAGGAAGAATAAATTGCACTTGTTCAGCAAGTTGGAAGTCTCGAATATGGGTCAGGCTACGCTTTTCATCTTTGAGTACATCGAACCATTGAGAAACCTGTCCGTCCTCATGCGTAACCAACAACGAGTATGCGCCAGACAATAAATCGATGCTTTTCACGGAATGCTTCGCATCATTTAAGCTAAGATCAATCACTTCACGAACATCAAAACCGTTATCTGATAGTTTCAAAACAACCAAATCCGATTGTGCTCGTAGGTATAAGGTTTGCCCATCAGGTGTGACAAGCAGTTGCTGCTGCAAGCCCAACTTATCCGATAGCCATTGGCTCTTCTGAAAAACATACTGACCAGTAAGGTCACTCTGATACCACTTAACCAAGACTCGTTGGTCACTTAACTGCGCGGCAACCGTAATCCCACGTCCATTTTTAGAGAATGCGAATTTGTCGATCGTCGCCCCATTTGAGGGTTCATCATTTAAAAACGATTCAGGGAGAGTGATTTGCTCAATTTTAGGTTCGGCTTCGCTGCCCTTTTTCAGCACAGGCGCACTATACTCAGGATAGAAAAAAGTAAGATTGCTTGCGCTGTCGGCAAAGGCAAACCAGTTTTCAGATGGGGTGTTTCGAGAAAAGGCGATGGGGTTGGCTACAACATCACGCTCAAAGTAAGAGTGTGTATTTTGAGACTCTAAATCCCAAAACTGTACCAAACCAGATTTTTCGATAGTAAATGCATGCTGACCGTATTCATCAACCGATAAGACGATAGGTTTTTCTACGGCAACGGTCTTTACAGCTTGGTCTGTCTCTAAACCAGTATCAGAAAATACCGGTAAAATGACCATCGCCAAGTAAACAAAGATCAATACTAGGGCAGCTAGAACACTGACCGCGCCACATGTCACCGAAAAACGGACGAGACGATCTTTCAACCATCTTTTTTTGTCGCGCTCTTTCAATGAAAATTGGGCTGATGCCATCTGTTTATCTACCTTTTTTTAGCTACTGACATAATATGTACGTTAGATGACAATTATATTACAAGTTACGTTAAACAACTGAAACTAATAACAAGTTTGTTAGCCATATTTCTTAAAGTAAGATCATAGATTTTGTGAATTTTGCCATTCTAATTTAAAGTAATCAGCTCTATAGCCAGTACTCAAGGATTCTCATCTCGATGGAAAAAGACTATGTCACAAAAGAACTTAGCTGGTTATCCTTCAACGAAAGAGTGCTCCAAGAAGCGGCAGATAAGTCAGTCCCCTTAATCGAAAGAGTTCGTTTTTTAGGTATTTACTCGAAAAACCTCGATGAGTTTTACAAAGTCCGATTTGCTGATGTGAAGCGAAAGATCTTACTTCAAGATCCACAGCTAACCTCCAACTCGCCGAAAAGCCTACTGACTAAAATGCAGAGCAAAGCAAGCAAGCTCGATGCTCAATTCCATGAACTGTATAACGACTTGCTATTGGAATTGGTACGCAATCGTATTTTTCTGGTCAACGAACAACAAATCAGCGAAGAACAAAGTGGCTGGATAAAAAAGTACTTTAAGAAAAAAGTGCTGCCACACTTAACTCCGATTCTCTTGAACGAAGATAGCCAGTTACTTAATATTCTCAAAGATGAACAAAGTTACTTAGCCATCGACATCGAGCGTGATGCATCATCTCAATATGTCTTACTCGAAATCCCATCAGAAGCACTCCCTCGATTTGTTAAGTTACCGGAAACTTCGGGTTCGCAGCGTACAACTTTGATCTTGTTAGATAATATAGTTCGATTTTGTTTGGATGACTTACTTAAAGGATTCTTTGAGTATGACTCATTGCGTTGTTTTGCGATAAAAATGACACGTGATGCCGATTATGATCTGCAAGAGGACAATGAAAATAACCTATTAGAATCGATGTCTTTAGGTTTAGAACAGCGCTTAACGGCACTGCCGATACGTCTGATCTATGAATCTGAAATGCCAACTGAAATGCTCAACTTCTTACAAGTCAGACTTAAACTGTCTGACTATGACAGTGTCATCGCAGGTGGTCGCTATCATAACTTCAAACATTTCTCTGAGTTCCCAAGCCTTAACCGACGTGATTTAGTTAATCGTCCTCTACCCGCGATTAAGTGCGCGCATTTCAGCCATTACCCAAACTATTTCGAAGCGATCAAAGCTCGCGACATCTTACTGCATTATCCTTATCACACCTTTAGTCACATCACTGAACTGGTTAGGCAGGCTTCCTTTGACCCGAAGGTAACCTCCATCAAAATAAACGTTTACCGTGTTGCGGAAGGCTCAAAACTCCTCAGCTCGATCATCGATGCGGCGCACAATGGCAAAAAGGTCACTGTGGTTGTCGAGCTGCAAGCACGCTTTGATGAGCAAGCCAACATTCAATGGACCAAGAAACTTCAAGAAGCGGGTGTAAAAGTCATCCATGGCATCCCAAGTTTGAAGATCCATTCCAAGTTGCTGCTCATCAAACGAAAAGAAGGCAAGCATACCGAGCATTATGCCCATATTGGCACTGGCAACTTCCATGAAGTTACAGCGCGCGTGTATACCGATTTTTCTCTGCTCACTGCGAATGAAGATTTGACTCAAGAGGTGAGACAAGTCTTTAAGTATATTGAAAACCCTTATCAAAAGTCCCAGTTCAAGCAACTGATTGTGTCACCAAAGAATACTAGAAAACGTCTGTACCAATTGATAGATAATGAAATACAAAACGCGATAGAAGGTAAACCTGCAAGCATCACTCTAAAACTCAACAACTTGGTCGATCGAGAGATCATTGAAAAGCTCTATCAGGCTAGCCAAGCCAATGTAAAAGTCAGAATGGTCATTCGCGGCATGTGCTCTCTTGTCCCTGGCATACCCAACATCAGTGATCATATTGAGATAGTCAGTGTGGTCGATCGTTTCCTCGAACATCCGAGAGTGATGATATTTGGTAACGCTGGAAAGCCGAAGGTCTATATATCTTCCGCTGACTGGATGACACGAAATTTTGATCACCGCATCGAAGTTGCAGCTCCAATTTTAGATCCAAAGATCAAGCAAACCATTATCGATATCACCGAGTTTCATTTCGATGACAGCAACAAAGCTCGAGTGCTAGACCAAGCGATGAGCAACTCTTACACACAACCACCAGCAAACCTACTTGATTACCCGACGTCACAACTCTCCACTTACCACTATATTAAACGTATGGAGAAACTTGCTCGCAAGAAGTACAAACAAGAGAAGAAATCATGCCGCTAATTGATAACAAACATTCTCGATGTATTGCCGCTATCGACTTGGGTTCGAACAGCTTTCACATGGTGGTTGCCCGAGTATTCGATCAACACCTGCAATTAGTCAGCAGACACAAACAGAAAGTGAGATTAGGTGATGGATTGGATGAACGTAACGTCCTATCTGAAAGCGCTATCGAGCGAGGCCTAGAATGCCTCAAGGTGTTCGCAGAACGACTGGCGGATTTTGAGCTTGATGATGTCAGAGTTGTTGCGACTCATACCCTAAGAAAAGCCAAAAACGCTAAAGACTTCTTAGAGCAAGCCAAGCCACTGTTTCCTTTTCCAATAGAGATCATTTCCGGTCAAGAAGAAGCTCGAATAATCTATAACGGAGCAGAACACACTCAAACCGCTTCTGAATCTAAGTTGGTTATTGATATCGGTGGAGGGAGTACGGAACTCGTCGCCGGACAAGGCTTTACTCCTCTAATTATGCGCAGTTTACCGATGGGATGCGTCAACTTCACTCAACGTTTCTTTGCTGACGAAGGGCTAACTTCACGACACTTCTCAGATGCTTATACCGCAGCTACTCGTCTATTGATGCCATTGATTGAAGAATACACAAAAGCCCCTTGGGAAATCGCTTTTGGCTCATCTGGTACCACGAAATCAATAAAAGAAGTACTCATTGGCTTAGGGTTCACCGATGGTCTCATTACGCCCCAACGCCTGTCCTATTTAAAGAATCACTTATGTGAGTTTTCATCATCCAACACCGTAAATCTTTCAGGCTTAAGTGATGAGAGAAAGCCTGTGTTTGCTGCAGGCGTCACCATTCTTTCAGCAGCAATGGATACGCTAGACATCAAGGAGTTACATTTTTCTGATGGTGCCCTGAGAGAAGGCGTTCTTTATGACATGGAGGATAGGTTTAAAGATATTGATATTCGAACAAGAACTGCCGAAACGCTCGTCTCTCGATACCATGTAGACGTAACTCATGGCGAGAAAGTGAAAGTGCTCGCTCTTTCATTGCTGAAACAAGTACAGCCTCAAGTGACAACTGCGGTCACTAATGAGCTGTATGATCTGCTTGGTTGGGCTGCAGTACTTCATGAGGTAGGACAAAGCATTGCATTCCAAGGCTATCACCGCCATTCGGCTTATCTGCTTAAGCATACGACAATGCCAGGCTTTAATACTGAGCAACAACGCCTTATATCAGCATTGGTTCGCTATCAAAGAAAAGCGCTCAAACTACAAGATTTGCCGGAACTTTCTCTGTTTACTCAGCAACAAGTCACCCTGCTGATTCGTATATTGAGACTCGCTATCTTACTCAACCGTCAGCGAAATCAAGCACTGGCCCCAGACGTGACTCTAACGATTGAACAACAGGATAACTGGGAATTGAAAGGAACTAACAGCGATTGGTTGGCCCAAAACCAACTGCTTGATTATGAGCTCAGAGAAGAGCAACAACGTTGGAAAAATGCAGAATGGTCGTTGCAGCTAAAATAACGAACAGTCAAAATAAAAACAGCTTGCGACGCGCAAGCTGTTCATACGTTTTTTTCTAAGTTTGTCGTAGCCTGAATTAGAGCCCGACTTTTGCCAATTCTTGCTCTGCGAACTCAGACGGTATCGCTAAATAGCCATCTTTCTCTACAAGTTCTTGTCCTTGCTTTGAGAACACAAAAGTGAGGAACTCTCTTTCAACGGGAGAAAGCGGTTTATCTGGGTGTTTGTTCACGTATACGTAAAGAAAGCGTGATAGAGGGTAATCACCGCTCAAGATATTCGCTCGAGTCGGCTCTACATAATCAGAACCATGCTCAGCAATAGGAATTAACTTAACGCCAGCGACACGATAGCCAATACCTGAGTAACCTATGCCGCTGATTGATGATGCGACCGACTGTACAACCGATGCAGAACCTGGCTGCTCATTGACTCGGTTCTTAAAGTCACCACCACATAGTGCGTTTTGTTTGAAATAGCCATAGGTTCCCGAAACGGAATTGCGCCCAAACAACTGGAATCGATGCTTCGCCCAAGGTTGGTCGACGCCTAGATCTTGCCAATCGTTCAGCGGTTTTGTCGCACCACAGCGTAATGTCTCTGAAAAGATGCCATCAATCTGACGAAAGTTGAGCCCCTCAATAGGGTTATCGCGGTGCACAAAAAGCCCAATCGCATCGATCGCCACTCGCAGTGCTGTCGGTTTATAACCATGTTCTCTTTCAAACGCTTCAATTTCTCGCAAGCGCATCGGGCGACTCATTGGTCCCAGATGAGCAGTCCCTTCCGTCAATGCAGGAGGCGCAGTAGAAGAGCCCGATGCTTGGACCTGAGCGTTCACATTCGGGTAGTAGGATTTAAACTCCTCTACCCACAATGTCGTCATCCCAGCCAAAGTATCAGACCCGACCGATAACAAGCTTCCAGAGATACCAGGAACTTTGGAATAATCAGGCAATGACTCAACACTCTGCTCAGCGAAGCTTGGACACGCCAATACCATCGCTAACAGTGAACCAATTGGCAAACGCATCCTGCGTATTAAGTCACTCATGACACAGTCAATCGGTTTGGCAACGTGAAATGGAAACGACTGCCGACGCCCACTTCACTTTGAATTTCGAGATGTGAATCGTGGTGGCTAAGCGCATGCTTTACAATCGCTAATCCAAGACCACTACCACCGGTATCACGAGAGCGGGCTTTATCTACACGATAGAAGCGCTCTGTGAGTCGATGTAAGTGTTGAGGCTCAATACCATCACCAGTATCTGACACATCTAAGCACGCGCCTTGGCTGGTTTGATACCAACGCACTTTGACCGTTGCACCTGCGGGTGTGTATTTAACCGCGTTATAAACCAAATTCGATATCGCACTTCTCAATTGGTCTTCATCGGCAAGAACTCGTAGGCTCTTATCGATATCAAACTCAAGCTTATGTTCGCGCTCACCGCTAAGGCTCGCCGCTTCTTTCTCAAGAACCTCAAGCATCGCCGGAACGTTGACCACTTCATCCAACTCATGCATTGGCGCCGCTTCAATTTTCGAAAGCGTGAGTAGTTGATTAACCAAACTGTTCATTCGATTGAGCTGCTCAGTCATTACGCCATGCGCCTTGGTCCACATTGGGCCAACGATCATGTCTGGATCTTCGGTCATTTCAAGGTAACCTTGAAGGACGGTCATCGGCGTACGCAATTCATGAGAAACGTTAGCGAAGAAGTTACGGCGCATGCCTTCTAACTGCTTAAGCTGGGTCACATCACGTACCACCATCAGGTGTTCACCCTCGGTATACGGCACAATACGCAGCTCGAGCATACGCTCCACATTCAATGGAGAAGGCATCTCTAATGGCTCAGAGAAATCTTGCTTATTAAGGTACTTAATAAAATCTGGAGTACGAATCAAATTCGAGATCGGTTGACCTGAATCATCTGGCCAACGAAAGCCCAGCAAATACTGAGCTAGCTTGTTACACCAAACGATATTGCCTTCACCGCGAAATACCACAACGGCATCGGGAAGCGATTCTGCACCGTTACGGAAACGGCGGATAAGGTTAGTCAGTTCTTTGCGTTTGCGACGCTGTCTCTGCTGCATACGATAAATACCGTTAAACAGAGATTCCCAGTTCCCAGAGCCTGAAGGTGGAGTTAGACGCTTCTCATCCCACAGCCATGCGGACAAACGCATTTGGTTGTGTAGATGCCAGCCGAGCTGCAATACCGTAGCAGCCAGCAGCAACCAAGGTAGGTAACCGAATATCCATCCGACTAAAACCCATGGTGCGTAAAAAAAAGCCAGCTCCCAAGCCAGCTTTTTCCAGGTTAACTTTTCAACCATTCAGGACTCCGTAAACTGGGCAGCGAAGCCACATTAAGCCTTTGTAGAAAAACGGTAGCCAGCGCCACGAACCGTTTGGATTAGCTTATCGTGACCTGCAGACTCAAGCGCTTTACGCAGGCGTCGAATATGTACATCAACCGTTCGGTCTTCAACGTAAACATTGGTACCCCAAACGTTGTTAAGCAGCTGCTCTCGGCTGTACACACGCTCTTGGTGAGTCATAAAGAAATGCAGCATTTTGAACTCTGTTGGTCCCATATCAACTGGACCTTCGCTTGCGGTAACACGATGAGATACTGGGTCTAGCTTAAGACCTTGTACATCAATCACATCTTCTAGTGCAGTAGGCGTTACACGGCGGATAACCGCTTTCAGGCGAGCAACGAGCTCTTTGGGTGAAAATGGCTTGGTGATGTAATCATCAGCACCCACTTCTAAACCACGCACCTTATCTTCTTCTTCGCCACGAGCCGTTAGCATCACCACTGGGATGTTGCGAGTTAACTCTTCACGCTTCATGTGCTTGATAAAGTTTATCCCGCTACCACCAGGTAGCATCCAATCTAGTAATACTAGATCTGGGAAAGGTTCACATAGCTTGTTTACCGCTGTATCGTAATCTTCAGCCTCTACTGCTTGGTAGCCTTTTTGTTCAAGCACGAAGCACAGCATCTCACGAATAGGTGCTTCATCTTCAACGACCAGAATCCTTCTCGACATAATTGAATAGCCTTTGTATTTAATCAACGCATTGCATTATCTGAGTTAATTATGACACTTTTGTGACCTTTGAAAACAAATTTTCATATAACTGTCTCAAACATTTCACTTTATAACTTTTGATACAGAGCTAGGGACAAATCGAATTAGATCTCATATCATGAAGCACTTCTAAAAAGGTATGAGAAAAATTTATGTGGTTTAAAAATTGCCTAGTCTATCGCTTCAACCGTGATATTGATTTCAACGCAGATCAGCTAGAGAAACAACTTGAAGAATTCCGCTTTACTCCTTGTGGTAGCCAAGACAAACAGAAGTTTGGTTGGGTACACGCAATGGGTAGACATGGCGATATGATGACGCACGTATCAGAAAACCGCATTCTTATCTGTGCAAAGAAAGAAGAGAAAATGCTACCCGCTTCTGTGATCAAAGAATCATTGAACGCAAAAGTAGAAACGCTTGAGGCAGAGTCTGGTACCCCTCTGAAAAAGAAAGAGAAAGACAGCCTAAAAGAAGACATCATCATTGATCTACTTCCTCGAGCATTCAGCCGCAGCAACTTCACTTACGCGCTGATCATGCCAAAAGAAGGTTTCATTGTGGTTGATGCGAGCAGCTACAAAAAAGCAGAAGATGTATTAGCATTGCTACGTAAGACAATGGGTAGCCTGCCAGTAGTGCCAGCTATCCCAGAGCAAGCGATCGAAACGACTCTTACAGAATGGGTGAAATCAGGTGATACGCCACAAGGCATCACTATGCTTGATGAAGCAGAACTAAAATCTATTCAAGAAGACGGCGGTATTGTTCGAGTTAAGAAACAAGAACTAGAAGCTGATGAGATTAAAAACCACATCGAAGCCAATAAGATGGTGACGAAACTTCTTATCAACTGGCAAGACCGTATTGAATTCATTCTTGCAGAAGATGGCAGCATCAAACGCCTAAAATTCAGTGATGAGCTCAAAGACGAAAACGACGATATTCCTCGTGAAGATCAAGCTGCGCGTTTTGATGCGGACTTCTCTCTACTTTGTGGTGAGTTCAGTGTTTTCCTTCCAAACCTATTTGAATCATTAGGCGGGTTAACTCAACCTAACGCTTAATCAGTCAAACTATAGGCTCAGGTGCTAACGGTATCTGAGCTTATTTCTCACTAAGTTCTCACTTATATCTGCCTCTAGACCCTCTTGTTAATGTCATTGCTATCTTTAGGGCTATCAACCAAACTCATTTTAGCGTAAAATTTGCGCCCCTTTGATATCACTTGGTGGTATCAACCTGACTTGAGATCAGATTAGAGAACGAAGCAATGACTACACAAAAACCATTTGTACCTGAACTATTATCACCGGCAGGAAGCCTCAAAAACATGCGTTACGCATTCGCCTACGGCGCAGATGCAGTATACGCAGGCCAGCCACGTTACAGCCTTCGTGTTCGTAACAACGAGTTCAATCACGAAAACCTACAAATCGGTATCGATGAAGCTCATGCTCAAGGCAAAAAGTTATATGTTGTATGTAACATTCAGCCGCACAACTCTAAATTAAAAACATTCATTCGCGACCTCAAACCAGTTGTAGACATGGGCCCTGACGCGCTTATCATGTCAGATCCTGGTCTTATCATGATGGTTCGTGAAGCATTCCCTGAAATGCCAATCCATCTTTCTGTTCAAGCAAACGCAGTAAACTGGGCGACCGTTAAGTTCTGGTCAACTCAAGGCGTTGAGCGTGTGATCTTATCTCGTGAGCTATCGCTTGAAGAGATCGAAGAGATTCGCGAACACTGCCCAGAAACAGAGCTAGAGATCTTTGTTCACGGAGCTCTTTGCATGGCTTACTCAGGCCGTTGTCTGCTTTCTGGTTACATGAACAAGCGCGATCCAAACCAAGGTACTTGCACCAACGCTTGCCGCTGGGAATACAAAACAGAAGCAGCGAAAGAAGACGAAAACGGTCAGATCGTTGAAGCAAACCCTACTGGTGTTGCTATTCAAGAAGTAGAAACGCAAGACATTGAAGTTCAAGATGAGCGTCCAGACAACACACTAGGCCTTGGTAAACCAACAGACGAAGTGGTTCTGCTTTCTGAATCACACAAGCCAGAAGAGAAAATGGCAGCGTTTGAAGATGAGCATGGTACTTACATCATGAACTCAAAAGACCTTCGTGCAATCCAACACGTTGAGCGCCTAACGAAGATGGGTGTTCACTCTCTGAAGATTGAAGGTCGTACTAAGTCTTTCTACTACTGTGCACGTACTGCTCAGGTTTACCGTAAAGCTATTGACGATGCAGTGGCAGGCAAACCATTCGATGAAAGCCTAATGGGTACACTAGAGAGCCTAGCTCACCGTGGTTACACTGAAGGCTTCTTACGTCGCCATACACACGATACATACCAAAACTACGAGTACGGTTACTCTATCTCTGACACTCAACAGTTTGTTGGTGAGTTCACAGGTAAGCGCCGTGGTGACCTAGCGGAAGTAGAAGTGAAGAACAAGTTCCTAGTAGGCGACAGCTTAGAAATGATGACACCGAAAGGTAACGTTGTTTTCAAACTAGAAGTTATGGAAAACCGCAAATCTGAAGCGGTCGACGATGCGAAAGGTAACGGTCACTTTGTATTTATTCCTGTACCAGCAGATCTAGATCTAGAGTACGGCTTGCTGATGCGTAACTTGAGCGAAGGCCAAGATACACGTAACGCATCAGGCAAATAATTTTTACTTAAGCGACTTACTTGAGAAGAAAATAATGGCTCTGTTAATTACTGACAAGTGCATAAACTGCGATATGTGTGATCCTGAATGCCCAAATGGTGCAATCACTATGGGCGACAGCATCTTCGAGATCGATCCTGATTTATGTACAGAGTGTAAAGGTCACTATGAAAAGCCAACATGCCAGTCAGTGTGTCCGATTACAAAATGCATCATCACTGACCCAAACCATATTGAAACTGATGACGAGCTACTTGAGAAGTTTGTTATCATTCAAGGCTTGACCTAAAAGAAGAAAGGTTCAACTTAACCATAAGTTGAACCTTTTTTTTCATCCTGATTTTCCGATTGTATAAATATTGCAGAAGAGCTCTTTTTCAAATTGATATTCGAGTCGTTCTCGCCAGTTTATTGATTGAGCTATAGGAACAAGATAAAAGTTTTCCCTGCTGGTATCGGTCACAAATGCCATTCCATACTGCATCAATTCATAGTGAACATCATTTACGAAACTAGGGTCTAAACGTTGTCTGCCTGTTAGCTGATTGATGTCATCTCTTGAAATTGAAATACCCGAGCTTTCAGCGTTGAACCTATGTCTTAACCATTCTGAAAATTCCTTCGCACAAATCATAGTCATAGTCTTATCCTTGAATTATCTATCGACGGGTATCAGACTCTGATTTCGCATACTGCATATAAGCCGCATCTTTCACCCCAAAACACTCAATCCCTGACCAAACCTTGTCAAATTCGCCATCGCCCTTGCTGATACCGTTATTGCTTTTATTAATATCAAACGATGTTCTTAATCTCGTGTTTATAAACTCTAGACAAAAGTGTGATATTTCTCCAGTTTTAGAGTCGAAAAAACCAGTGGCAGTACCACTGTAAAAAGCCTCGATGAACAGGATTACTTATTCGATATCAAGGCCAAACACTGACTTGGCATCACTTTAACTTTTTTCTTTTTCTTAGTTTTCGCTACTTTTTTAGGAGGTGGAACTGGAACAGTCTTTGGAGCCCAACTTGCAAGTTCATCTCCACAACCGTCACCTTTAGGAGGGCTCGCTTGAGCTATGCAGTTTGAACTGCCTTCAGGACACTTTAAACGAACGTGGAAGTGGGAGTGGTGTCCCCACCAAGGTCTTATTTTGCCTAACCAAGCTCTATCATTAGCGTCAGAGTTTTCTTGTTCACAAAGGGTTTGCTTGATCACTGGATGAACAAAAATACGCACCACTTTTTCATCTTTCGCCGCATAACGAATAACTTGAAAATGATCATCGGTCCAATTCGATTCACGCAATTTGTAGTTGGTAAGATCCACAACGCTCACAGGTTTAGGCACAGCTAATTCGTTCTCTGACAACCTCTTACTGGTTAACCTTAGCCATATATCAATATCTAACCCTGTTTGATGACTTGAATGACCTGAAGAAAAGCGCCCTCCTCTGGGAAGAGAAATATCACCGATCAATAAATTAGTATTGAGCTTCTCGCTGGTCGTGACTCCTAACCTCTCAATAAACTTTATAGCTTCTGTATGGCCATAGTAGCGCTCTCTTTGAGGGCGAATGATCTGATACCCCAAACCATTAATAGGCAAAGCCTGCGCGCCGTCTAGACAGCCATTGGCATAGCTTCCAATTGATGAGGGTGAATTTCTAGTAGGGTGACTCTCTTTTTCCCACGAAGTTGCTGATAGAGAAAATGAACAAAAGAATACAACCAGTGCAAAAAAGAACCTCATAATAATCCCAAATTACTGACGCTTACTCATTATATTAGTCGCCATTTAGGATTAGGTGCATATCGTACTTAAGTTTTTGGTGGTAGCTAGTGAATTATACCAATTAAAGTAAAAAT
>NZ_JBFRVD010000032.1:0-259 GCF_041474985.1 Vibrio sp. 10N.222.49.C9 | reverse complement strand
AACCAAGAACGGCCAATCGCCTTGTCATGCACACGCAAGGAAACCAACACCACGATGCCCCGCCATTGAAACTAGGTAAAGAAATAGGCTCTATTGAAGAGTTTCAGCTGATGCCTAAAGATGTGGAGCTTGGCTAGGGTCTGTTGACCTTAGCAACGGATTGAAATATGGACAGAAGCAGTATCAAAGCTAAGCGCATGTTTTGGCTTTGGTACTCTTAATCTGTTACATTCGCGACATTCTTAATCATCTTTGTTAG
>NZ_JBFRVD010000031.1:138276-138609 GCF_041474985.1 Vibrio sp. 10N.222.49.C9 | reverse complement strand
AGCCGAAATCGTTGAAAAGACAACCAAGTATCAGGCCCAGATAGCTACGGCGAACATGACACTTCTCATCAATGATGTGGAGCTGAGCATTCCTCAAGGCACGCCAGCCACCTATCTTGCTGAACTCATTGGAGCGTTGTCATGAAAGGTATGCTCAGCGCTCCAGACATTTACCTTTATCGTGAAAGCGTCGATTTTAGAAAGTCCATCAACGGCCTTGCAGCGATTATCGAAAATGATACTGACTTGCCTCTTGGCAGCGGTGCGCTGTTCCTGTTTACCAATAAACAGCGCGATAAGATTAAAGTGTTGTACTGGGATAAAACAGGCTTC
>NZ_JBFRVD010000031.1:136721-137502 GCF_041474985.1 Vibrio sp. 10N.222.49.C9 | reverse complement strand
ATTTTACAATGAGTTAATCGAGAATAAAGCCTTATTCTCCAAGCGTTAACGGCACGATTTTAGTATAATCAATGCTATGAAAAAGACGCCAAATATCAACCCAGAAAGCCAAGATGTTGCCGAGCTACAAGCGATGGTAGCTGCTCTGATGTCGGAGAAAAATGAGTGGAAACAAGAGCGCCAATCGCTGCTTGAACAACTCAAACTCGCCTTCGACCGTCAGTTCGCGAAACGCTCGGAGGCATTAAAGCCTTACGATGAATCACAAGGTGACCTCTTCAACGAAGCGGAGTGTGAAGCCGTTAAAGAAGACGAGGTTGAGGTGACAACCACGACCACAACGAAAAAGCGCGGTAAACGTAAACCTCTGCCTAAGACCTTGCCTCGTGAGGTTATCGAACTTGATGTAGACGACCATGAAAAGCAGTGCGCTTGCTGCAATCATAGCCTGCATAAAATCGGTGAAGACCGCAGCGAGAAGCTAGAGTTCACGCCAGCGGTACTCAAAGTGTTGGAATATGTTCGTCCTAAGTACGCTTGCCGCCAGTGCGAGAAAACAGGTGACAGCAGCCGTATCGTTCAGAAGCCATCCCCTCAGAGTCTCATCCCTAAAAGCTTCGCCACAGAAAGCTTGCTGACCAACATCATTCTTGGCAAATACCAATACGCGATGCCACTTTATCGCCAAGAATCGCTGTTTACCCAGTCGGGTATCGAGCTATCACGCACCACCATGGCAAGGTGGGTTATCCAAGTCAGTGAGAAGTTCGCCCCGCTGTAT
>NZ_JBFRVD010000031.1:0-135972 GCF_041474985.1 Vibrio sp. 10N.222.49.C9 | reverse complement strand
AGTGTTATATGTGGCTCTACTGCTCAGGCGCTGACTCACCCGAAGCGGCACTGCCGAATGTGAAAAATATTGCCTTGTACGACTATCAAAACAGTCGCGCGAGGGCGTGTCCCGTGGACTTTTTAGGTGACTACAACGGTTATCTACAAACCGATGGCTACGCGGCTTATGATGGTCTGCATCACGTCACCAATGTAGGGTGCTTAGCGCATGCTCGTCGCAAGTTCATGGATGCGAAGAAGCTTCAAGGGAAAGGTAAATCAGGCAAGGCTGATAAGGCGCTGGCTAAAATCCAAAAACTCTACGGGATAGAATCACGCTTAAAAGGTGCGCCTGCCCAAGAGCGAAAAGCAGAGCGTCAAGCGCTTGCCAAGCCGATACTGGATGAGCTTTACCAATGGATGACAACCCAGAAGGTGATAGGCTCTAGCCCACTAGGCAAAGCGATAAAATATACGCTTGGGCAGTGGTCAAAGCTTATTCGTTATATCGACGATGGTCACTTATCTATTGATAATAATCGCGCTGAACGCGCAATTAAACCACTGGTCATTGGCAGGAAGAACTGGCTGTTCTCTAACACACCAAACGGTGCTGATGCGAGCGCGATGCTTTACAGCATCATCGAGACCGCGAAAGCCAACGGTCTTATCCTCTACGACTACATGGTCAAGTGCATGAAAGAGCTGGCGAAAGCTGAGCCTGATATCGACGCACTCCTGCCTTGGAACTTCAAACACTGACAAGTCGCCTCGTGGGTTCATGGGGCGGATACTATCTAGCTGGTGAGGTTGGATTTATGTCCTGAAGAGTGCTCTTTGAGGCCAGTAAGATAAAGGGTAGAGATGACTAGGCTGATTAGGGCTGTAACCATATGCTTATGGCTAAAGGTCAGGGCGAGCGAGTAAGCTCTGTCTGAAAGGTTCTGGGTAGTTTGGATAACCTTACAGACAAAACAAAAAGCTTGCACAGAGGCAAGCTTATTAAGGATTCGGCTAACTAAGCGCCTGGTGGAATCGCTAAACTGTCTGCAATAAGCTGGATAAGATTATCTTCTACTTCAAAACGTAGTTCGAGTAGTTCACCTACTTTGGACATATCTCCTTCGAAGTTAGGCAACTCATCGTCTGCATTTACTTTAACGTACTTATCATTGAATTCTAGAAGCGGCTCGGTTGTAAGTACGATCTTCGCGTAAGTTGTATCAATCTCGTCATTGGTTTTAAAGCCTGTTGCTTGCCATTTTTTCATGACCATATCGTAGATCTTAAAATGACCCTCTGAGATATAATCGACAACATGATCACAGAATGAGCTTATTTCTTTAGGGGAAGGGAGTTCAACAACGTTTGATTGCCCGTTGCTAGCTGGCTGCAAGGCACCTAGCTTACAATACTCAACGATTAGAGACTGTCGAGTTTCGAGCCAATGATCGATGACCTCATTAGAGCCACCCCATTGTTCTTGTATTTGTTTGAATTTATTTAGCATGACCATGTCCTCATGATCTGATCACAACCTTGTGATCAAGTAATTGCCTAAGCAGGGTCCGTTTTATTGGTAGCTACTAAAAGTAATAGCTTGAAATATTCTCTGCTACAACTCTAGTATGAAATTAGATTGCCAGTAAAATGAACGAACTGCAAGCAATGAGGCATAGGGATGTTAAAAAAAAGTGATAACAAAATGACAGAGCAAGCTTATTGGTGCGTCGTTTCTGGTAGTGATATTTGGGTTAATAATGATCAGTTTCCGTTTGGCTCTGCTGAAGAGCTTGGGCTGAGTGTGGAGCATGCAATCTGTATTGGTCAGCATCAAGGTCGCAAGGTGTATTGGCTCAACGATTGTGATGTGGAGAATGAGCTGAGCATGGTCAGCCTAAGAGAGTTACTGCACTGGCCTGAAGTGAGTTTCTTGACTGCAAGCAAAGCCATCCAATATGGGCATATGACTCAAAGTATGCGTTTTTGCCCTCAGTGTGGTGGTCGAAATCATCTCAACCATAACCAGGTGGCGATGCAGTGTGGAGATTGCCGCACACTTCATTATCCTCGTATCTTCCCGTGCATCATTGTCGCTGTACGAAACGACAACAAGATATTGCTTGCGCAGCACCCAAGACATAAGACAGGTATGTATACCGTGATAGCGGGCTTCCTAGAGGTCGGAGAGACCTTAGAGCAGTGTGTGGCAAGAGAAGTCAAAGAAGAAACGGGTATCGACGTCGATAATATTCGTTATTTTGGCAGCCAGCCATGGGCGTTTCCATCGAGTATGATGATGGGCTTTCTCGCAGATTATGCTGGTGGTACGCTCAAGCCTGACTACAGCGAGCTATCGGATGCTCAATGGTTTGACGTAACAAGCCTGCCTGATGTTGCTCCTGTTGGAACCATTGCGAGACAGTTGATTGAGAAAACCGTTGATGACGTGATGAAAGATGGTGTGACTGAGCAGATACTAGAGCACTAATTTGCCTGTGATAGTATTTGGCCTATGGGTGATCAAAAGCTAAAAAAAACCCTCCACAAGTGGAGGGGGTAAGTAAGATGTCGTTATGAGATGCTGAGTAGTGACTACTCAGATGTTATAATTGTAATTTTCGCTAGCGAACAAATTTTTAACATGCTCCCGTAATTGGGTGCAAATTAAGCATTGATTTAAAAGTTAATAACTTGATCTAGGTTGCAAAGCACAAAGCTTTTACCCTTCAATCAGTGTTAGAATACTTGCCATCAAAACTAGACAAGATTGAATTGGAATTTAACGGAATGACCGAATTAAAAAACGATCGCTATTTACGCGCACTTTTAAAACAGCCTGTTGATTACACACCGGTATGGATGATGCGCCAAGCTGGCCGCTATCTTCCTGAATACAAAGCAACGCGCGCTGAAGCGGGCGATTTCATGTCTTTGTGCAAAAACGCGGAACTGGCATCAGAAGTAACACTTCAACCTTTACGTCGTTTCCCGCTTGATGCGGCAATCTTGTTCTCAGACATCCTAACTATCCCTGATGCAATGGGCTTAGGTTTGTACTTTGAAACAGGTGAAGGTCCTAAGTTTGAGCGTCCTATCACGTGTAAAGCTGACGTAGAGAAGATTGGCCTACCTGATCCAGAAGGCGAGCTTCAATACGTAATGAATGCCGTTCGTCAGATCCGTAAAGACCTGAAAGGCGAAGTGCCACTGATTGGTTTCTCTGGTAGCCCATGGACTCTAGCGACATACATGGTTGAAGGTGGAAGCTCTAAAGCATTCACTAAGATCAAGAAGATGATGTACGCAGAACCACAAACGCTGCACCTGCTTCTAGACAAGCTGGCTGACAGTGTTATTGAATACTTGAACGCGCAAATTAAAGCGGGTGCTCAATCGGTAATGGTATTTGATACATGGGGTGGTGTACTGACTCCTCGTGACTACAACCTATTCTCACTGCAATACATGCACAAAATCGTTGATGGCCTAATCCGTGAAAACGAAGGTCGTCGAGTACCGGTTACTCTGTTCACTAAGAACGGTGGCATGTGGCTTGAGTCTATCGCAGCAACAGGTTGTGATGCGGTTGGTCTAGACTGGACAATCAACATCGCAGATGCAAAAGCTCGCATCGGCGACAAAGTTGCTCTGCAAGGTAACATGGATCCTTCAATGCTTTACGCTCAGCCTGAACGTATTCGCGAAGAAGTGGGCAGCATCCTTGAAGGCTTCGGCGACGGTGGTACAGGTCATGTATTTAACCTAGGCCACGGTATCCACTTAGATGTACCGCCAGAGAACGCTGGTGTATTCGTTGACGCTGTTCACGAATTGTCTAAGCCTTACCACAAGTAATTCTGAGTAAGATTATTGAAAGCGCTGTTGGGAAACCAACAGCGCTTTTTTTATTGCCTGAAATTGGCATTTGATGGCGGTTTAATCTTGTTGTGTGCAGTTAATTAGGTATTTGGATCATGGTAGGCCAAATGCTCAGAGATGTGTTTCCTGATATAAGGAATGACTTCACTTTCAAACCAAGGGTTCTTCTTGAGCCAGATATTATTGCGTGGCGAAGGGTGGGGTAATGGCAAAAACTCAGGCGCCCACCGTTGCCAATCACGCACGGTTTCGGTCAATGTGCTGGTGGTCTTGTTTGTTAGGTAATGGTTTTGTGCGTACTGGCCAATCAGCAGTGTCATTTGAATATTGGGTAGAGATTGCAGTACTTTGTTATGCCAAAGCTCCGCGCACTCTTTGCGTGGTGGAAGATCACCACTTTTCCCTTTCCCCGGATAACAAAACCCCATAGGCACAATCGCGACTTTTTGCTCGTCGTAAAAAGTATCGCTATCTATCCCTAACCATCCTCTTAATCGTTCGCCACTCGCGTCATTCCAAGGGGTCGACGACTCATGCACCTTGATACCCGGCGCTTGACCTATGATCAGCAAGCGCGCGTTTGGATGCGCTTGAATCACCGGGTTAGCACCGTGTGATAGGTGAGGCTCACAAGCTCGGCATTGTCGAATCTCTTTAAGTAACGAAGAGGACATCAGTAACCTTTATCAAAATCGATGACATGATTAAGTGTAAAGCCATCTCGCCACTGTTTGTAATTCTCTGCGAAGATCTCGACTACTTGTCTTGGCTCACTGAGTGCAGCGATGTGTGGAGTGATGGTGACTTGCGGTAGTTTCCAGAAAGGATGTTCCTGAGAGAGGGGTTCACTTTCAAACACATCTAAAAATGCGTGTTCTACCCATCTGTTTTTTATGGCGAGCAACAAGGCTTTATTGTCGATGCTTTCCCCTCGACCGACATTAAACAGCAACACATTAGAGCAGTAACCTAACGTGGTTTGGTTCAACAGCTGATAGGTTTCAGCGGTTGATGGCAAGGTGTTGACCACAATATCGGCCTGCTTAAGGGCAGCCTCTATCTCATTGATGTGGAAAGTCTCTTTAAAGGTTTCTTGTTTGGATGGGATGCCGGTACGGTTGACACCTATGGTATGAATACCAAAAGCCGCCGCGGTTTTTGCCAAATGACTGCCGATTGAACCTGTTCCTAAAATCACCATAGTTTTGTCAGTTAGGCTAGTATAAAGCTGTGGCTGCCAGTTTCGTTGTTGTTGATGCTGGTGGTAATGAGGGAAGTGTCTACAGTGACTGATTGTGTAACCCAATACGTATTCTGCGATAGCCGGACCAAAGATGCCTTTGACGTTGGTTAGCGTATAGTCCTGACGCAGATCTGGCTGAGTGAGTTTATTGATTCCGGCATAGGTACTCTGTACCCAGTCTAGCTCTTTAAACTCGCCGAGGCGCTCTGCGATTAGAGGTGGTGACGCCAAGACAATCTGTGCTGATTTGGGGTTTTGAGTGATTTCTAGGTCGGGTAAATCCTGGTTTAGAATCAGTTGCGTATAGGTATCGTCATGCTCAGTAAGAATATAGAGCTTATTCGTAAAATTGTTCATCGGCTTACCTTTTCCCCCCAGGGTTTATCAAGTACACTTTCGCTGTCTTTTTCTGCAATTATTGAGTGACTATGCTTCAGAATCCACTGCAGGTTCGTCTTGAAAAGTTAGAACCTTGGCAACAAATTACCTTTATGGCGTGTCTATGTGAGCGTATGTACCCTAACTATGCCATGTTTTGTGAGAATACAGAATTTGCGGAAGCTCGAATCTATCGTGATGTTTTGGATAGCATTTGGGAAATCCTGACGGTTAAAACAGCAAAGGTGAACTTTGAGCGTCAACTTGAGAAGGTTGAAGAGCTATTCCCTAGCGGTGATGATTTTGATTTTTATGGTGTTTACCCAGCAATGGACGCATGCCAAGGCCTAGCAACGCTAATTCATGGTCTGCTTGACCGTGAACATATGTTGGAAGCGGTAATTAAAGTGAGTCAACAATCGGTGAAGACGGTTGCTGAGCTTGAGTTTGCTCAAGGCGCTGAAGAAGTGACGAACGAAAACCAGAAAGAAAACGAAGCGGTGTGTGAAGAGTGGGACGTTCAGTGGGCCATTTTCCGACCTCTACGTGAAACGACTGAGCGTGACTTAGAGCTGATCAAAGACCTACGCCACGAACTGCGTGAAGACCCAGTCAGTAACATTGGTGTTGCGCTATAATTCGCAATTGCACCAAGGTACGAATAAAAACAAAGGCTCCCTAGGGAGCCTTTGTGGTATCTGACGGTATCAAATTGAGATTAAGCGTCTTTTTTGTCTTCGTTCTGCACTTTGTCTTTTGATGCGTCGTCGTCATTCGTTGATTTTGCATCTGAAGAGTCGTTGTCTGCTGGAGTTTCTTCCTCGTCCTCGTCATCGCGGTTTTCGATAACACCGTGTGTCTCTTTCCACTTCTCCCAGCGTTGGAACGCCAGTTCTTGCATGTCAGTCGTCTTATCCGCTTCGTCGACAATCTCTTCGCCCACTAGGTGCTCAAAGATGTCTTCTAGGGTGATGATGCCCTGAATAGTGCCGTATTCGTCCACAACTAAAGACAGTTGCAGGCGGTTTGCCATCATCTGGTCAAAGGCCTTAGCCAAGCCCATGTTGTTCAGCAACACGTGGATAGGGCGCATTACTTCACCCAAAGCTTTCTCACCACAACCGGCTTGCTGCAATCTAAACAGCTCTAAGCGGTGAACAAAACCGATGATGTTGTCACTCTGCTCGCTGTAAACCAGCGGACGTGAGAATGGCGTGTCTTTATGTTGTTCTAGGAACGTATTCACACTCATTTCCGCATCAACACGGAATACCACTGGGCGCGGCGTCATTACCTGAGTCACGGGTACATCTTGAATACCCAGTAGGTTGCTCAGGATTTTTGACTCGCCTTCTGCAAATTCACCGCTCTCTTTTGCCAAAATCGCCATTGCAGATAACTCATCACGCATTTTTGGTGCTTGGTGGCCACGAGCAAGACGTTTGGTGATCTGTTCTGAGAACCATACAAACGGTGTTAGGAAGAACACCATCCAACGAAGCACGCTTGCCGAAGCAGGAGCAAGTTGACGCCAGTAGGTTGCACCAATGGTTTTTGGAACAATCTCAGATAATACCAAGATACCTAGCGTTAGCACGGCAGAGAAGACACCTAACCATTGGCTACCAAAAACGACAGCCGCTTGTGCACCTGCTGTCGCAGCACCGATAGTATGGGCGATGGTGTTGAGCGTTAAAATTGACGCAAGCGGGCGGTCAATATCTGTTTTCAGTTTGTCTAAAGACTCTGCTGCAGGGTGCCCATTTTGTTTTAGTTGAGCAATGTAGCTCGGACTAATACTCAAAAGTACAGCTTCCAAAACAGAACAAATGAAAGAAACTCCAATAGCAATGGAGACGTAAATAGATAGCAGCAGCATGTTTGCCCTTAAATTAAATTGTACGCTTTAGCAGCGATTCAGCGTGGATTATAGTGAAAAAGTAGTGGCTAGGTCATCATTAATTTTGCTCTCAGCCCCTTTTAAACAAGGGCTTGCTTAATAAAATCAGTAACAAATTGTGAGTTATTACTCATATTATGGCTAAAACTACGGCATTAGAGCTAAAGATCGACGACAAACCTTTGCCAGATGGGGCATTTATGTTTTAGAGTGAATTGAATTCAAAAATACAAAGAAGGGAAACCTAAAATGAACAAGACTCAATTAATCGACTTTATTGCTGAAAAAGCGGACCTTTCTAAAGCACAAGCTAAAGCTGCTCTAGAAGCGACTCTTGGCGGTGTTACAGATGCTCTTAAAGATGGCGATCAAGTTCAGCTAATTGGTTTTGGTACTTTTAAAGTAAACCACCGTGCAGCTCGCACTGGTCGTAACCCAAAAACTGGTGATGAGATCCAAATCGCTGCTGCAAATGTTCCAGCATTTGTTGCAGGTAAAGCGCTGAAAGATTTAGTGAAATAATCTAAACTGTACCGAGGTAGTCGTATTCCACCTCGGTACAGGTTTTTATGAAAAAAGCATTTCTTCTCGTTTCACTATTATCTACATTTCTTATTGGCTGTTCTTCAACAAGCCCTCGCAAAAACCTAGAGCAATTTGAAACTCACACTGGCGGCCAAGTCATGGGCGACGCGACGAGTTTCTACTGGGTTACAAACAAGCTAACACAACCTCATACTTCAGCTGACTACGTCACTGTCGGCGATTACGGCTGGTACCAAACTGATTATGCTTGGTCAGAAGGCGTGCTTCGTGAATTCATTCGTGAAGGCGAGCAGCGTAACTCTTCTAATGAGCTGGTTCCCTATCGAGTCCATGTGCGTTTCAATAAGTCAGGCGAAGCTGTGTATCAACAGTATCGTATTGATAGCAAAATCTTACCTATCCAAGCCAAGCAGCTTGAAAACTATCAGAAAGAAGCGACGTCGGTTCTAGAGACCACAACGAAGCAGCATGATGAAGGGCTTAGGCTGATTCAGGGTTACTGGAATGGCAGCTCTTTTAAAACGTGCGCTGGTGGTGAGTTTGATCGCATTGAATTTAACCAGACCTTGCCAGGCTTCGTGATTGACCGATTGGCGTCTGTGGAAAGCTATGCGGCGTTTCTTGGCAGTGATTCACTGGGTAAGATGAGCGTGGAAGAGTTACTGATGCTGGCTGAAGACAGCCATGATTGTGTCGTTAGGCCATCATTGTTGAAAGAATAGCGAGTAATCAAAGGATTGAGAGTATTTGGCCTACTGTAGGCCAAGTGCCTATTTGTCTGTACAAATACAGATTCTTGTGTAAATGAGATAATAAAAGGCGCCTATTGAGGCGCCTTTTTCTGTTATTCACTTGCTGTCATTTGCTTACTGTTATTGGAAAGTAAGCGAGCAACAAGATTGTTTACTGCTCTTGTTCGCGCGCAATCGCACGGTAACCAATATCATTGCGGTGGAACATACCATTCCAGCTAACTTGCTTCGTCAACGCGTAAGCGCGCTCTTGAGCCTCAGAAACCGTATTGCCCAGTGCTGTTGCACAAAGTACACGACCGCCGTTTGTCACAACGTCGCCAGCTTCATTATTTGTCGTACCCGCGTGGAAAACCTTTTGGCCTTCAACTTCGCTTGTTGGTAGTGAAATAACGTCACCTTTTGCGTAGTCAGCAGGGTAACCGCCAGCCGCAAGAACAACACCGATAGAAGCGCGTGGATCCCACTTCGATTCTGCTTCGTCGAGCTTCTCGTCGATAGCCATTAGGCAAAGTTCAACAAGGTCTGACTCCATACGCATCATGATAGGTTGCGTTTCAGGGTCGCCAAAGCGGCAGTTGTATTCGATAACTTTAGGTGTGCCGTCAGCATCGATCATTAGGCCAGCGTAAAGGAAACCTGTGTAAGGTGCGCCTTCTGCGTCCATACCACGTACCGTTGGGTAGATAACTTCCTCAAGGATACGGTTGTGGATTTCTGGAGTTACAACCGGCGCAGGAGAGTAAGCACCCATGCCGCCCGTGTTTGGCCCAGTGTCTTTGTCGCCAACACGTTTGTGATCTTGGCTGGTGGCCATAGGAAGCACGCTAGAGCCGTCAACCATTACGATGAAGCTTGCTTCTTCGCCTTCGAGGAACTCTTCGATAACAACGCGGCTGCCTGCTTCGCCAAAGGCGTTGCCCGCTAGCATGTCTTTGATTGCGTCTTCTGCTTCTTCAAGGGTCATCGCAACGATAACGCCTTTACCTGCCGCAAGACCGTCAGCTTTCACTACGATAGGAGCGCCTTGCTCGCGAACGTAAGCGATAGCTGGCTCAATCTCAGTGAAGTTTGAGTAGTAACCTGTTGGGATATCATGACGAGCTAGGAAGTCTTTAGTGAATGCTTTAGAGCCTTCAAGCTGTGCTGCAGCTTGAGTAGGGCCGAAGATTGGCAAACCTACTTCGCGGAATGCATCAACCACACCGATAACCAATGGTGCTTCAGGGCCCACGATAGTCAGTTCGATTTTTTTATCTTGAGCAAACGCGACTAAACCAGCGATGTCTTCAACGCCGATGTTTACGTTCTCTAGTTTTGGCTCAAGTGCAGTACCTGCGTTACCTGGAGCGATGAATACTGTTTCAACGTTTGGGTTTTGTGCTGCTTTCCAACCTAGTGCATGCTCACGACCGCCAGCACCAATAATCAATACATTCATGTTTTAAACCTTCAATCAAAATTGATAGTAGTAGAACTAAAAAATGTCTGAGCAACACTAAATGATAGTGTTGCTCATCTCGGAGCGCAGCGTTCTCGTTTCCCGTAGCGAAGCGCTCTCGTATCTTTTCTTTCTAGTGGCGGAAGTGACGCATGCCCGTAAAGATCATCGCCATGCCGTGTTCGTCTGCTGCTGCGATAACTTCGTCATCACGCATAGAGCCGCCCGGTTGGATAACACACTTGATGCCAGCCTCTGCAGCCGCGTCGATACCGTCACGGAATGGGAAGAATGCATCTGATGCCATCACACAGCCTTCAACCTGTAGACCTTCGTCTGCAGCTTTGATGCCTGCGATTTTCGCAGAGTAAACGCGGCTCATTTGGCCAGCGCCAACACCAATTGTCATGTCGCCTTTCGAGTAAACGATAGCGTTAGATTTAACGTATTTCGCTACTTTCCAGCAGAATAGAGCATCTTTCAATTCTTCAGCTGTAGGTTGGCGCTTAGAAACCACTTTAAGGTCATCTTCAGACACCATGCCTTGGTCGCGGTCTTGAACTAGCAAACCACCGTTAACGCGTTTAACGTCAAAGCCAGTTGTCTTCGTTGTCCACTCACCACACTCAAGTAGGCGAAGGTTTTTCTTAGCCGCTACGATTGCTACTGCTTCAGCAGAAACTGATGGTGCAATGATAACTTCAACGAATTGACGCTCAGTGATAGCCGTTGCTGTTGCAGCGTCTAGCTCACGGTTGAAAGCGATGATGCCGCCAAATGCAGACGTTGGGTCTGTTTTGAATGCACGGTCGTAAGCTTCTAGGATGTCTTCACCTAGTGCAACACCACATGGGTTAGCGTGCTTAACGATCACACATGCTGGCTGGTCGAACTCTTTCACACACTCAAGTGCTGCGTCGGTGTCAGCGATGTTGTTGTAAGAAAGGGCTTTACCTTGAATCTGGCGAGCTGTAGAAACTGATGCTTCTTCAGGGTTTGCTTCAACGTAGAATGCGGCTGCCTGGTGGCTGTTCTCACCGTAGCGCATGTCTTGCTTTTTCTCGAACTGTTGGTTGAACGTGCGAGGGAATTTGCTCTTGTTTTCAGGAGAAGGTTCGTCACCTTCTTTGTTCTCACCGTAAGATGGAACCATAGTGCCGAAGTAGTTTGCGATCATGCCGTCGTAAGAAGCGGTGTGCTCGAATGCTGCGATAGCGAGGTCGAAGCGAGTCTCTAGTGTTAGAGATTTATCGTTCGCGTCCATTTCAGCGACAACGCGCTCGTAGTCGTGTGCGTTAACAACGATCGTTACGTCTTTGTGGTTTTTCGCTGCAGAGCGAACCATTGTAGGGCCGCCGATGTCGATGTTCTCAACAGCATCAGCAAGGGTACAACCTTCTTTAGCAACGGTTTCTGCGAATGGGTATAGGTTTACAACAACCATATCGATAGGGTTGATACCGTGAGTTTCCATCACGTCATCATCTTGGCCACGACGGCCTAGAACACCACCATGAACTTTTGGGTGCAGAGTCTTAACACGGCCATCCATCATTTCTGGGAAACCAGTGTAGTCAGATACTTCTGTAACAGAGATGCCTTTTTCAGCAAGCAGGCGAGCAGTGCCACCGGTAGATAGGATATCTACACCACGGTTAGCAAGAGCTTGTGCAAATTCAACGATACCAGTTTTGTCTGATACGCTGATTAGAGCGCGGCGAATTGGACGAGCGTTATTCATGCTTCCATCTTCCTCAAATTCATGGGGTTAAAATAAAGATATTTGCCAAAAAAGAACTTGTTTCTATCTTCTTAGCGTGGATTATCTTAGATACCAGTAAGAGATAAAATATTGGCCAGTTTTGGTAAAGACCTTTTGGGTTAGTCTTATGATTAAGCTATAAGATAACCAACTCCAAATTTGATGGCGCAGATTCTAACTAATTTATTACAAAAAAGCTCGCGCAATCGTTTGGCATCTCAAAATTAATTATGAAAAGTGCCATTTCAGCCTGAAAAGTAACGATAAGGTTAATTGTGGAATGGACGAAACAGTAGGAAAAAACATGTTTCAGATCGGTGAATTAGCGAAGCGATGCGGTGTGACAGCCGATACCTTGCGATTTTATGAGAAGAATAACCTGATCGCGCCAGCCAGTCGCAGTGACTCGGGTTATCGCCTATATGATGAAAATAACCAGAAACAGGTGACGTTTATTCTCAAATCTAAAGCGTTGGGGCTGAGTTTGGACGAGATTAAAGAATTGCTTGAGATTCGCCTCGAGGCCACACAGCACAGTTGCGCTGAAGTGAAGTCGATTACCTCAGCAAAGCTAGAGATGATTGATGAGAAGATTACCGAGTTAACTAAGATTCGCACCGCACTTAAAAAGATTAATGATGCGTGTTGTGGTCACGTAGACGATGATGCAAGCCATTGTTCGATTCTAGCAGCCTTGGACTCAGCAAACGTCGACAAAGGTCGCTGCTGTCGCACTGGAGAGTAATCAGCGACTATCACGGATCGACAAGCCAAAAAAAAGCCAAACTCAACAATGAGCTTGGCTTTCAATTCAATAAATTACGAAAGAACGATTAGTTCATGCCGTATTTTTTAAGTTTCTTGCGAAGAGTACCGCGGTTAATACCCATCATGGTTGCTGCGCGAGTTTGGTTACCGCGAGTGTACTGCATGATAGTGTCTAGTAGTGGCTGTTCAACTTCAGCTAATACTAATTCGTATAACTCGCTGACTTCTTGACCGTTTAATTGAGCAAGGTAATTTTTCAATGATGCTTTAACTGAGTCACGTAGTGGCTTCTGCGTGATTTGGTCTTGTGATGTAACTGTAGTTACTGTCAATGCTTCTGAAGTCAGATTTTGTTCGAACATATTCGGTCTAGCTCTTCTCGTAATTATGGTGCAACGTTATCAAAAAAACCTTCTAGCGCTTCAAGCTGCAGATCACCTGCTTCGAATGCGTTGAAGGTACGGCGAAACTCACTCGCTTGTTCATGTTCTTTTAGATACCAACCCACATGCTTACGAGCGATGCGAGGGCCTAAAAACTCTCCATAAAATTCATGTAGAGCGTGCACATGACCAAGCATGATGTCTTTCACTTCCGAAATCGGGAGTGGGTCCATCGTGGTGCCGTTTTCCAAATAGTGTAGGATTTCGTTAAAAATCCAAGGACGTCCTTGGGCAGGTCGACCTATCATTAAAGCATCAGCGCCGGTGTACTCCAGCACAAACTTCGCTTTTTCCGGACTATCGATATCACCGTTAGCGATAACCGGAATAGATACTGCTTGTTTCGCTGCTTTAATGTGTTTGTATTCTGCCTCACCTTTGTACATACAAGCGCGAGTTCTTCCATGGAGCGCAAGAGCTTGTATGCCGCAGTCTTCGGCTATTTTCGCGATTTGGACACAGTTTCTATTGTCTGTATCCCAGCCTGTGCGCGTTTTCAACGTTACTGGAACGTCGACAGCATTTACCACCGCTTTCAGAATGTCTTCAATGAGTTCTGGATGCTGCAGTAAGGCTGAGCCCGCAAGCTTCTTATTCACTTTTTTGGCTGGACAACCCATGTTGATATCGATGATTTGCGCACCGTTATCGACATTAAATTGAGCAGCCTCGGCCATAAGCTGTGGATCTGCACCAGCGATTTGTACTGAACGAATGCCCGATTCGCCTTCATGTACCATACGCTGCTGAGACTTTGACGTTTTCCAAACTTTCGGATTGGAGGACATCATTTCACTGACTGCCATCCCCGCACCGTAGCGAAGACACAACTCACGGAATGGTCTATCCGTTACGCCAGCCATAGGAGCGACGATTAGATTGTTCTTAAGTTGATAATTTCCGATTTTCAAAAATGTCATCACAGTTCTGTACCAGCAAGGGCGCGCATTTTACGCATTTTTTCGCTGCGTGAAAAGACTAATATTTGAGCATTTACAATTTGTTTTTGTAATTTGTTTAAATTTCAGTCAATTAGCGCCCAAAGTCTTGTCTAGCCTTGCTTGCGACCTGAGATTCGACACCATTCTTGTTGTTCGATGATCGGATCAATGTGAAGCTCATCACGATAATAAGTGGCAACATCTTCTGCTTGTGTATCTAAAACACCCGACATCGCAAGTACACCATTTGGCTTAACTAGGCCCTTGATGATGCCAGAAAGGTCGCGTAATGGACCCGCAAGAATGTTGGCAACAACAACGTCTGCTAGCAAACCTTCCGGTTGATCTTGTGGCAAGAACACCTCTAGTTGCTCAGCAACGCCATTGCGTTGTGCGTTGTCTTTTGATGCAAGCAGAGCTTGAGGATCAATGTCGATCCCGATAACTTTTGCTGCGCCTAGTTTGATCGCAGCGATCGCTAGGATGCCTGAGCCACAACCGAAGTCGATCACGGTTTTGCCTGCAAGGTCTAAGCCTTCAAGCCACTCAAGACACAATGCCGTTGTCGGGTGAGTACCTGTACCAAATGCAAGGCCAGGGTCTAGCATTACGTTAACAGCGTCAGGTTCAGGGATATCGCGCCAGCTAGGGCAGATCCATAAACGCTCACCAAACTTCATTGGGTGGAAGTTGTCCATCCATTCACGCTCCCAATCCTTGTCTTCAATTTGCTCTACTTTATGAGCAAAGTCTGCAGGGAACATGTTGCTTGCTTTAATCTGCGCTAGAACGACACCAGTATCAGTCTCAGCGTCATAAAGCGCGAGAATGTCAGTATCACCCCAAAGGCGAGTTTCGCCTGGCAGAGGCTCAAATACAGGGGTATCTTGTGCATCCAGGAAAGTTACAGAAAGAGCACCAGTCTCTTCCATTAACATGTCGCCGATTTGTTCGGCATTTTCATTGGTAGCATTAAGCTTGATTTGAATCCAAGGCATGGCTGCATCTTCTATATGAGAAAAATTGGATGGCGAGTCTAGCAGAAAATATGAGCAAATTCACCAAAACCCCACGGAATATAATGGGGATTAAAGATTGATTTTTTCGGCGGTTCAAAAACAAAAATGCTCACCGAAGTGAGCATTTTGACTGTTCTTAAACGAACGGATTATGACAAACCAAGTTTCTTCTCAAGGTAGTGGATGTTTGCACCACCGTGTTGGAAGTTTTCGTCGTTCATAATAGACAGTTGAAGCTCAGTATTAACGTTAATACCTTCAACAATCATTTCACCCAATGCGTTCTTCATACGAGCGATAGCAACATCACGGTTCTCACCGTAAGTGATCAGCTTACCAATCATTGAATCGTAGTGTGGTGGCACTGTGTAACCCGTGTAGATGTGAGATTCCCAACGTACGCCCATGCCGCCTGGTGCGTGGAAACGTTCAATCTTACCTGGTGAAGGTAGGAAACGAACTGGATCTTCAGCATTGATACGACATTCGATTGAGTGGCCACGCAGCTTAATGTCATCCTGAGTGAATGATAGAGGCTGACCAGCTGCAATACGTAGCTGTTCTTTCACTAGGTCGATACCCGTTACCATTTCAGTAATCGTGTGTTCAACCTGGATACGAGTGTTCATTTCGATGAAGTAGAATTCACCGTTCTCGTATAGGAATTCAAATGTACCTGCACCGCGGTAACCGATCTCAATACATGCACGAGTACAACGTTCGCCAATGTACTTACGCATCTCTTCAGTGATACCTGGAGCTGGCGCTTCTTCCACAACTTTCTGGTGACGACGTTGCATTGAACAGTCACGCTCACCTAGGTGGATAGCATTACCTTGGCCATCTGCAAGCACTTGTACTTCAATGTGACGTGGGTTTTCTAGGAATTTCTCCATGTAAACCATGTCGTTGTTGAAACATGCTTTTGCTTCAGCACGAGTCATCGCGATAGCTTCTGTTAATTCTGCTTCAGAACGAACAACACGCATACCACGACCGCCGCCGCCGCCAGATGCCTTGATGATAACTGGGAAGCCAATGCGTTTAGCGTGCGCTTTGTTTTTTGCTTCGTCGTCGTCAAGAGGGCCGTCAGAACCTGGTACACAAGGTACGCCAGCTTTCTTCATTGACGTGATAGCTGACACTTTGTCACCCATCATGCGAATGGTTTCAGCTTTAGGGCCAACGAAGATAAAGCCACTGCGCTCTACCTGTTCTGCAAAGTCTGCATTTTCAGATAGGAAGCCGTAGCCAGGGTGAACAGCTACTGCACCTGTAACTTCAGCTGCGCTGATGATACGAGGGATGTTTAGGTAGCTATCGATACCACGAGCTGGACCGATACAAATGGTTTCGTCTGCAAGCAGTACGTGCTTAAGGTCACGGTCAGCAGTTGAGTGAACCGCTACCGTTTTAATGCCAAGCTCTTTACATGCACGCAGAATACGTAGTGCAATCTCACCACGGTTCGCGATTACTAATTTATCTAACATAATGAGTGCTCTCTATTATTCGATAATTACTAGAGCTTGGTCGAATTCTACTGGTTGACCGTCTTCAACTAGGATAGCTGTTACAACACCAGATTTATCAGCTTCGATTTGGTTCATCATTTTCATTGCTTCAACGATACATAGCGTTTCGCCAGCAGTTACAGATTGACCAACTTTAACGAATGGTTTTGCGTCTGGGCTTGGAGCGCCGTAGAAAGTACCAACCATTGGAGAAAGAACTTGGTGACCAGCTGGAACTGCAGGAGCTGCTGCTTCTGCTGCTACAGGTGCCGCCGCAGGAGCTGCTGCCGCTACAGGTGCTACAGGTGCAGCTGCATATTGAACAGGTGCTACAGGTGCAGTGCTGTTACGACTGATTCGTACTGACTCTTCACCTTCAGAGATTTCTAGCTCAGAAATACCAGACTCTTCAACCAATTCGATTAGCTTTTTGATTTTGCGAATATCCATTGTTTCTTTCTCTTTATCTGTTAATTGAACTTACTCTATGACTGAGTAGGTTAGTAATAGTTCGTTGTTTATGTTTACTTTGAGTTGAGCTTGCTGAGCGCAGCGGTCAAAGCAAATTGATAACCTTGGGCACCTAAGCCACAAATCACACCTTCTGCTTTATCAGATAGGTAAGAGTGGTGACGGAATGGTTCACGCGCGTGAACATTCGATAGATGAACCTCAATAAATGGTATGGCAACGCCAAGTAGTGCATCACGCAGTGCCACACTGGTATGTGTAAAGGCTGCTGGGTTGATAATAATAAAATCAACATTTTGATAAGCACTATGGATAGCTTCAATCAGTTCGTACTCACGATTTGACTGTAAGTGAGATAGCTCAACATCGTGTGCTTTCGCTTGCTCGGTCAGTGAGCTAATAATCTGGTCAAGTGTTTGAGAACCGTAGTGTGCGGGCTCTCTAAGGCCTAACAGGTTAAGGTTTGGGCCATTTAAAACTAGAATGCGAAACTTTGTAGACATCGTGGGGCTATCTTCCTTTATCGTGTTTACGAACGTGAATGTTGCCATTTTATTGAAAATTTGCGGTTAATTTCCAGTGAGAAAAACCCAAATTTAAAAATTAGAACCAGATTATAGCTAATTCAGCGCAAATCGCAGCAATTTACTGGTCTAATCTCCTATTGATACAGCTTGGAATTGTTACCAACTTAACAAAAAAGCGTCTTAGCCTTAATTTGGGGCGGGATATTTGAGATCAAGATCAGCCATAAAAAAAACCGCCACATAGGTGACGGTTTAGAAAGTGCGGTTTTAAACAGTGATTAGCTGCTGTGACTGGTTGTTTATGCCAGTTCTGCTTTCTCGGCAATCAGCTTATCAACCACACTTGGGTCGGCCAGTGTCGAGGTATCACCTAGGTTACCTGTATCGCCAGTCGCGATTTTACGCAGGATACGACGCATTATTTTACCCGAACGAGTTTTTGGTAGAGAGTCGGTCCAGTGCAGTACATCTGGCGTTGCAATTGGGCCAATCTCTTTACGTACCCAGTCTTTTACTTCTTTATGAAGCTCTGCGGTTGGGAACTCACCATCATTCAGCGTGATGTAAGCGTAAATCGCTTGGCCTTTAATATCATGAGGGATGCCCACAATCGCGGCTTCTGCAATCTTATCGAACGCGACTAGAGCCGATTCAATCTCAGCAGTACCCATACGGTGACCTGATACGTTAAGTACATCATCGACACGCCCCGTAATCCAGTAGTAACCGTCTTCATCACGACGAGCGCCGTCACTGGTGAAGTACATGCCTTTAAAGGTCGAGAAGTAAGTCTGTTCGAAGCGGTCATGATCGCCATGAACGGTACGCATTTGGCCTGGCCAAGAGTCAAGAATCACTAGGTTGCCGTCTGTTGCACCCTCAATGATGTTACCCATGTTATCAACCAGTGCCGGTTGCACACCGAAGAATGGACGAGTTGCAGAGCCCGGTTTCAGGTCTGTTGCGCCTGGTAGCGGTGCAATCAAGATACCGCCCGTTTCTGTTTGCCACCATGTATCAACAATTGGAGATTGCTCATTACCGATTGTTTTGTAGTACCACTCCCACGCCTCTGGGTTGATAGGTTCACCCACTGATCCCATGATTCTTAGGCTGTCACGAGAAGTACCTTCAACGGCTTCATTGCCTTTCGCCATCAATGCACGAATAGCCGTTGGCGCCGTATAAAGAATATTAACTTGGTGCTTATCGACCACTTCGCTCATGCGGCTGGTGTTCGGGTAATTTGGCACGCCTTCAAACAGAATCGTTTTTGCGCCATTAGCAAGCGGTCCGTAAACAAGATATGTGTGACCGGTAATCCAACCCACATCGGCTGTACACCAGAAAGTCTCGCCTTCTTGGTAATCGAATACGTATTTGAAGGTCATCGCAGCATAAACAAGGTAGCCACCTGTGGTGTGCATAACGCCTTTAGGTTTACCTGTTGAGCCTGACGTATAAAGGATGAATAGTGGATCTTCTGCGTTCATCTCTTCTGGTGGGCAATCTGCAGATACATTAGCAATAGCATCGTGCCACCACACATCGCGATGTTCGTGCCATGCCACATCACCGCCAGTGCGTTTGAATACAACAACCTTCTCGATGTTTTTCACTTCAGGGTTCGTCAGTGCTTCATCGACATTCTTTTTCAGTGGAACAGCACGGCCGCCACGCACGCCTTCATCGGCAGTGATAACGACTTTAGAATTTGAATCGATAATACGACCAGACAGTGCTTCTGGTGAGAAACCACCAAATACGACTGTGTGAACCGCACCGATACGGGTACACGCCAGCATGGCTACTGCCGCTTCTGGCACCATTGGCATGTATAAACAAACCACATCACCTTTGCGCACGCCTTGCTCTTTTAGAGCATTCGAAAACAGGCACACTTCTTTATGCAGTTCATTAAAAGTTAGAGTTTTATCATCTGCCGGGTCATCGCCTTCCCAGATGATAGCGACTTCATCACCGCGCTCAGCAAGGTGGCGGTCGATACAGTTAGCCGAAACGTTAAGCGTGCCATCTTCAAACCAGCGAATATCAATGTGGCCAGGGTCGAAAGAGGTGTTTTTTACTTGTGTGAAAGGTTTGATCCAATCAACGATTTTTCCGTGTTCACCCCAAAAGCCTTCAGGGTCAGAAACAGATTGCTGGTACATGGCTAGGTAAGTGTCATTATCCGCGTGTGTGGTTGATTTAATATTTTCTTTTACCGGATAAACGTGGGCTTCACTCATTGCATCTCTCCTTGTGCCTACATTCCTAATGAACTGGCAACTTCCTTTGTGTTCAGTTTCTAGGTCTATTACAGAACCGTCTTTGTGTTATCACTCTCGGCTAGGACGGCGATTTCCACAATTAGACTTTAGGATGAGACGCTGCTTTTCACTTACAAAATAGCGAGTTAAGTTCAATTTTGAGATGTTGCTCTCTATGTGAAGCGCCAGTGGTTGAATTAAGAATAAGAAGAGTTGAAACGGGGAAGGTCACCATGTTTCAGGCGCACAAAGATCAGCGCAGCGGAGATAGCGTCTTGTAATGCATCATGTTTATTGACCGGGATAGGTAAATCGAGTTGGCGACAGATGGCGTCCATACTGAGATCAAAATAGGCATTGGGCAGCTGTCTTTCGAGTTTGTCTTGATAGAGTTGGCTCACTTCGACTAATCGGTTAGGCAGTGGAAATCCAAGCTGTTTTAAACAGGCGCGGTCGAGAATTTTTTTATCATAGCGGATGTGATAGCCGACTAAAGGACGATTTCCAATGAAGTTCAGTAGCTCGATTAAAGCCTGTTTTTCTTCGATGCCGTGCTTTAGATCTTGATGACGGATACGGTGGATTTTTATTGAATTGCAATCGAGCGATTGGGGGGCGCGCAACCGGACTTCAAAAGGTTGGCTGGTAATGATTCGGTTACCGATGATCTTGGTCGCGGCAATGGTAACTAATTCTGCCTGATTGGGATCTAGGCTGGTGGTTTCACAATCGAGCGATACATATTCATGATCAATAGGCGCGGTAAACAGAGGCTGATAGAGGGAGCCTTTGAGCTTGTGATGCCAGTAATAGCGAACCAACCTATTCATCGTTCAATGCCTAATCCCGTATCTGATAGTGGTAGCCGAGCCATTGCTTGAATTTCTTCACCACGTGCAGGCTATGACGAAGCAGATCCCTGTCTGCTCGTTCCATCAGTTTGACGTTAATCTTGTTGCTGCTGTGCTGCTGAGAAAGCCTTTGGGCTAAGCGCCACTTAAAGAATTGCTTGAGTGCTTCACTGAGATTATCGGCAGTACTTTGCTCTAATACTTTCTTGCTGACCAGCTGCTCAATGCGTTCGAAGGTGTTGTTGACCGTGACACCATGTTCTAGGCAAAGCGCTCTCACACCATGCACGATAGGGAAAATACCGCCTTGTTTGATATCGAGTCCGGACTTAGATTGCTTCACATTACCAAACAGGGTCAGGGGAACTGAGAAGTTCAGCGCCGGGCGGCAGAACTCCGTCAGAATCAATTCTTGTCCGAGCATTAAATCACTGAGGTGCTGCTTTACAGGTTTTAATAACTCTCTATTCCCCGCTACTGCGTGTGCATCTGCCATGATCGCGATATCCATCACGGTGTCTGGCGTGGCTTTTTTTACCCAATGGGTGAGGGTTTGTTTCCACTCTTGTTCTGAATGCACCCATTTCGGATTGTTGACCATTACGTTGCCCGGGCACAGTGGGTAACCCAATTGTTGAAGGGTATGGGTGAGGTCGTTCATGGCACTTTGGCATTGATGCCATTCCAAACCATCTTGAATAATCAGAGCGTTGTCTTGATCGGTTTTGAGAATTTGCTCTCCACGCCCCTCAGAACCCAACACGATTAGGCAGCAATGATTATGCAGTGCAGGTGGGATCACCAACTCAAAAGCCTTCTCTATGATCTGTTCGTTGACCGCAGAAATCAGCTCCATGATAAAGCGTGTGCGAATCCCATTACTGAGCAAGCTCTCGACCAGTTGACGTTGTTTGTTGGATGCCATTGCCAATTCTTCAACGCTGGTGGCGCGCGCAATACGCAAAGTAAGAACGTGGGAGTGTGTGGAGAATGCACTGAGAATCTGTGTCATATCCACCATGCCGACCGCATTTTTACCATCACAAACCATCAACCTTTTTACTCGATTTCTGGTCATGGTAATCATGGCGTTAAATAAGAAATCGCCTTGGTTCACGTGCATCACCGGAAACGTTGCGATCTCACCGACAGGCGCATCCAGTGTGAAATTATCGAGCATCACAGCATGCAATAAATTGGTTCGAGTGACGATTCCATACGGCAAGGAACATGATGATCCAAAAGCTTTTGGATCATTATGTTCCAAATGGACTAGGGCCGAGTCTAACCCTTGTTCTTTAAGGGTTTGAGTGACTTGGTTGATCGGTTGGTTTGGTTCAAGTATCAGTGGTGGGTGATAGATAGAGTCATCCACTTTGGTTAATATAAACTCGGCAAGATTCTGTTGCTGCTGGGCGGCTTCTATCAAAGCTTTTCGTGTTGATAGGTTGCTATCAAAGTAGGCAGCGAATTGGCCATTGGCGTGGTAAAGCTCAAGAAAAATATCGGTGGGCAGCAGATAACTTAATGTATCTTCGAGTGCGATATATTGGTGTTTGGTGTGGGGTTCAAACTGGCTGCGGACATCAAAAATATCGTCATTGGCATAGTGTGCGTAAATCTCACCATCACTGCTCGCGCGCTCTTCAACAGCTCCTTTGATCAAAATATGCAGGTGTCGGCTCGGCCTTTCAGCTTCCAGTATCACTTCTTGAGAGCGGTAATACACCACGTCTAATGAAGAGCGAAGCTTCAACTGTTCGGCGTCGGACAGGCTATCGAAGGGCGGGTGCTGCATATTAAATTTGTCAGGCATAAGCATCACAAGAAGAAATGGGAGTCTTTAATCAGTCTGACAAAATACCAGCGAAGCTCCAGACGACTTTAGTCTAAATGCGAGTATGAGTATTGATGAGCGTGAAATCTCTTGTTGAAATGCGATATCCAGACCCATTGAATATGGGAATACTATCCCAGTAATAATTCCCTTTTTCATCGTATGCGAGATAGGCATAATTGGTGCTGCCTTTTTCCGCACACTTTATAGGTCATTTATGTTTAGCCCTTCACCCTATGGCTGGATCTCTCAGTATTTTCTTGGTTTCTTTTTTGCGTATGGCGTGTATTTGCCATTTTGGGCGTTGTGGTTTGAAGACCAAGGCGTGTCTGCTGGTGATATTGGCGTATTGATTGGTATCGGCTTTGCGACTCGTTGTGTGGCCAACTTAGTGATTACGCCGCGTATCCATAAAGTGGAACACTTGATGCCAGCGCTACGCTGTTTGAGTTTCGCTGCGCTGCTGTTTGTCGGTTTCCACTTCTTCACCGGTGGCAGCTTTATACTGATGTTGTTGGCAACGGTACTGTTTAACCTCTGTTGTGGGCCGATCATTCCTCTTTCTGATGCGATGGCTAACCATTACAGTCGTTTGAAAATGCTCGACTACGGCCGAACTCGTCTTTGGGGATCAATTGCCTTTATCGCAGGTTCAACGGTTGTTGGCTATTTGGTGGCACAATTCGGCACTGACATGATTTTGTATACTGCGCTTGCCGGTGTGTTGCTGTCATTGATTCTTGCGATGAGAAACCCCAATGTGATGCCAGTAACACAATCTGAGCAACAAGCGGCGCGACCAAAACTAGGTGAACTGCTGCGTGAGTCGTCAGTGGTAAAGTTTTTAGCCTTGATGGCGCTGCTGCAAGGTAGTCATGCGGCTTACTACAGTTTTAGTGCGATTTATTGGAAAGAAGCGGGTCACTCAGAAGCTATCATCGGTTATTTGTGGAGTTTAGGTGTTGTTGCTGAAGTGGCCGTATTTGCTCTGAGTAAGCGATTATTCTCAGGCTGGTCACTGCGTACTTTGTTTGTCGTCGCGGCTATTGGGGTGATGGCGCGTTGGGGTATAACCGCATCAACCACGGCGATTTTTGCACTGGTGATGGTGCAGTTGCTGCACGGTGTGACCTTTGCCATGGCACACATCGCCGCGATTCAATACATCCAATCTGAAGAACAAAACAAGATGGTTGCGCTACAAGCCCTGTATAACGCGATTCCATTAGGTGCCTTTATTGCACTGATGACCACCTTAAGTGGTTGGGGTTATGAGCTTTGGGGCGCAAATATCTTCTGGGGCATGGCTGCTATGGGTGCACTTGCTCTGTTCATTAAGTTGGATGAAAGAAGTTCAGTGGTTGAGATTAATCAATCAGATTCGGAACAGTCAGAATCTCACAGCAAATGCTGATAATTAGAGTCTAAAGCACAGAATTTAAGCGATGCGATTGAGTTAATCACCCATCCTTAGTTAAATGAAACCTCTCCCTTATGGAGAGGTTTTTTTATGGATGAAAAAAGGGTTTTCAATGCAAGGATGGATAGTAATTCCAGTCTCTTTAGCCTACTTGGGCGTGTTATTTCTGATCGCTTGGTATGGAGACAGGCAGGTTCGTTGGCTATCGCGTTGGCGCCCGTGGATCTATAGCCTTTCGATTGCCGTGTATTGTACCTCTTGGACCTTCTATGGAACGGTCGGGCAGGCGAGTAACAACCCTTGGTCTTTTTTACCCATTTACCTCGCCCCGATTCTAGTCTTTACACTAGGCTGGCGGATCTTGGCGCGGCTGATCCTGATTGCGAAGCGGGAACATATCACCTCCATTGCCGACTTTATCGCGGCTCGTTATGGAAAATCTCAGGGCTTAGCGGTGGCGGTGACGGTTATCGCCGTGGTTGGTATCCTTCCTTATATTGCTCTGCAACTGCGTGGTATTACCATGGGGTTGGATATTGTTGCACCCAACCTAGCGGCTGACTTCGGTTATCAGGACTATCATGTGTCTTGGTTTGTGGTCGGTGCTTTGGCTATTTTCACCATGCTGTTTGGTACAAGACACATTGATAACACAGAGCATCACCGTGGCATGATGATGGCGGTGGCGTTTGAATCCATCGTTAAGCTCGCGGCATTCCTGATCGTTGGCCTATTCATCATGTATCTGGCGATGAGCAGCGACAAGATCGACTTGCTTGATGTGGCGGCTTCCACCTACGAATCACCCAATATTCCGACCTTAATTATTCATACCGTTTTGACCATGTTGGCGATTGTCTGTCTGCCACGCCAGTTCCATACCATGGTGGTAGAGAACGAACGTCCTCAAGACCTGCATACCGCTCGTTGGTTGTTTCCGCTTTACCTGATTTTGATGGGACTGTTCGTGCTGCCAATTGCTTGGGCAGGACAAGGACTACTTACTGGTATGCCAGCGGATACCTATGTGATCAGTGTGCCAATGTCAGAAGGCGCTAATCACATTGCCTTGCTGGCTTTCCTTGGTGGTACGTCTGCGGCAAGTGGCATGGTGATAGTGTCGACCATCGCCTTGGCGATCATGGTGTCGAATGATTTAGTGATGCCATTGTTACTGCGCCGTATGCGCCTAACTCAAAGAACCCATCGACACTTTTCTGGCCTGCTATTGGTGATTCGCCGCGGGCTAATTTTACTGCTGTTACTGGGTGCTTGGCTGTTTTATCAGGCGCTCGATACCATCCATTCACTGTCAGCGATTGGCTTTCTTTCCTTTGCTGCGATTGCTCAATTCGCGCCAGCACTTATTGGTGGTTTGTACTGGCGCCCGGGTAACCGCAAGGGCGTGTATGTCGGCTTAATGGTGGGCTCGTTGATTTGGCTGATTACCTTGATGAGCCAAACCAGCATGTTGGCTGGCGACAGTGAAAGTAACCTTTTACTGTGGATTATCACGCCGCCAGAACTGCTCAGTAGCTGGAATATCAGCAGTTCAAACTGGGGCATTGTGCTGAGTATTGTACTTAATACCTTGTGCTATGCCGTGGTTTCGATGACGACTCGCCCAAGCCTAAGTGAGCGCTTACAATCAGCAGCATTTGTTGGCACGCCGCTGCCTGAAAACGAGAATATCAGCCTTTACCAGAACCGAGTGACGGTCGCTGAATTAGAGATGCTGGCGTCGCGTTTTGTAGGCCGTAAGCGTGCCAAAAGTGCCTTACACAGCTATTGGCAACAACACGGTCAGCCGCTGCTTCCTAATCAACAAGCGCCTGCAAGTCTGATTCGACACGCAGAGCGCGTGCTCGCCGGAGTATTCGGTGCTTCGTCTGCTAAGTTAGTACTTACTTCCGCTTTACAGGGAAGAAACATGCAGCTTGAAGAAGTCGCGACCATCGTGGATGAAGCTTCGGAACTGTACGACTTCAGCCGTGGTTTACTGCAAGGCGCGATTGAACATATTGGCCAAGGCATCGCAGTAATCGACAAACAAATGAGGCTGGTGGCGTGGAATCAGCGCTATCTAGAATTGTTTGAGTTCCCTGCTGGTTTGATACAAGTGGGCAGGCCGATCTCCGATGTGATTCGCCATAATGCTCAGCAAGGTTTGTGTGGTCCGGGTGACCCTGAAGATCATGTGCGTCGCCGTGTTTATCATTTGGAGCAAGGCACTCGACATACCTCTTCTCGCATTCGTCCTGATGGTCGAGTGATTGAAGTGCAAGGTAACCCGATGCCAAGTGGTGGCTTTGTGATGAGCTTTACCGACATCACGGTATTCCGACAAGCAGAGCAAGCGCTAAAAGATGCCAACGAAAGTTTGGAATCGAGAGTGCATGAGCGAACTCAAGAACTCGAAAAACTGAACCATCGCTTGGTAAAAGCCACGCAGATTTCGGATCAAGAATCACAATCTAAGAGTCGTTTTCTAGCCGCGGTAAGCCACGATTTGATGCAGCCGCTCAATGCCGCACGTCTATTTGCTTCGTCACTGTCTGAGGTGGCAAAAGAGCAAGAGGTGAAGCAATTGTCATCTCACATCGAGAGTGCACTTGGCGCCGCAGAAGATTTGATTGGTGACTTGCTGGATATCTCTCGATTGGAGTCCGGAAAGTTAGAAACCAACATTCACGCGATTGCCGTGCATGACGTATTAACCAATTTGAACGCGGAATTTAGCGCTCTAGCGAGACAACAGAAAATTGAGTTTAAGATGATTCCGTCGTCATTGTTCATTCATTCAGACCCTAAGCTGTTGAGGCGTGTGATTCAGAACTTTTTGACCAATGCGTTCCGCTATAACCCGGAAGGGAAAGTGGTACTGGGTGCGAGAAGAGTGAATGGACAGGTTCGAATTGATGTGTGGGATAATGGAACCGGTATCGATGAAGACAAGCAACAAGAAATCTTTGAAGAGTTTACTCGTGGCAGCCAAGTACGAGCCGATCAAGGATTGGGGTTAGGGCTGGCTATCTCGAAAGGTATTGCTCATGTGCTTGGCCATCAAATTTCGATGCGCTCATGGCCGGGGCAAGGCAGTGTCTTTTCCATCACCTTAGCTAGAGCGGAAAAAGTGGCTCCAGTTGTGCAAGCTTCGACGCCAATGGCGACCAGCGACATCGAACATCTCAAGATATTGTGTGTCGATAATGAACGAGAAATCTTAGTCGGTATGGAAAACCTGATCGGACGTTGGGGCTGTGAGGTTAAGACGGCGGTTGATTTGGTCGAAAGCTTGCAGTGCCTAGATGAGGGTTGGCTACCTGATGTGATTTTCTCTGATTACCGTTTAGATAATGGCAGAACGGGTCTCGAAGTCCTGCAGCAGTGTCGCTTGCGCCTCGGAGACTCTTTTGAAGGGGTCATCATTAGTGCCGATAGAACCGATGACATGTTGGCAGCGATAAAGGCCAACAGCTTTCGCTTTATTGCCAAGCCAGTGAAGCCACTTAAGTTAAGAGCGGTCTTGAATCGAGTGAGCTAGTTTGGGTTAACAGGCTCGGATTAGTACGTTCGTGAGCGGATAGTGAAAAGGCCTCAGATGAGGCCTTTTTTGTCTCTGTTTTTTTTGCGAACGCCGATTCGCTTGTTAATTTAATAACTAACCAGCAATGCCACCTTGTGTCAGTGTGGTTGGATCAAGCAGTTTACTGAGCTCTTCTCGGCTAAGATCGGTTTCTCTTTCTGCGACATCCAGAATTGGTAAGCCTTCTTTGTAAGCTTTCTTGGCAATATCAGCCGCCTTCAAGTAGCCAATCACAGGGTTAAGTGCGGTCACTAGGATTGGGTTCTTTGACAGTGCCAAATCGAGATTGTCTTGGCGTACCGTGAAGGTCGCGATGGCTTTATCTGCCAATGCGACAGAGCTATTAGCCAATAACTCAATACTTTCCAACACGTTATGAGCAATCACTGGCAGCATCACATTAAGTTGGAAGTTACCTGATTGTCCGGCTACGGTAATGGTGGTGTCGTTGCCAATGACTTGCGCCGCCGCCATAGCTGCAGCTTCTGGAATCACAGGATTTACCTTGCCAGGCATGATCGATGAGCCTGGTTGTAGAGCCTGTAATTCAATTTCCCCTAAGCCAGCCAACGGCCCAGAGTTCATCCAGCGAAGATCGTTTGAGATCTTCATGATCGCAACTGCTGCCGTTTTGAGCTGACCTGACAGCGCAACGATCGCGTCTTGACTGCTGAGGTTAAAAAAGAAGTTTTCACTCGAGCTAAAACTGATCTTTGTCGATTGAGACAGGTTACTCGCAAACTTATCGGCAAAGCGTGGGTCAGCATTGATCCCTGTTCCAACCGCAGTACCACCTTGTGCTAAAGCCTTGATAGCGGGCAGGGTGTTCTCTATTGCTTGCTTAGCGTGTTCTATCTGGAACTTCCAACCACCAAGCTCTTGAGCAAAGGTCATTGGCATCGCATCCATTAGATGAGTGCGGCCGGTCTTCACGACCTCTGCAAGTTCCTGTTGCTTGATAGTGAGTGCTTCAGAAAGGTGAGTTAATGCAGGTAATAGCTTATTTTCAGCCATCAAAGCAACGCTCACTTGAATTGCGGTTGGCACCACATCGTTACTGCTTTGGCCCATGTTGACGTGATCATTGGGGTTCACGTCGCCTTGCAAGCTTCTTGAGGCAAGCGTAGCAATCACTTCATTGGCATTCATGTTGGAACTGGTACCTGAACCGGTTTGGTAGACATCGATAGGGAATTGATCGAGGTGTTTACCCTCAATGATCTCTTGGCTGGCTTCGGCTATCGCGTTGGCAATATCACCTTCCAGTAGACCTAACTGAGCATTGGTATCTGCCGCTGCCTGTTTAATTAACGCCAGTGCTTGAATAAAACTGGTCGGCATCTTGTGAGAGCTAAACGCGAAGTTATCCGCTGCACGCTGAGTTTGTGCTTGGTATAGCGCATCGGCAGGGACTTTCACTTCGCCCATGCTGTCTTTTTCAATCCGAAATTGTAGGGTCATGTTCTATCCTTGTTAGCCAAGTGGGGCTTGGACTTGTTGTAGTGTTTCGCTGAGATTCAAAAAACGCGCTTGGCCTTGAGGTTGCTGGCAGTAGTGGCGCTTCAAATAAAATAGTGGTGAGTGAATAGAGTCTAGGCAGATATGACGAAAGGCGAAACTGCGCTGAGGAGACTCAATCGCTTCAATCAAATGAAAGAAAACTTGGCGTAGATACAGCTCGCACAACAAGATGTTTTCTTGAGCGGCATGCTTTTCATAGTAAGCCGAAAGCGTCAGTGCACACTCGATATACTCTCGAATTACAAACGGCTCATGGCCTTGAACTTGTTCTAATGAAGCAAAGCGATCCTGTGCTTTGTAAAATCTCGAATAGAGAACCTGCTGCTCTTTCATCATCATCTGCATCTCTTTATTAGATGTTAATGATAATTATTATCAAATAAAATTTTAAAAACAACCCTTTGTTTATCTTTTTATAAAGTGAGCAGAAAAAGAAAAAGCCGATACACGAAGTATCGGCTTTCTGGAGTCAGTACCTAATCCCTACAATGTAAGTACTGATTCATTTTTTGCTAAACATCTTTGTTTAATGGTCGTGCTTAGTGGTCGTGAGCTTCACCTGCACCTTTCGGGTAACGGATGTTCTCAACCATATCTTGTACATCTTGTGGTACTTCAGCAGTTACTTTGTTTACAGCAATCGATACTACGAAGTTTAGACACATACCTAGCGTACCGATGCCTTCTGGGCTGATACCAAACCACCAGTTTTCAGGTGTGCTTGCTGCTGGGTTAATGAACTTGAAGTAGATGATGTAGCTTGCTGTGAAGGCAATACCTGACAACATACCTGCAATTGCGCCTTCCTTGTTCATCTTCTTGTAGAAGATACCTAGGATAATCGCTGGGAAGAAGGATGCTGCGGCTAAGCCGAAGGCAAACGCTACTACCTGTGCTACAAAGCCTGGTGGGTTAATACCTAAGTAACCGGCACCGACAATCGCGACCATGGCTGCCAGACGAGCGGCTAACAGCTCCTGCTTGTCGGTCATGTTTGGTCTGAAGCCTTTCTTCAACAAGTCATGTGAAATCGACGTTGAGATGACCAATAGTAGACCCGCGGCTGTTGATAGTGCGGCTGCTAGGCCACCGGCTGCAAGCAGTGCTACAACCCAGTTTGGTAGTTTCGCTAGCTCTGGAGAAGCTAGTACGATGATGTCACGGTTAATCTTCATCTCGTTGCGCTCATCGCCCGAGTAGAACATTTTGCCATCGCCGTTCTTATCTTCCCAACCTACTAGGCCAGTGCTTTCCCAGTTTTTATACCAGCTTGGTGCGTCCGCTGCAGCGACACCTTGCATGTCAGGGCCGTTGATTGTTTCGATCATGTTTACACGAGCGAATGCTGCAACGCCTGGTGCTGTTGTGTATAGCAATGAGATGAACAGTAGTGCCCAACCCGCTGAGATACGAGCATCACGTACTTTTGGTACCGTGAAGAAACGAATGATTACGTGTGGAAGACCCGCAGTACCGACCATTAGAGCCGCACAGATGAAGAATACATCTACCATGCTCTTGTTACCTTCGGTATAGGCGGTAAATCCGAGTTCTTCGGTCAGTCCATCCAGTTTATCAAGAAGGTAAACATCTGTGCCTGATAGCGTAGAGCCCATACCAACTTGTGGAAGTGGGTTACCTGTCATCATGATTGAGGTAAAGATTGCTGGAACAAGGAAGGCGAAAATGAGGACACAGAATTGAGCTACCTGCGTATAAGTGATGCCTTTCATGCCACCTAGTACTGCGTAGAAGAACACAATACCCATACCAATGATGATGCCTAGGTTAATATCAACTTCTAGGAAACGAGAGAATACAACGCCCACACCACGCATCTGGCCTGCAACGTACGTAAACGATACGAAGATTGCACAGAATACCGCTACCATACGTGCCGTTTTCGAGTAGTAACGCTCACCGATGAAATCAGGAACCGTAAACTGACCGAACTTACGTAGGTAAGGTGCTAAACATAGCGCAAGTAGTACATAACCACCTGTCCAACCCATTAGGTAAACCGCACCGTCGTAACCAACGAATGAGATGATACCTGCCATTGAGATGAATGATGCTGCCGACATCCAGTCAGCGGCGGTCGCCATGCCGTTTGCTACTGGGTGTACACCACCGCCAGCAACGTAGAACTCACTAGTAGACCCTGCACGAGCCCAGATTGCGATGCCGATATATACCGCGAAAGTAATACCGACGAGAATAAACGTCCAAGTTTGAATATCCATGTTCTAGCCTCTAGTCTTCCTGTACGTTGTATTTTTTGTCGAGCGCATTCATGCGGACAACGTAAATAAATATCAGCGCCACGAAGGTGTATATCGAACCTTGCTGAGCGAACCAAAATCCTAGCTTGAACCCGCCAAACTGAACGGTATTGAGGGCATCCACAAATAAGATGCCAGCGCCGTAAGACACCGCAAACCAGACCGCGAGCAGTGTTCCCATAATTCCCAAGTTTTCCTTCCAGTAGGCTTGAGCATGTTCCGTAGATTCGAACGCCATTGCCTTCTCCTTTATTCCGTTTTCGTAGAAACTGTTTTTGTGAAACCGTTTTGTAAAATAGCGTGTTAACGTAATGTTACGATTTAGAATGTAGCAAGGATAAGTCAAGGGATCTGTGCAACTTTAGTCGGGATGGTATTAGCGCTAATGTACTGAAATATGGGAGCTAGGAGACATAACCATAGAAAAATGTGATGTTACAATGTTGTTAAATTAGCCAAAGGTCTAACAAAAAGGGATGAATTAGACTGCGAGTCATAAAATTTAACAACTAAATGACCGAGAAACGGTATTTAGCCCTGCTTATGACACGAAGCGAAACATAAGTTTGTTATAGTAACAACGGCACTTTCACCGACCGTGCCTTGCTAAACGGCAGAAGATCAACATGCTTATATCTTGAGTTTTATTCTTTGGGGGAACGAATTGGACGCAATAACCATTAACCACTTATTCTTGACTGGTGCCGTACTCATCGCCATCAGCGTGCTTTTCTCACAAGTGTCCTCTCGATTGGGCGTTCCTATTCTTTTGATCTTTTTGTTCGTTGGTATGTTAGCGGGTGAAGATGGACCCGGTAATATTCATTTCGATGATTACTCACTGACCTACTTGGTGAGTAACCTTGCGCTTGCCGTGATTCTGTTGGATGGCGGTATGCGAACCAAGGTGGCGAGCTTCAAGGTCGCTTTCTGGCCTTCGCTCTCGCTGGCGACGATAGGTGTCGCATGTACAGCAACCTTAACCGGATTAATGGCGGCTTGGCTGTTTGACTTGTCATTAATGCAGGGCATCTTGGTCGGGGCGATTGTTGGTTCAACCGATGCGGCAGCGGTATTCTCTTTGCTGAAAGGACAGAGTCTCAATGAGCGTGTTGGTTCAACCCTAGAGATCGAATCGGGCACTAACGACCCAATGGCGGTCTTCCTGACGGTGACCTTAATTGCGCTGTTAGGTAACCCTGACGCTGAGATGGGGATGAACTTCCTACTGCAAAGTTTTGCGATGCAGTTTGGTATCGGTACTCTTGTTGGTATTGGCGGCGGCTGGGTTCTATGGAGCTTAATCAATCGAGTACAATTGGCTGATGGCCTTTATTCCATTCTGGTACTCAGTGGGGGCGTGGCTCTGTTTGCGTTCTCTAACATGCTTGGCGGCAGCGGCATCTTATCGATTTACCTAGTGGGCTTGTTCATTGGTAATCGTCCGACGCGCTCGCGACACTCGATTCTTAATGTTCTTGATGGCATGACGTGGCTAAGCCAGATCGTGATGTTCTTGGTATTGGGTTTATTGGTGACGCCATCAACGTTGATGGACATTGCTCTGCCTGCGCTGGCACTGGCCTTCGGTATGATTTTGTTTGCTCGTCCGCTGTCGGTTTGGTTGGGTTTGCTGCCGTTCAGAAGCTTTACCACCAAGGAACGTTGGTTTGTTTCTTGGGTCGGTCTACGCGGCGCGGTACCGATCATTCTGGCGGTGTTCCCGATGATGGCTGGCCTGCCTAATGCTCAGCTTTACTTCAACATCGCGTTCTTCGTGGTTATGGTGTCGCTGATTGTTCAAGGCGGCAGCTTGATGAAAGTTGCGAGGTTGGCTCAGGTGACCTTACCACCGACACCAACCCCAATTTCTCGTACCGGCATGGAGATTTATCCGACCAGTGAGTGGGAGATGTTTGTTTACAAATTGAAAGACGAGAAGTGGTGTGTCGGCGAGCCGCTTAAACGCTTATCTATGCCAGAAGGGACGCGCATTGCGGCAGTGTTTCGACAAGATGCCATGCTTCACCCATCAGGCAGCACCGTGTTAGAGGCGAACGATATCTTATGTGTGCTTGGTCAAGACAAAGATTTGGACAGCTTAAGTTCGTTGTTCAGTGAGGCGCCTCTAGCAGAAGAGGCGGCACGATTCTTTGGTGACTTCTTCTTGGATGTTGAGCTATCAGTTGCGGCAGTGAGTGATTGTTATGGTATTGAACTTGGCTCGGAAGAAGAGCGAGAAATGACGCTAAAACAATTGGTTGCTCAAGAGCTTGGCGCACACTCTGTATTGGGTGATAGCTTTGAGTGGCATGACATCACTTGGGTGGTTGCAGAGATAGATGATCATAAAGTCGTCAGGTTGGGTTTATGTTTACCTAAGACGACTTTAGAAGAGGATATCAGTGAAGCTTAATTGTGGACTTCTTGTAGCAAGATAACCGCTTGAGTACGATTTTTCACATCCAGTTTACGGAAGATGGCCGTCATATGTGCTTTGATGGTCGCTTCCGAAACATTCAATTCATACGCGATTTGCTTGTTAAGCAAGCCGTCAGAAAGCATCCCTAATACCTTGTATTGCTGAGGCGTCAGTGTGGAAATCTTTTCTGCAAGGTCGCTACACGCTGCATTATTGGTGATAAGCCCTTCAGGGAAGAACGGGTCGCCATTCAGCACTTGATTCAGTGCACTCACCAACTCACGCATATCACTCGACTTAGGAATAAAGCCAAACGCACCGTGGCTCTTCACCTGAGTGACCACGCTGGCATCTTCACTGGCAGAAACCACCACAATCGGTAGATCTGGGTATTCAGCGCGCAGTTGAATTAAGCCTGACATGCCATTGGCGCCCGGCATTTTCAGATCGAGCAGTAATAGATCCGGCTCGCCTTCTTTCTTTAGCAGAGTCAGTAAGGCATCGAGAGAATCGGCCTCAAGCAGGTTCGCACCACTGATCGCCATATGAACTGACTGAAACAGGGCGTTGCGAAAGAGAGGGTGGTCATCAGCAATGATGATGGTATAGGTCGAGTCCATGACGTTCATACTTTTAACAATTTAGTTAATATTTATTATCATCCTGATTGAGTATGTGGACAATATCTATGCATTAAAAGTCTGAACCATATCGACTTTTATCCCCGGAATAAGAAAGCGTTACTCTGAATAGCAAAAAAGCCGCACTGCCATCTCGTTACGGAGGGGCGGTGCGGCTTTCGATTCGGCTTATATTTTAGTGAATATTGCCGTTATAGCTGGTGGTTTTGCATGTGTTTTAAGAATACATCAGCAGGCATAAAACCGGTTACACGAGCATTTGGAACATGGTTACCCTCGCCATCCCAGAACTCAATCGTCGGTAAGCCAAGTACCTGTAATTGTTTAAGCAGTTCAATGTCTTGAGGCATGTTTCTCGTTACATCGGCTTGTAGCAGTACAAAGTCAGAAAGCTTGTTTTCCACATCAGCTTGATGGAAGGTGTACTTCTCGAACTCTTTACACGCCACACACCAATCGGCGTAGAAGTCGAGCATCACAGGCTTACCGAGTTTCTTCGCTTCGATGAGCTGGATTTCTAGCTCTTCAACCGTGTTGATGCGTGCAAATTGGATGTGCTGTTGTTCTACCGTTACGCTCTTCTCCGCAAACCAATAGTTCAATGCAGGCTGTGCCGAAGCAAACAAGCCAAGCATCGCGATGATGCCTACCGCACTCTGCTTCCAGCCGCCGAATGGCAGTGCATTCTTGCTATGGTACAGCCAACCAAAGGCGATGAAGCCAAGGCCAGACCAAAGCACGGTTGCCCACAATTCAGGAATGATGCGCTCTAGCAGGAAGATAGGTGCTGCCAGCAAGATAAAGCCGAATACGATCTTCACCTTGTCCATCCAGCTGCCCGCTTTAGGCAATAGCTTATTACCAAATACCGCAACTAAAATCAGCGGAATACCCATACCCATGGCTAATGCATACAGAGCAATCGCACCGGTAAATAGGTCGCCACTCTGAGCCACATACAGCAGCGCGCCTGACAATGGCGCCGTGGTACAAGGTGAACACACCAAGCCAGAGATAGCGCCCATTGCGAATACGCCCAAGGTATTGCCACCTTGCTGCTTATTGCTTTGATTGTTGAGCCAAGTTTGAATGCTGCTTGGTAGTTGCAGGTTATAAACGCCAAACATCGACATTGCCAACGCCACGAACAGAACACTCAGCGCGATCAGCACGTAAGGGTGCTGCATAGCGGCTTGGAACTGCATGCCTGCTGAAGCAACCACTAAACCTAATAAGGTGTAGGTTAACGCCATGCCTTGCACGTAAATAAAGGACAGCATCAGCGCGCGACCTTGGCTGAGTTTGCCACCACCTAAAACGATACCCGTTAGAATCGGATACATAGGCAGCACACACGGCGTAAAGGCTAAACCAACACCGAGTGCTAAGAATAATAGAGGGGTCCACCAACTGTCACCGAGCTTATCGGCTAAGCCTGCTTCTTTTGAAACAGGGGCATTTGGCTGTTGAGTCGTGTTACTTACAACGTCTGCTTTCGGAGATGTTGGTTGCGTAGAAACATCGGTTTCGTTGCCAGCAGAAGATGAAGCTTGTGAGTCACTACCTTGCGAATTAGCAGAACCTGTTGCTGTGAAAGGTTCAATGTCGATGATACGAGTCTCTGGTGGGTAGCAGAACCCTGCGTCCGCACAGCCTTGATACTTAACGATCAGCTGTGAGCCATCTTGGTAACTCTGCAGAGGAACTTGCACGAATAACGGCTGAGTATAAATGCTCACCTCACCGAAGAATTCATCTTGGTGCGGCTTACCATCTTCTAATTCAACATTACCGATAGCGAGATTTTGCCCGGTGAACGAGAGGCTATGTTGATAGAGGTAGTAGCCCTCTTTTACTTGCCAGTCGAGAAGGACTTTGTCGTCTTGCTGGTAGTAATTGAAAGGGAAAGCTTGGTCTACAGGGACAAAACCATTGTTATTGCCTCCGAAGCTTGGCTCGGCGTTGTCGTTCCCAAATAGCGCCCACGCAGGCTGGGTGAATAGGGAAACACAAACAAAAAGTAATGTGGCAAGTCGTCGCATACTATTTAGTCATCAAAATGGAGTTGAAGGTATCTTAACTCAATCAGACCGTAATAGTTTGCTATTAGTTTCATCGGCAAACAAATATCCCCTAAGGCGGGATAGCGATTTTATTGGGTAATCGAGTGGGGAGCTGCAATTCAACTTGAGTGACTTGCCTTTGTAAAAGAGACATTTAAGCTACACCCAAGCGTGCTTTTACTACTTGTTCGCAAGCATCAATATTCATCGTATCTTTTGGAATAATAAGCACGGTGTCATTGCCGCCAACCGTACCGATAATCTCGGTATGTGGGTCGATATCGACTAATCTTGCGACCAACTGTGCACAACCAGGGTTTGTTTTTACGATCACCATCGCTTGGTTGTGAGTAATTAATTCGATTTGTGATGAGATAGAGGCATCGACACGCACAGGCGCGCTTTCAACCGTGATGCAGTAAACCTTTTTACCACAGGCATTCTGAATTTTGACAACGCCAAGCTGTGACAAAATGCGAGAGACAGTCGATTGGCTGATACCTGTATAGCCAATGTCGACGAGTTTCTCGCGCAGTTGATTCTGGGTCGAGAAGCTTTGTTGTTGTAGTAAGCGTTTGCACGCTGCAGTCAGTGTTTTATCTTCAGCTGAATACAAGCAACCGTGCTCAGTGATTGGGTTCATGAACAACTCCTTAAGGTCAACATGTGGTTATCGCTTGTCCATAGCGCCGAGCGTACTCCCAAAGCCGTAGAGTACGATTGTTAAATAGGGCTTACCGATGAATCCCGAAATAAAGAGGGAAGGTATGCGTGATGTATGATCGTCTACCCATTGAGTCTACCACTAAAGGATAGTTATCTTTTTGAAGGGGATCACCAAATAAAATTCTAGTTAATTGCTTTTATTTTGGAGTTTTATTCTTTTGTTAAATGGATATTTATTCCAAGTTTGGCATAAATATCCATCGGTATTAGGGTGCTTTGGAGACCGTGATAATGGCGCTAAGGGTTAGCGAATTTCACTCATGATCTCGCGAGAGAATACTTTTTCACAGTAGTGACATTTTAGCTGCACGTTTTCCTGTTTTAGCTGCACTTTAAAGCTGCTTTCGACAGGTTCACCGTGCGAAATACAGTTGCTATTCGGGCAAGAGTAGACACTGTGGATTTGCTCTGGCAGCACAAGGGTTAGCTTATTAACCACTTTATACTCTTCAATCTGATTGACCGTTGCCTGCGGAGCATAAAGAGCCAATTGGTTGGCTTGTTCCTTGGTCAGGAAGATGTTCTCAATCTTGATTAGATCTTTATGGCCAAGTGCCGATGATGGCAGGTTTAAGCCCATAGTGATGCGCTGTTCTGTCTTGTGTAGCTTAAACAGTTTAAGGATTTTGATACCAAGGTGAGCAGGGATGTGGTCAATCACGCTGCCGTTACGGATCGCTTCTACTTGTAGCTGAGTTTGTTTAACCATGACTGTTTCTCCTGCTTATAAAGTGTCGTTAAGAACTAGGGCCAATAGGGCTTCGCGAGCGTATACACCGTTTTCAGCTTGTTCGAAGTAGTAAGCGTGTGGCGTTTTATCAACGTCGGTGGTGATTTCGTCGACGCGTGGCAGCGGGTGAAGTACCTTCATGTTTTGACGAGCGTCTTTCAATGTATCGGCGGTGAGGATGTAAGCCGATTTCATGTGTGCGTATTCCGACGCATCAAAGCGCTCTTTCTGCACGCGAGTCATGTACAGAACATCCAGTTCCGGCACGACTTCTTCAATGCTGCTGTGAGTGCTGTATTGGATGCCCATCTCTTCCAATTCTTCACAGATGTAATCTGGCATCTCTAAGACTTCTGGCGCGATAAAGAAGAAACGCACGCTATTGAATTTCGATAGTGCTTGGGTCAATGAGTGCACGGTACGGCCATATTTTAGGTCGCCGACGAACGCCACATTGAGGTTATCGAGCGTGCCTTGTGTTTCGTAAATCGAGAATAGGTCCAGCAAGGTTTGCGTCGGGTGCTGGTTAGCACCGTCGCCGCCGTTTACTACCGGCACACCGTTAGAAAATTCAGACGCTAAACGTGCTGCCCCTTCTTGTGGGTGACGCATTACAAAGGCATCGACGTAGGATGAAATAACCTGCACTGAATCGGCAAGTGTTTCGCCTTTTTTAGCCAGCGATGTGTTACCGCCATTATCAAAACCGATGACCGTGCCACCTAGGCGTTGAACTGCAGTTTCAAATGAAAGGCGAGTTCGAGTTGAAGGCTCAAAGAAGCAGCTCGCCACCACCTTATTTTTCAGCAGCTCTGGATTTGGCTCTGCTTTGAGTCTTGCTGCAGTATCGACGATAAGCTCCAGTTCATCACGAGAGAGCTCTGGAATGGAGATGATGTGCTTGTTAAATAACGAATGCGCCATAACGGGTCTTCCTTCTATGCATACAGTCAAATTGCGGACAAAAAAAAAGCCCCCTAAAAATAGGAGGCTTCGAAACGATCAATAGAGCAAAATAAAAATGACACCACCGCCACTCTTTGGCGTGTAGTTTGACAATCATGTGCGACAGAATTGCAGTTCATTTTTTGCTCTCTTAAGACAAATTGCGGAGGATTATACTCAGATAAAAACGGCATGCAATACTTTCTGTAAAGTATTCATTTAATGGATTTTTATGCGAAATAACCTCTACATTTTGCTTTGATTTAAGCCCTTGTTGAAACAGAAAATCTCAGGGTTTTTGGGGCGATAATGCCCTCAAGTACATGAAAAAAAATGCGGGCTTTATCCAAGGGCTAAATCCCAAGTTCGCCGCCCGCATTTCCCTGTCATTACACTTAACTTGTCAATGTCTCGCGAACAAGTGAGTGCTTAACTTCTTAGTTGTTTCGATTCTTAGCTGTTTAGGTAATTAACTGCCTAGTGTTGCAACCATTACTGCTTTGATGGTGTGCATGCGGTTTTCAGCTTCATCGAACACGATAGAGTATTCAGACTCAACTACCTCATCAGTCACTTCCACACCGTCTTTTAGCTGTGGATATTCAGCCGCAAGTTGTTTGCCTACCGTGGTATCTTCGCCATGGAAAGCTGGCAGACAGTGCATGAATTTCACATGTGGGTTACCCGTTGCTTTCAGCATTTCCATGTTCACTTGGTAAGGCATCATTAGGTTGATACGCTCAGCCCATGCTTCTTTCGCTTCGCCCATAGATACCCAAACGTCGGTGTACAGGAAGTCACAACCTTGCACGCCTTCTTGAACATCTTCAGTCAGTGTAATTTTGCCACCTGTGTGCTCTGCGATTTCACGACACTGAGCCAATAGTTCTTCTTGTGGCCAGAACTGTTTTGGAGCAACAAGGCGAATGTCCATGCCCATTTTCGCTGCGCCAACCATCAGAGAGTTACCCATGTTGTTGCGAGCATCACCTAGGTAAGCAAAGCTGATTTCATGCAGTTGTTTACCACGGCCGTATTCCGTCATGGTTAGGAAGTCAGCAAGAATTTGTGTAGGGTGGAATTCGTCAGTCAGACCATTCCATACTGGAACTCCAGCGTAAGCGCCTAGCTCTTCAACAATCTCTTGACCGAAGCCGCGGTATTCAATGCCATCGTACATACGGCCAAGAACGCGAGCGGTATCTTTCATTGATTCTTTGTGGCCAATTTGAGAGCCAGATGGGCCTAAGTAAGACACGCGAGCGCCTTGGTCGAATGCCGCTACTTCGAATGCACAGCGAGTACGAGTTGAGGTTTTCTCAAAGATAAGCGCAATGTTTTTGCCAGTTAGTGTTGGCTGTTCGTAACCGTTGTACTTCGCTTTTTTTAGCTCCATAGAAAGATCTAATAAGTGTTGAATTTCGCGTGGAGTGAAATCTAGTAGTTTTAGGAAGTTACGATTGCGTAGGTTAAAAGCCATGATGTATTCCTTCTTAGATTTAGGCGCTTTCTTGTTACAGGGAAAGAAAATTCAAGAAAGCGCGATTCAATTTTTGTGTATTAATTTCAGTTCAAACGGTGATTCAGTTTTCTCGCAAGGTTTGAAAAGCTCGCGAGTAGATTAATCTTTGGTGATGTTGGTGCCCGCCAAGCCTTGCAGGATTTGCAAACCATCTTCGAGTGCACCAATACCGACGACTTTGCCGCCTTGCTGAATGAATTCGCACGATGCTTCAATTTTTGGTCCCATAGAGCCTGCATCAAATTCGAATTTCGCCAGTTCACTTGGTGTGGTGCTGCGCAGTGCGTGTTGAGTCGGTTTGCCCCAATCCAGGTACACAGCGTCTGCATCGGTCAGAATCAGTAGCGCATCCGCATCCAGTTGTTTCGCTAAGAAAGCCGCAGACATGTCTTTGTCGATAACAGCTTCCACACCGACTAATTTGCCATTCTCTTTTTTCACTGGGATGCCGCCGCCGCCAGTACAGATCACGAGGTGGCCTGCATCGATAAGCTGAGTGATCGCTTCGTGTTCAACAATGCCGGTAGGGCGTGGGCTTGGCACAACGCGACGGAAGTGTTGGCCGTCTGGTTTGACGATCCAGTGGAATTTCTCCGCCAATTCACGCGCTTCCGCTTCTTCGTAGATCGGGCCAATCGGCTTCGTTGGATCGGCGAATGCAGGATCGTTTGGATCAACGGTCATTTGCGTCAACATGCACGAGATGTTGCGGTTAGGTAGATAGTTCTTGAACTCTTGCATCAGCATGTAGCCGATCATGCCTTGAGTCTCACTGCCCAATACATCTAGCGGATACGGGTTTACTTTTTTGTATTCCAAACCTTGCAGAGCCAGTAAACCAACTTGTGGGCCATTACCATGTACTAGAACCACGTTGTACACTTTCGCGATTTCAGAGATGGTTTTAACCGCTGTTTCAATATTACGGCGTTGAACATCGGCTTCTAACGGCTCACCGCGACGAAGTAGGGCATTACCGCCGAGTGCAACAACAACAGTTTGCTTAGTCATAATTGTGTTCTCTCATTTTGGCCAAGCTGAGATTATTTAAGATCATTCAACTTGGCCGTTTTCGTCTTAGTGATTAGATACCATCACGCTCAATTGGGCAGCTCATGCAGCGTGCGCCACCGCGACCGCGGCCAAGTTCATCTCCAGGGATAGGAAGAACTGTGATGCCTGCTTTATCGTATTTTTCATTGGTGTAGGTGTTGCCTTCGTAGCCAATCACAACGCCAGGTTTAACCGTTAGAACGTTGTTTGCATCGTTCCACTGTTCACGTTCTGCATGGAAGTTGTCACCACCGGTCGTGATTAGGTTTAGCTTGTCTACGCCAAGTGCTTTTTCGATAGCTGTTACGAAGTAGCCTTCTTCTTTCACTTTCACTGCGCCAGACTCATCACCAGTTAGGTTCCAGCACTGTACGTCTTTACTCACCACTTCCGGGTAAACAGAGAACGTATCTTCGTTCATGTGCGTCATAACGGTGTCTAAGTGCATGCAAGAGCGGTGTTTTGGTAGCTGCATTGCGATAACTTGTTTCGCTTGACCGTGTTTGAATAGGCTAGATGCTAAGTGCTCAACACCTTGTGCTGTTGTACGCTCAGACATACCGATAAGAACCGTGCCGCGACCGATTACAAGAACGTCACCGCCTTCAATGGTTGAGTTGTCGTAGCTGATGTTTTCTTCATCGCCGAAGTACTTAATGAAGTCTTGGCCAGCAAATGTTGGGTGCCAGCGGTAAATAGCGCGAACGTGGTTGGTTTCACGTTGACGAGCAGGTTTCGCCATCGGGTTGATGGATACGCCACCGTATACCCAGCAAGATGTGTCACGAGTAAATAGGTGGTTTGGTAGCGGTTCGATAATGAAGTCGGTTGGTGCGTGCATGCCTTGCATCATTGAAGATGATTTCATTGGCATCTCAGCGTAAGACAGACCACCCGTTAGGATTTTTGCTAGTTCTAGGTTTGGTAAGTCGCCCAAGTAGCAGCGCACATCGTTAGCAAAGGTTTTGCCTAAGCGGTAATCAGAAACTTGATGATTCAAAAGCCAATCTTTCGCTTCTGGCACTGCTAGCGTGTCTGCTAGTAGGTCAGTAAGAAGAAGAACTTCAACACCTTGATCACGCAGCGTTTGAGTAAATGCGTCATGCTCTTTACCAGCACGTTCAACAGCCAGTACGTCATCAAATAGTAAATCGTGACAGTTAGAGGGTGTTAGGTGAGTCAGTGCGCGTCTTGGACGGTGAACTAGAACGCGGCGTAATTGACCTATTTCAGAACCTACATAGAACTTACTCATGATCGTCTCTCTCTTATATATTTGAATTACTTTTATCGCTAAGAGTAATTATTTATTTTCAGTTGAGAAGAATGAATTATTTATTCATATCTCTTGTCTGGAATTAATATTACGCCTGCTAGTCAGGTATTCTTAGAGATCTATCACAAATCGTTTTTTATCCCGCAGCCCTTTGAAATTAAGGGTTTTAACAAACTTTATGCACTTTCAGTTATGAATAATACATTCTAAATAGTTAGCAGTTAGGGAACTTTATGCACGCTTTTTTGACGAAACTTACTAGAATCTAATTTACGAGAGATTATATGCAGAATAGTTTTATTGATAAGAGTGTACTTAGCTTGGAAGTATGCAGTGTTTTTATTTAGATATTTAATTTTGGATGTGGAATTAATTGTTTATTAACAAAGTAAATGCGAATAAAGCTGTTGCGATCACATTTTAAAATCGGCTTTTTAAGTGTGTTTTTTGATAGAAAAGGGCATTAATCCTCGTCTGTTTATTAGGCTATTAATTACTTTAAATATAATTAACGATAATAAGTGACTAACTATTTGTTTAAACATCATGGTTGAAAATAGAGTGTTATTTCATCAAGAAAATTAGATGTTTAAAAGTAGGATTGATTCTTCTATTGCGAGTGCTTTGAGTTTGGTTGAGCTTGGCTACGAACAGAAGAACCTTGAATATCGCGTGTATGGCTTTGAGGAGCTGTTTCAGTGGCAGAGGGTTACATTGAGAGGGAACAATAAAAAAGCCGCTGTGAGAAGCGGCTTTGGATGAGAAAGGAGTGAAGTGCTGTTAGTTAGATCAGCGCACCAATACTCAGTACAACAATGCAGAACACCATCAATATACCGACTAGTGGCATCACCCATTTAACCCAGCGCACGTAAGGGACACGAGCAATCGCCAAACCACCCATCACCACCGCGGAGGTTGGGGTGATTAGGTTCACCAAGCCAGATGCAGATTGGTACGCAGTGATAACCAAGTCACGACCTACGCCAGCAAAGTCGGCCAGTGGTGCCATGATTGGCATGGTCAGTACCGCTAAGCCAGAGGTCGATGGCACTAAGAACGACAGTAGAATCTCTAAGAAGAACATCACGTTAATGAAGATAACCGAAGAAAGCCCCGTTACCATCTGTTCTGCTGAGAAGAGAATGGTATCGGTGATCATACCGCGGTCCATCACCACTACGATACCACGTGCAATACCTATGATGAGCGCAACGCCAAGTAGGTCGCGGGCACCATCAATGAAGCTGGTGGTAAACTCTTCTTCGCTCATGCGAGCCACAATACCAACGATGATGGTTGCTGCTAAGAACATCGCTGAGATCTCAGCCATCCACCATCCAGCAACGGATACACCATAAATCATTACAGCGAACGAGCCACCAAAAATGGTCAGAATCAGTTTGCGAGTCGCGGTGAATTCAAGTTTTTCGCCGCTCGCATTACCTAAGAAGTGCGCTTTGTTCTCTTCGTATTTGTCGTAGACAATTGATGTTGTTGGATCGGCTTGAACCATTCTTGCGTAACGCATTACGTAGGCAACACAAATACCCCAACCAATAATCAACATCGCAATGCGCAACACGATACCGTCTGTAAATGGAATACCAGAGGCGTTGGCAGCGATCACGGTTGCGAATGGGTTAATCGTTGAACCCAGCACCCCAATACCTGCACCAAGCAGTACGGTCGCAGCGGCAACAAGAGGGTCAAAGCGAGCTGCCATCATTACCGGCACTAGCAATGTATAGAAGGGCAGTGATTCTTCCGCCATGCCGTAGACGGTACCACCTGCGGCAAATAGCGCCATCAGTATTGGTATCATCAACTCTTCTCGCCCTTCTAAGCGGGCGGTGACGCGCTCGATACCGGCATCAATGGCACCCGTTTTGGTTACTAGCCCTAAGAAGCCACCAATGATTAAGATGAACAGCGAAACGTCGATAGCCGCCGCTTCATAGCTATTGTGGTCATAGAAGCCGTCAATAGGCGCGAGCAGTACATCAATCACGCCTTGAGGGTTACCTTCTACCGCTTGATAGGTTCCGGTTACGGGTACTTCTCGGCCTAGCTCTTCATTCATTGCACGGTCGTATTGGCCTGCTGGAACAATCCAGGTAAGCAGTGCGACGAACGCAATCAGAATAAATAGAATGGTGTAGGCAGAAGGGAATTTAAAGTTGGCAAAGAAGCCGCCCTTTTTTTTCTCGCTTGGTATCGTTTGAGTTGTCATGGCTATCTCCTTACATCATCTTAAATAGAAGTGATGTGAATTAGCGACTAATGATTTATAGATTGTAAATACACGGACACTTATAAAGCACTCAACGATATAAAGTTGCTGACTTTAAATTAAGGTTGTTTTTATATTTACTAATCCAAATGAAGTTAGATTTAATTTAGCTGCGGTTATTTTATTCCTTACTCCGGTATTTAAGTTTGGTGCTGTTCACAAAAATAATGGCTAATAAAAGGGCTAAAAAATGGCAGAAAATCGTCAAGGTTTTTTGGTTAGTTAGCTTGGATTAATATTCGTTTTGGATTAACTGGAAGTGGAAGGAGATTGATTTGGTAGGTGTTGTTTATGATTAGGCAGAATAATCTTGGAATTTTATTCAAACTTTATTTTTAGGCGGTTTTTAAAGTTTATAATGGTTATTTGATGCGTATCAAATAACACATTGAGCAGAAAACAAAAAAGGAAGCCGAAGCTTCCTTTTAAATGTTCAATCACCAGCGAATGTTAGATAAACAGACCGCCGAATGCGAAGCCGAGTGCTACCGCAGTACTGATTGTTACCACACCTGGAATGAAGAATGGGTGGTTGAATACGTAGTTACCGATACGCGTTGAGCCTGTGTCATCCATCTCAACCGCTGCTAGTAGCGTAGGGTAAGTTGGAAGTACGAACAGCGCACTTACCGCAGCAAAAGAAGCAACGGCTGTTAGTGGTGCTACGCCAATCGCTAGTGCTGCAGGCATCAGTGCAACTGTTGTTGCGCCTTGAGAGTAAAGCAGCATAGAAGCGAAGAACAGAACAAGAGCCAGCATCCATGGGTAGTCAGCCAGTAGAGCGCCTGCTACGTCTTTGATTTCAGCAACGTGTGCGTTTACAAACGTTGAACCTAACCAAGCCACACCAAGTACACATACACATGCCGTCATACCAGAACGGAACGTTGGTGCTGAAGAAATCTTCGCTGCATCAATCTTAGTGAACATCACGATAGCCGCTGCTGCTGCCAGCATTACAGACATGATCGCTTCGTTACGACCTAGCGCCGGGTTTTCAATTAGGCCAACAGAGCTAGAGATAGCCGCTGCGTAACAAACCACGAAACCAATTGCAGCTAGGAAGATGTACGTTGCTTTCTTCGCTGTAGGTAGAATTTCGCGTTTCTCTTCTGTTGCTAGCTTGATTAGACCTTTCTCTAGACGTTCTTGATAAACAGGATCGTCTTTCAATTCGCTACCCATGTAGTTAGCAACAACCGCACCAACCATACAAGCGATGAAGGTTGTTGGGATACAAACCATCAATAGCGTTAGGTAATCAACACCAAATGGTGCCAACATTGCTGCGAAAGCCACAACTGCAGCCGAGATTGGCGAAGCTGTGATAGCAATTTGAGAAGCGACAACTGCGATAGACAGTGGACGAGAAGGACGAACACCTTGGCCTTTCGCTACTTCTGCAATAACAGGAAGCGTAGAGAATGCTGTGTGACCAGTACCCGCCATTAATGTCATTACAAAGGTCACAATCGGCGCGTAAAAGGTGATGCGTTCAGGGTGTTTACGCAAAAAGTTTTCGGCAATTTGTACCAACCAGTCCATACCGCCAGCAACTTGCATTGCAGCAATTGCGGTGATAACTGACATGATGATCAAGATTACGTCGATCGGGATGAAAGATTGGCTTGTTGGAACGCCAAGAATAAGTGAAAGGGCAATAACACCAGCACCACCGGCAAAACCAATACCGATACCGCCAATTCTGGCCCCCAAAAAGATAAAGAGCAGGACGACAAACAGTTCTACTGCAATCATAAGTAACACCTCATTTAGATTTTATTATGTGAACATTCGCCGCTGGAATGTTCACATAATAGTTCTATGGTTTAGATTCAATTTGGCAAAAGCGCAACCAACGGAAATCCACAAAATAATCATGGTTAACCGTATTGGAGCCTAAAAAAGGGCTCCGTTTGGAACCCTTTCTCGCTAACTTTATTCGTAGCGCTTCGCTTTATACTGAGGATGCATCAAATTTTCAACAGAGAAAATGTCATCAAGTTCTTCTTCGGTCAATAAACCGCGTTCTAGAACTACATCACGAACACTCTTACCTGTTTCTGCACAGATCTTACCAACAATGTCACCTTCGTGGTGGCCAATGTATGGGTTTAGGTAAGTGACGATACCGATAGAGTTAAATACGTGCGCTTCACATACTTCTTTGTTTACCGTAATGCCGTCTACACACTTGTCGCGCAGGTTCACACAAGCGTTTGTCAGAATGTCTAGAGACTCAAACATGCTTTGTGCAATAACAGGTTCCATTACGTTCAGTTGAAGTTGACCACCTTCCGCAGCGAAAGAAACCGTGTTGTCGTTACCTAGAACTTTGAAGCAAACTTGGTTTACTACTTCAGGTACAACTGGGTTTACTTTAGCAGGCATGATTGAAGAACCTGCTTGCAGTTCAGGTAGGTTTAGCTCGTTCAAACCAGTACGTGGACCTGAAGAAAGTAGACGCAAGTCGTTACAGATCTTAGATAGCTTAACTGCTAGACGCTTAAGTGCGCCGTGCGTCATTACGTATGCGCCACAGTCAGACGTTGCTTCGATTAAATCTTCAGCCGCTACACACTCTAGGCCTGTTACTTCTGCTAGGTGTTTCACTGCTAGGCCTTGGTAACCCGGTGCTGCGTTCAGACCTGTACCGATAGCCGTTGCGCCTAGGTTTACTTCAAGCAGTAGTTTTGAAGTGTATTCTAGGTTTTTGATTTCTTCATTGATGGTTACAGCCCAAGCGTGGAACTCTTGGCCAACCGTCATTGGAACTGCGTCTTGAAGCTGAGTACGACCCATCTTCAAAATCGTGTTGAATTCTTGGCTCTTAAGCTCGAATGCACCTTTTAGGTATTCGATCGCATCAATCAGTTTACGAACGCTGTTGTAAACAGAGATACGGAAGCCAGTTGGGTAAGCACAGTTTGTAGATTGGCTGCGGTTTACATGGTCGTTCGGGTTGATGAACTCGTATTGGCCTTTTTCTTTGCCCATAAGTTCAAGAGCCACGTTCGCAACAACTTCGTTTGCGTTCATGTTTACAGAAGTACCAGCACCACCTTGGAAAACGTCCGATGGGAACTGATCCATGCACTTACCCGTGTCTAGAATTAGGTCACAAGCTTGGATGATGTATTTAGCCACTTCGCTTGGAATTACACCTAACTCTTTGTTTGCTAAAGCCGCTGCTTTCTTAGTCATCACCATACCGCGAACGAATTCAGGTACATCTGAGATCGTTACATTTGAGATGTTGAAGTTTTCAACTGCGCGTAGAGTGTGGATGCCGTAGTAAGCATCAGCCGGAACATGACGTTGACCTAATAGATCTTCTTCGAGACGAGTAGCTTGAGGAGCTTCAACTTGAGCTTCTGATTGAGTAGCCATAACAGGATCCTTAGAGAATTATTCTGATTATATAGTTAGTTATTAGCCTATTCTGTGTGCAAATACTCCGTTCGCTAGAATATTGGGCTGATAAATCCGTCCTGACTTATGTGGCACATGATACTGTACTTAGCGCATAAAAATATTAAGTGGATCACCTTTTTCGGTTTTGTTTCGTCAATATTTTGCAAAGTTATTCTTGGTCAATAAACACGCTTATTTACAGGATAAATTTGAGATTGTTAGGGCTTTCAGCGTAAACTGCAAGTAACAAAGGAGGGCGTGTGTTTCCTATCTTATTATTACTATTTATCTTCGTACCCATCATTGAGATTGGGCTATTTATTCAAGTTGGTGGCTTCTTAGGATTGTGGCCAACTATTGCGTTGGTTTTGATCACTGCATTTGTGGGTGCATCGCTGGTTCGTAGCCAAGGCATTCAGACACTTATGTCTGTGCAAGGTCGTTTGCAACAAGGCGAAATGCCAGCACAACAGATTCTTGAAGGCGTGATGCTTGCAGTTGCCGGTGTATTGCTGCTGACTCCGGGTTTTATGACGGACGCACTCGGTATGTTGGTATTATTGCCAGCACCAAGAGCGATGATTGCCAAGAAAATGATGGAAAAAATGGTGGTGACCAACATGTCTGGTGGTTTCCATGCCGGTGGACAAGCTGGTTTTGGCCAGAGCCCATTTGGACAAGACCCATTCAATCGCGATCCATCTGACCAATCAAAAGACGGCAACACCTTTGAAGGTGAGTTTGAGAAGAAAGACGACGACAACGATCGTAACCGCTTAAACTAATTAATTTTTTCTCTCTTTATATAGAGGGAAAACAGAAAAGGCTCTTACCTTTATCCTTCGCAAGAAAGTGATAATGGTAAGAGCCTTTTTTATTGTCTGTCGCTAGCTGTTACTTACTGTTTACTATCGATAACAGATAACAGATAACAGATAACAGATAACAGATAACAGATAACAGATAAGCTTGAGTGTTCGGTTATACCGCGCCTTCAAAACCCATTTGTCGCCATGCTTCAAAAGCAATGATTGCCACTGCGTTAGACAGGTTCAGGCTGCGCGCGTCTGGCATCATTGGAATACGAATGCGTTGTTCCATTGGCATACTTTCGATGAATTCAGCAGGCAGCCCGCGAGTCTCTGGGCCAAACATCAACACATCACCTTGTTGGAATTTTGCATCAACGTGGTGACCTGTCGTTTTAGTGGTGCAGGCAAAGATGCGGAAGTCACCCTCGCGTTCATTCTCAAGATACTCAAGGAAAGCTTCTAGGTTCTTGTGACGCTTAACTCGCGCAAGGTCGTGGTAATCCAAGCCAGCACGACGAACCTTCTTCTCTTCAAAATCAAAGCCAAGCGGTTCAATCAGGTGCAGGTTTGCACCGCAGTTAGCACATAGGCGGATGATGTTACCCGTATTGGGTGCAATTTCTGGTTCGTATAGAGCGATATCAAACATGTTGGTTCACAAGAGTAATCAAAGATAGCCCGAGTATACGGTGGCAAGCTGAGTGAGTACAGTTCGCCACCGTCACCATTCGCTTACGCTTGGTTCGTTAGTGCTTGCGCGTAGTTTTCAGATACGGCATTCCAATTCACCACGTTCCACCATGCATTGATGTAATCAGGACGACGGTTTTGGTAGCTGATGTAGTAGGCGTGTTCCCAAACATCGAGCGCGAGAATCGGTTCGCCATCACTCGCCACGGTATCCATCCACGGATTATCTTGGTTCGAGGTTGAGATGATCTTCAGTTGCCCTTGCTCTACCACTAGCCAAGCAAAGCCGGAGCCAAAGGTATTGATCGCCGCTTGGGCGAACTGATCTTGGAATGTCTCGAAATCACCGAAGGTACTCTTGATAGCCTCACCAAGCTCGCCCGTAGGTTCACCACCACCGTCTTGCGACATGCAATTCCAATACAAGATGTGATTGTAGTAGCCACCACCATTGTTACGCACGTCAGGGCTGTGCTGAGATATGTTGGCAAAGATCTCGGTCAGAGATTGCTGTTCTAGCTCGCTGCCAGACACCGCCGCAACAAACTTATCGTAGTAGGTTCTATGGTGCTTGCTGTAATGCACTTCCATTGTCTTAGCGTCAATGTAAGGCTCTAGGGCATCGTAAGCGTAGGGTAAAGCAGGGAAAGTGTGCGACATGGTAAATCCTCCTTAATTAGAGGATTTACCATAATGACAATCATTATCAACTGCGATCTTTGTGGGGGTATTACACCGGTAAGATAGGCAGGGTGATTTCGAGTTGTAATCCACCGAGCTGGCTGCGGGTTGCGGTGATGGTTCCGCTGTGTTGGCGAATCGCACTTTCAGTAATGGTTAATCCAAGCCCTGTGCCGCCAGAGTTTCTGTCACGCGCTGTTGAGACACGGTAGAAAGGTCTGAAGATAGAATCGAGTTCATCCTCTGGAACACCATCACCATTATCATTGACGCAAATTGTTAGCTGATCTTGAACCACATGGAACTGTACATCCACTTGGTCTTTACCGTAGTAGATGGCATTGCGTGTAATGTTGTCTAGCGCACTCATCAGCAGTTTAGGGTTCCCCGAAATAGAGCGTTCTGGGATCTCCGAGAACGTCAGTTGTTTGCCCATCTGTTCGGCTTCAAACTCTGCGTCTTTTAAGATCTCTTCCCATAGGCTCGAGATAGGCTGAACCTCACGAGTAATATGGCTGTCGACCTGCATACGAGATAGCGTTAGCAGCTCACTGATCATCTGTTCCAAACGCTGTGCTTCGGTATCAATGCGTTCTAACTCTTGGCTCTCGCCTTGTTTACGAATCGCCAGTGCATTGGCCATGCGAAGACGTGTCAGTGGCGAGCGGAGCTCGTGTGAGATATCAGAGAGCAGGCGTTGTTGCCCCGAAATCATCTGGTTTACCGCTTCTACCATCTGGTTAAAGCTTTCACCAGCTTGTCTGAACTCTGAAGTACCTTTTTCGAGTGTTGGATCGACCTCGAATTGACCTTTCGCCACGCGTTGTGCCGCGCGTTCTAGCCTGCGAGCGGGTTGACTCAGTGCCCAAGCTAACCAAAGTAATAGCGGGGTACTCGCCAACATCACGGCAAGCAATAGCTGCAGAGGTCTATCAAACAGGCGCAGTAAGAATGGCGGTGGTTGGTTCCACTTCACTCCGGCATACATCAGCAACTCTTCACCAGCGAGAGTAATTGGCACTGGCCCTGCGACCATGTAGTGTCCGTAGAGTTTTTGCTTCGGTATCTCAGGGTTATCAATCGAGGTAACAAAGTTACGAATCGCCTTTAGCTTATAGTCTGAATGCCTTTTCGAGGTAAGGACTGCGCCCTCAAGATCGGTCAGGTAGATGCGAGCTCTAGAATCCTTGCGGCTGCGTGGCGCCTCCAGTTGGAAGACAATCTTGCCCAGATTAGGTTCTTTGGCGTAGCGTTTCTCTGTGATTTTAGCGATACGCTCGAGTTTATCGAGGTGATCTGCGGGCACATCGCGCGCGACTCGAGGGTCTAAATGGGGAAGTGACAGTACCGACAAAAGCACCAGTAACATGGTGAACCAAAAGATAGCAAAGATACGTCCATATAAGCTGGTGATTTTAGGTATACGCATTAATCTTCCTCTACCAATAAGTAGCCACGGCCTCGTAAGGTTTTGATACGTGATTTGCCGTCAGTGCGCTCAGGAATCTTCTTACGTAGATTAGAGATGTGCATGTCTATCGCGCGGTCAAACGCTGCGAGCCTTTTACCCAGCACATCCAAACTCAATGCTTCTTTGGTGATCACTTGCCCTGGGTTTTGGATAAGGTGACTCAGTAGGGCGAACTCGGTTGTGGTGAGGTCGATGAGCTCCCCATTGCAGTAGGCTTCTTGTTTGCCCGGGAAGACTTCGATGTCTTGATATTGAACTCTATCACTGGCCGCCTTAGGTGCGGTGTTGGTTTGAGTACGACGCAAGATAGCTCGAATACGAGCTAACAACTCTCGGTCACTGAAAGGTTTAGGCAGGTAATCATCCGCGCCAAGTTCAAGACCAATCACACGGTCGATCTCTTCGCCTTTTGCGGTCAGCATTAGCACGGGTGTTTCCCAATTTTCTCTCAGTTTCTTTAGTGTTTCCATGCCATTAAGACGCGGCATCATCACATCTAAAAGAATCAGGTCAATCTCATCATTGATAGCTTCAAGTCCTGCATAGCCATCATTGGCTTCGGAAACAGTGAAGCCCTCAAAGCTCAGAATGTCTTTGAGTAAGCTGGTTAACTCGGTGTCGTCATCAATAAGAAGAATGTTCGCCATTGGGAAGCCTTAATTGGTTATTTACACGTTAATAATACTGCTAATTATTCGTCAACTTTCACTCTTTACGATTCTTTACGCTTTCTAAACGTCACTTTACGAGGGAAAGACTAATCTATATCTAAGCGCTGAGAAACAGACGCAACACATGACTTATTATACCGAATTGAGGCAACAATTATGAAAATGACTAAGAAACTTGTACTAGCAGCTGCGGCACTTCCACTTATTTTTGGTACAGCAAGCGCGTATGCTTACGGTGGTGGTGATAAAGGTGACCACAAAGGTATGCACGACAAGTGTGGCGGTTTCGATAAAAAAGTAATGCGCCAACTAGACCTAACCGACGCTCAAAAAGAACAGTTAAAAGAGATGCGTGAAGCAGACCGTGCTGAGATGAAAGCAAAGCGCGGTGCAAACAAAACGGCAAAAATGGCGCAAATGAAAGCGCATCACGAAAAGGTTCAAGCATTGGTACTTGCTGACAACTTTGACGAAGCAGCAGCAAACGACCTAGCAAGCCAAATGGTTGAGAAGCAAACTGAGCGTCGCGTAGCAATGCTTAAGAAGCAACACCAAATGATGAGCGTACTAACGGCTGAGCAAAAGACTCAACTGAAAGAAATCCAACAAGAGCGCATGACTAAGTGTGCTGACAAAATGGGAAAACGCATGAACAAAGACAAGTAATTCATTGCTTGAAAAATCAGCGTTGAATGAAAGTGTTTAGAAAGAAGCGGCCGAGTGTCGCTTTTTTTGATCCTTAAAAATGAATGTTTTACATCATGGCTGTCATATTCAATTGGTGGTTTGCAGGTTATACTTTGTGCTATCAGTCACTTTATAGCCAAGTTATGAAACAAGAATACGCACGTTTAGTTACGCTCGCCGCTTGGGCAGCCACCACCATCGCCACTATTTTATTGATAGTGAAAGTCGCAGCTTGGTGGGTGACAGGTTCCGTGAGTCTGTTGGCTTCCGTCGTGGATTCAATGCTGGATATCGCGGCCTCTGTCGTTAACCTTATCGTGGTTCGTTACTCTCTGCAGCCTGCCGACAAAGAGCACACCTTTGGTCATGGTAAGGCTGAATCTCTAGCTGCATTAGCGCAGGCAATGTTTATTTCAGGCTCTGCATGTTTCCTTATTCTCAATGGTATTGAGCGCTTCTTCCGACCTCATGAACTGAATTCTCCAGAGATTGGTATCTATGTCAGCTTATTTGCGATGGTGATGACCTTCGGTTTGGTTCGATTCCAAAAGCATGTGGTCAACAAAACAGGCAGCCAAGCTATTGCGGCCGACTCTCTGCACTATCAATCAGACCTTTATATGAACGCTGCGATCATGCTGGCACTGGCATTGAGCTGGTTTGGGATTGGTCAGGCGGACTCAGTATTCGCGGTCGGTATCGGTATCTACATTCTGTACAGCGCTTATCAAATGGCGATGGAAGCGGTTCAGTCTCTGCTTGATCATAAGCTGCCAGATGATGAGCTGAAACAGATTAAAGAGACATCATTGAGCGTGGAAGGCGTGTTGGGTGTGCATCAATTACGAACGCGTCGCTCGGGGCCAATACGCTTCATCCAACTGCATCTAGAATTGGAAGATAATATCCCACTTATTGAAGCGCATCGCATTTCTGACGAAGTAGAGGCTAAGCTTATCTCCGTGTTCCCTGATGCTGATGTATTAATTCACCAAGACCCGTATTCGGTCGTATTTGGACCAGAGAAGCAGCAGAAATTCCACTCGTGGTAATGCGTGCTAAAAATCAGCGGGCAAATGGTAAGTGAGTGGCTTTTGAACTAAAGTGAGTAAAAATTACTAACTGTTAGGTGATTCAAAAACCACCTTAGTAACAATTAATGTTGATTCTGATGTGAATCAACAAAGTTATTGAGTAAAACTGTAATACTCTTACAGAAGTAGAAATGTTACATAATTTTACGCGATTTGAGTGCTATTCCTGTTGAGGAAATGTAACATAACGCACAAATATAGATTTAAAATCTTGTTGATATACAATCAGCAAGAACAAGAATTGAATAATAGATTCCCAAAAATCGAGGGTGAGCATGATTAAGAAGATCGGTGTTTTGACCAGTGGTGGTGACGCTCCAGGTATGAACGCAGCAGTTCGCGGCGTTGTTCGTACTGCGTTATCAGTTGGCATTGAAGTTTACGGTATTTACGATGGCTACCAAGGCCTTGTTGAAGACCGTATCGAAAAGCTTGACCGTTCAAGCGTATCTGACGTGATCAACCGTGGTGGTACTTTCTTAGGTTCTGCACGTTTCCCTGAATTTAAAGACGTTGCTGTTCGTGAGAAAGGCATTGAGAACCTTAAGAAGCACGGTATCGAAGCACTTGTTGTTATCGGTGGTGACGGTTCTTACATGGGTGCTAAGAAGCTGACTGAAATGGGTTACCCATGTATCGGTCTTCCAGGCACAATCGATAACGATATCGCGGGTACTGACTACACAATCGGTTACCTAACAGCGCTTAACACTGTTATTGATTCAATTGACCGTCTACGTGACACGTCTTCTTCTCACCAACGTATTTCTATTGTTGAAATCATGGGCCGTCACTGTGGTGATCTTACGCTTATGTCAGCAATCGCGGGTGGTTGTGAGTACATCATTACTCCAGAGACTGGCCTAGATAAAGAACAGCTTATCAGCAACATCCAAGATGGCATTGCGAAAGGTAAGAAGCACGCAATCATCGCTCTAACTGAGCTAATGATGGATGCTAACGAACTGGCTAAAGAGATTGAATCTTCAACAGGTCGTGAAACTCGTGCAACGGTTCTTGGTCACATCCAACGTGGTGGTCGTCCTACTGCATTTGACCGTGTATTGGCTTCTCGCATGGGTAACTACGCTGTTCACCTTCTTCAAGAAGGTCACGGTGGTCGTTGTGTGGGTATCGAGAAAGAAGAACTTGTTCACCACGACATCATCGATTGTATCGAGAACATGCAGAACCCAGACCGTTCTGAGCTGTTCCGCGTTGCAGAAGAGTTGTTCTAAGCCACGCTTAGCGTTCGCTTAAAGAATTTAAAAACCGCTGATTATTCAGCGGTTTTTTTGTGCCTGCCGTTCTTTAGATTCATTGTAAAATCCCCTCCTAGCCTCCCCTTATGTCAGGTTTCTAGATCCCTTTAGCTTTCATTGGAAAGGGGAGGAACCGTTCCGTAGTTGTTGGAGCATATACCGACTACAACAAATTTTAGCGATTAACGTAAGCTTTCCTATTAGCGATTTATTGAACATTTTATGGTTTCAGTAAGCCTAGGAACCTAAGTGAACAAAGAAAGTTCTCCCCCTTTACCTTAGATCGGCAGGGTAATCGAAAATGTTGAAATAAGGGGGAGTTAGAGGGGGATGTGTACACAGAAGTTTATTTGGGGATTGAATTCATGATTTTCACCAAAACTTCTTCAAGATTCTGATTAACTTCATTATTGGTAAAGCGAAGCACCTTGATTCCAATCTTGTTTAAGTCTCGTGTACGCTGATGATCGTAAGCCTGTGCTTGTTCTGAAAAGTGGCTATTACCATCTATCTCAATGGCCAGTTTTAGTTCACAGCTGAAGAAATCCACGACGTACTTTCCGATGCTATGTTGTCTGCGAAACTTAATACCAAGCTGCTTGTTCCGTATATAAAACCATAGCTTGCGTTCTGGTTGAGGCATGTTGTTTCGGAGCTGTTTTCGAAATGTGTTTAGATGAGCTTGTGTATAAATCTTCATAACGCAGTCTAATAAACCGGAATGTTATTAAGTTACAAAGAGCTCAGTGCAAAAAAGAGGTTGGGAGTGGCGGTTTTCGAGCGAGATCAAAAAAGGCCAACCTAAGTTGACCTTTCATTTAATTTAAACGGTGAAGTTTAAATTAAGCTTTTGCTTCAGCTGCTGCTTTAGCGATAGCTGCGAAGCTTTTCGCGTCTAGAGCTGCGCCGCCAACTAGAGCACCGTCGATGTCTGGTTGTGCGAAGTAAGCTGCTGCGTTTTCTGGCTTAACAGAACCGCCGTATTGGATAACAACTTTCTTAGCAACTTCTTCAGATTTCTCTGCGATGTGTGCACGGATTTGAGCGTGGATGCGCTGTGCATCTTCAGCTGTAGCTGCTTTACCAGTACCGATAGCCCAGATTGGTTCGTAAGCGATGATAGCGCCTTCAAGAGCTTCAACACCTTGAGTGTTGATAACAGCGTCAAGTTGACGAGCACATACTGCAACAGTTTCGCCTGCTTCGTTTTGTGCTTCAGATTCACCGATACAAAGAACTGGAGTTAGGCCGTTCTCTTTTAGGAATGCGAATTTCTTAGCTACGAACTCATCTGATTCGTTGTGGTATTCACGACGCTCAGAGTGACCGATGATGATGTGAGATGCGCCGAACTCTTTAAGCATTGCTGGAGACATGTCGCCAGTGAATGCACCGCTGTTGTTTAGGTCAGAGTTTTGAGCACCTAGGATGATCGCGCTGCCCGCTTCAGTAAGCGTACGCTCAGCAAGATCAACGAAAAGTGCTGGTGGAGCAACTGCTACGTCTACGCCTGTTACGCCTTCAAGTTCAGCGTTAAGACCGTTTAGTAGATCAACAACCATTTCTTTGCTGCCGTTTAGTTTCCAGTTACCCATAACTACAGGATGACGCATAGGAATATCTCCAAAGTATTTAAATAAATCGAATGTAAAAAAGTAAACTTTATTACGAAATAATATAACAGATTAATATCAACAGATCATGACTGTGGTCATGACTTTCTTGGATCTTACTCAATGGTCAGAGTAGATTTTGAGCATATATCAGTGATCCGGCAGACAGAATAATAGCTAACTTCTCGGATTTTTCATCGTTAGTTGTTATTAAGGGACAAACGATTGCGTTAACAACAGGAAGTAACAATGCCGAATCTAGTTCTAGAGTACTCCAATTCAGTGGATGAGCGAGTAAATATCCAAGGCTTACTGGAAGATCTCCACCAAGTCGCTCTCACATGTGGCTTGTTTGATGTGCCATCAGTGAAATCTCGTTCACTGCGTTGCCATAATTGGTTGGTCGGTGATGAGGAAGATAGTGTAGACTTTATTCATATCAGCTTTGAGTTACTTTCGGGACGAACGGAAGAGCAAAAGCGAGAATTGTCACGATCGTTAATGCAGATCCTGCAAGAACAAGCAAGTCATGTAAGAAGCTTAACGGTGAATATTCGTGATATGGATAAAAGTTGCTTTCAAAAAGTAATAAACTAACCATTGCTGCTGACTTTTAGCGGCGTATAAATTTGAGTATTTAAGATGTCGATGAAAGAATTACTGCTCTCTTTCAAGGGGAGAATTGGTCGTAAGACTTACTGGATTTGGAATGTTTTCTACTACATAGCGATTACCGGTTTTGCTTCAGGTATCTCTGTGTTGTTCCCTGCTTACTCTTATATCCTGCTACCAATCATCCTATTGATGCTTGTGATCCCAGACCTTGCGGTAACCGCTAAGCGCTGGCACGACCGCAATAAGTCTAATTACTGGCTACTATTGAATGTGCCATTAGTATTGGGTCGTTTAGCTTCGCCAATGGTTGCAACGACGACAGAGCCGGTATCGGCAATTCATATGGCGGCAACCGTCGCGGCATTAGTGTGTGGTTTCTGGATTCTGATTGAGTGTGGTTTGTTGAAAGGTACAGAAGGCCGTAATGACTACGGCGAAGACCCATGTAAATATTGAACAGCGAACCAATAAGAAGGGGGCATTACGCTCCCTTTTTCTTTTTAGTGCTTTGCTAATTTCAGTACATTTTAGGTTCGGTATTCGGCTTAAAAGGCACGACATTTTCAGGCAGAGATTCTTCAAAGCCGCAGCGCCCTTCGAGTGCATCTTGGAACTTACAGACCTGACAGCGCAGCTCTTGCATGAGTACGACATTGGCGTGGTGTGGGTTTTTACAACGGCTAACCACTAAGTCGATGTGACTTTGCTGCGCACGAAGTCGGTCTTGCATCACGTCTGAAGCCGAACAAATCATCTGTTCGCACATCTCGTGTTTGAATTGATTGAATGCTTTCGGGTCGCTTTTCGCGAGTTGGACAAGTTCATCAAAGGGTGGCAGTTTTTGAGCGGGTTGTGGATGCGCCATCATTCCTTCCTTAGCATTAAGCGTGTTTCATATGCTCTAAGCTTAAGAAAGAAATCTGTACAAATTTTAATCTATTTGTATTTTCTCAATATTGAGACGGTATTAGCCGATTACCTTTGCAATCAAAGGGCGGGTGTTAAGGTGTAAGTGCAGCGTCGTTCGCCAGCAATGATGTGCTCTGTACGGCTCACGTGACACTCATCTTTTAGTAACTCAGTAAACACGTTGAGCTCAGATTGGCACAGGCTAGGGCAGCGAGTTGCAGCCTTACAGATAGGGCAGTGGTTCTCAATCAAGATGTAGTGATCATCATGCTCTTGAAGCTCAGCCATGTAGCCTTCGTCTTCACGAAGCTGGGTGAGTTTTTTAAGCTTGCTGATGAGTGAATCACAGCCAGACAGCGCAGTTTGATACTGCTTAAGAGTGTGTTGTTCACGCTCGGCAGCAACCTTAGCCAGCCCTTCTTTACCAAATAGATTCTCGACAGCATCAATCACTTGAATGGTGAGTTCACCATGTCGGTCTGAAAATTGGTTATGACCTTGTTGAGTCAGGGACCAGTGGCGAGTCGGGCGACCCACTTTCACTTTCACATCATGAAACGCAAGAATACCGTCATCTTCCAGGCTTTGCAGATGTTGCCTTGCCCCCATTGTCGTCATGCCAAATTCTTCTGACAGTTGTTTCGCGGTTACCGCGCCTTGACGCTTAATGGTCTGTAAGATTCTGTCGCTTGTTTTCATACTATCCCTACCTAATGAACCTTACTATTATGAGGCAAGGTGTTTATAAAGCAAACCATTTACTATATTGATGATAATTTACTCTATAGATAGCGTTTTACTCTATTGGCTGCCATGGTCAGATTCTGGTGCGCTAATAAAACAAAAGGCTGATACTAGGTATCAGCCTTGGAATATTCTGTTTCACCGAATTTAGGCTTACAGGATATGACCTACTACTTCTGGATCTTTACGCTCTAGGTAGTGGATAGATTTGATGCGGCGAATTGTACGGCAGCGGCCACGGATCAGCAGGGTTTCTGTGGTTGCGATATTACCTTGACGAGAAATACCTTCTAGCAAGTCACCCTTAGTGATGCCTGTTGCTGAGAATACAACGTTGTCGCTGCGTGCCATGTCTTCCATCTTCAACACGATATCCGCCGTTACGCCCATTTCTGCGCAGCGCTCAAGTTCAAGTTCACCGTGCTTGCGGTTCTCTTCTGTGTCGCCTTTCACTTCGTGGCGAGGTAGAAGACGACCGTGCATGTCGCCGTCGAGTGCGCGAATTACCGCCGCCGAGACCACACCTTCAGGTGCGCCGCCGATGCAGTACATGACGTCTACTTCACTGTCTGGCATACAGGTTAAGATAGAAGCCGCAACATCACCGTCTGGCACAGCAAATACACGAACGCCCATTGCTTGCATGTCGGCGATGACTTGATCATGACGAGGCTTAGCAAGCGTGGTTACGACTAGAGTATCAAGTGTTTTACCTAGTGCTTTAGCGATGTTTTCTAGGTTTTCTGTTAGTGGCAGTTCTAGGTCAATCACGCCTTTAGCGCCAGGGCCAACAACCAACTTTTCCATGTACATATCAGGCGCTTTAAGGAAGCTGCCTTTTTCGCCCGCAGCCAATACAGCCAATGCATTTGATTGGCCCATTGCTGTCATGCGTGTCCCTTCAATTGGGTCAACTGCGATGTCGACAGCGTCGCCGCCCACACCTACGTTTTCGCCGATGTATAGCATAGGTGCATCATCGATTTCACCTTCGCCGATAACAATCTCACCGCTAATTTCGGTTTTGTTTAATAGGCTACGCATTACTTCTACAGCAGCGCCATCTGCAGCGTTTTTATCGCCACGGCCAAGCCACTTGTAACCAGCTAGTGCTGCACCTTCTGTGACACGAGAGAATGACATTGCTAAATCGCGTTTCATGCGGACTCCAAAATTTTCAAAGGGGGAATAGAAATTTCGCGGCGAATTTTACCATATCCCAAAGGAAACGTTTGCCTTTTTGTTTTTTGGAGATTGCTCTCGATCAATTCGCAGTGGAAAACAGTTATTATTCATCAAAATAATCGGTTTGCCGTTGTGGCGGTAATCGTTCACGTCAATATTCGGTAAAAAGTGCTGTTTTTTTCATCGAATGGCGCAAAATATCGAATATATTGAGTGTTTATCCTTGCTCTGCTGAGTAGAATGGGGAAATAAGTGGAGTGAACCTTCACCATCAAACGGATAACTTAAAGGTAGGCCAGAATGTCTTTTGAAGTACTAGAGCAGCTAGAAGCAAAAATTCAAACAGCAGTAGATACAATTGCACTTCTTCAAATGGAAGTGGAAGAGCTTAAAGAAGAGAAACAAGCACTAGCAACAGAAGCTGGTGAGCTTAAAGCAAGCCGTCACGAGCTAGAGCAAAAAACTCAGCAAATGCAGGAAGAGCATTCAGCATGGCAAGATCGCATCCGTAACCTTCTTGGTAAAATGGATGAAGTAGAGTAATCGACTCTTCAGATTTAAAAAAACGCCCGCTACTCAGTAGCGGGCGTTTTTGTTTGTGTTCTTATGATTTGTTTTATTATTTGAAGCTGAGTGAGAGTTACTCGACGTCTTCTTCCTCGACATCCAAATCGAGTTCTACATCTAGAGGTTCGGCAGAAAGAATGATGCCAGTGTTGTCTGCGTAGAGGTAATCTTCAGGTAAGAAGGTCACGCTGCCAAAGTTCACTGGAACGTCTAATTCACCGACACCTTCTTGGCTCGCACCAACAGGGATAGAAGCCAAGGCTTGGATACCTAGGTTCATGTCTTCAAGCTCATCGACTTCACGAACGCACCCGTAAACCACAATCCCTTCCCACTCATTGTCTTCGGCAAGTAGGGCTATCTCAGCATCGATCAGCGCTTTACGTAGTGAGCCGCCCCCATCGATTAACAACACACGCCCCAGACCGTCTTGCTCTAGTACAGAGCGAATCAAAGCGTTGTCTTCAAAACACTTTAATGTCGTGATCTGTCCTGCGAAGGATGCACGTCCACCGAAGTTGCTGAACATTGGCTCCACGACATCAACTTGATCCAAATATATGTCGCACAGTGCTGAAGTGTTGTATTCCATTAGTATACCTTTTGAACAATGAGCTTACTTTGAGTATATCGGCGCTTGATCCCTTTGCAATGATTAGTCTCATTTAACTCAATAGAGTTTGAGCTACGACAACCCCTGCAAACAATAGGTTAGTGACCAGTGAGCATTTCACAATCACGGGCATCATTGGTGCAATTTGCGCTGGCTTTTCGGTTTCCCAAACGGCTTTGCCATGCTTGTAAACAATAATAATGCTCAGCAAAAACGGCAGGCTGATCCAGACCGGCTTTTCTTGAATAAGCAGGTAGATAGCGAAAGACGCAAGGGCGAGGCCAAGCAGAGCAAAATGATAGTGTTTGGCTTTGCGTTGTCCTAGGCGAACCGCCATGGTGCGCTTACCACATTCGCTGTCGTTTTCGATATCACGCATGTTGTTGATATTGAGTACCGCAACCGCCATCAAGCCACAGCCCAATGCCGGAAGGAATAGGCTTGGTTCAACATGGCCAGTGTGCAAGAAGTAAGTCCCTGAAACACCTAATAAACCGAAGAAGATAAATACCGATAAGTCGCCAAGGCCAATATAGCCATAAGGCTTATTACCGACGGTATAAGCGATGGCAGCAACAATGGCTAATATGCCTAACGCAATGAAAGATAAGATACTTTCAATCGAGGTTAAGGCATGAAAAATAAGAATCAGCCCAGCGACCATAGTAAACACGATGTTGAGGATGATCGCTTGCTTCATGGTTTTCGCTGTTACCGCGCCAGATTGCATGGCACGTGTTGGCCCCAGACGATTTTCGTTGTCTGTGCCTTTTACGGCGTCGCCATAGTCATTGGCTAGGTTCGATAAAATCTGTAATAGGGTGGCGGTTAAAAATGCCAGTAGGGCTATCGATAAAGAAAACTGACCACCGGCGAACGCTAAACTACTTCCTGTAAGAATAGAGACAAGTGCGAGAGGCAGAGTTTTTGGTCGTGCGGCATCAAGCCAGATCAGTAGAGATTGTTTCATCGTAGGTCTAATTCTTTGTAAGTCTTCGTTTCATACTGTGATTTGAGTATACGCCCATTTTTCGGGTAATAAAAAGCCCACTCGAAAGTGGGCCTTGAATTCGCTTATTAGCTGCTATTTCTTTGAGATAGAGCAATAAGTTAGAGTTTGGTGTGCTACAGGATGAAGCGGCTTAGGTCTTCGTCTTCAACGAATTCGCCAAGTTTCGATGTTACGTAAGCTTCATCAATCACTAGCTTGCTGCCAGCTTTGTCTGTTGCTTCGAATGAAATCTCATCCATTAGACGCTCCATCACTGTGTGTAGACGACGCGCACCGATGTTCTCAGTGGTTTCGTTTACGCGCCATGCTGCGTCCGCAATCTGGTTGATGCCATCTTCAGTGAACTCAATGTTGACATCTTCTGTTTTCATTAGGGCAATGTATTGCTCTGTTAGAGATGCTTTTGGCTCAGTTAGGATGCGTTTGAAGTCATGTGCTGATAGTGCTTCAAGTTCTACGCGGATTGGTAGACGACCTTGTAGCTCAGGGATCAGGTCAGATGGCTTAGCCACTTGGAATGCGCCTGATGTGATAAACAAGATGTGGTCAGTTTTAACCATACCGTGCTTGGTTGATACTGTGCTGCCTTCGATAAGAGGCAGTAGGTCACGCTGAACACCTTCGCGAGATACATCTGGGCCTGAACTGTCGCCACGCTTACAGATTTTGTCGATCTCATCGATGAATACGATGCCGTTGTTTTCAGCGTTGAAGATCGCGTTCTCTTTCAGCTCTTCTTGGTTCACAAGCTTCGCAGCTTCTTCTTCCGTCAGTGCTTTGAATGCGTCTTTGATTTTCATCTTACGCTTTTTCTTGGTGTCGCCCGCTAGGTTTTGGAACATGCCTTGCAGCTGGTTTGTCATCTCTTCCATGCCTGGAGGTGACATGATTTCAACGCCCATTTGCGGTGCGGCTACATCAACTTCAATCTCTTTGTCATCTAGCTTACCTTCACGCAGTTTCTTGCGGAAAATCTGACGAGTGTTTGAAGAGGTTGTGTCTTCAGTTGATTGCTCGTTCTGACCCCAAGCATCACGCGCTGGTGGTAGAAGGGCATCAAGAATGCGTTCTTCAGCTTGTTCTTCAGCGCGGTATTGTACTTTTTCCATCGCTTGTTGGTGCGTCATCTTGATCGCAACGTCCGTTAGATCACGGATGATGGTTTCAACTTCTTTACCAACGTAACCCACTTCGGTGAACTTAGTCGCTTCTACCTTGATGAAAGGCGCGTTTGCTAATTTCGCTAGGCGGCGAGCGATTTCAGTTTTACCTACACCCGTTGGGCCAATCATCAGGATGTTTTTTGGTGATACTTCAACACGTAGGCTTTCTTCAAGCTGCATACGGCGCCAGCGGTTACGAAGAGCGATAGCCACTGAGCGCTTAGCGTTGTCTTGGCCGATAATGTGGCGATTGAGTTCGTGAACAATTTCGCGAGGAGTCATCTCAGACATGGTTTTTCCTTAATTCTTTAATCACTGTTGAATACAACGTTATTGATGGAAGCGGTCGTTACTCTGGCTTTGGCAGCTCAACGGTGCTTTCTAGTTCTTCAATAGTGTGGTGATGGTTGGTGAAGACACAGATGTCGCCTGCAATGTTCAGCGACTTCTCTGCGATTTCACGCGCATCTAAATCAGTATTTTCTAATAGTGCAGTAGCGGCTGCTTGAGCGAAGTTTCCGCCCGAACCGATCGCAATCAGGTCGTTCTCAGGTTGAACTACGTCACCGTTACCTGTGATGATCAGTGAAGCGGTCTCATCCGCTACTGCTAACAGTGCTTCTAACTTACGTAGAGCACGGTCGCTTCGCCAATCCTTCGCTAGCTCAACTGCCGCTTTGGTGAGATGGCCTTGGTGCATTTGCAGCTTGCTTTCAAATTTTTCGAATAGCGTGAAAGCATCAGCCGTACCGCCAGCAAAACCGGCCAGTACTTTGTTGTTGTATAGGCGACGTACTTTACGGGCGTTGCCCTTCATTACTGTATTGCCCAGAGATACTTGTCCATCACCCGCGATGACGACTTTATTATTACGACGTACAGATACAATGGTAGTCACGAGTCGACCTCTTTTGATTATTATTTATGGTTACTACTTATATGTGGCTCCACTATCATGAATTCAAGTGCCACTTTTAATAGTATGCCATATCAAAAAAACTAAATGTTACCAGTTATTTCAAATATCCATTACCTGTTGAGCCTATGTGTGGCAAGGGTTGGTGGGTTAATAGTTTGTGATAAATATAAAAAAAGATAAAACAAATTTCTAACGTGAAATGGTTAACACTTTTTGTTTGATTTATAAGGAATGATGTTCACTAATCAGTGGTATTCACTGCATAAGGAGTAGTGTGATGAATAGTGACAATATCAGTTTTTTTAATAGAGATATGGATCTGGATGAGCTGTCTATACTGCATCATCTGATGTATCAGGAGGCGGGCGAGTGTTCAACAGAACATCTAAAAAACTCGGTTAACGTTTTTCTTAAACGTCCATTTCCTAACGTTTTAGCGCACTTGGATTTTTTTGGTTACATCGAGATAAATAAGGAGCAGGTCTACCTGACTGACTTTGGGCTTGAGTACTACGAACAAGTACCTCAGTTTCGTTAAAACGCACTCTTTTGATTAACATACTGGTATTGCTTGTGCGATGAACTATTGAACGCTTTCAAACAGCAATAGGGGGAATCCTCTTCCCCCTATTATATATTGAGTTGATTAAGACCCGTCTTTCCAAATAGCGCAAGGTTCAATTTTCGCTCGTTGCAGCTTATGGCGATCGCGTTCTGCGTCACGCTTCAACTTGTATGGCCCTAAAACCACACGGTACCAGCTACTGCCATCTTTCTTGCGGATCTCACTTGAGATACCTTGGAAGGCAATATCCAACTTACGTGCTTCTGCCTGCGACGAGGTTTTGTAAGCGCCACACTGCATGATGTAAGGGATCTTAGAGATCTGTTGCTCTTTGGCTTTTACTTCAATCTCGCGGCTTGGCAGCGTTTCAACGTAGTCCCACTTCTCTTCAGGAGGCGGCGGAATCACTTTCGCTGGTTTTGGCTTAGGTTTTGGTTTGGTTGCCACAGGCGTTGGTGCAGGCGGCTCAGGATCATTACTCAATAGGTAAAGTCCGTAACCAAAACCACCGGCAAGGAGGATCGCCAAAAGACCACTGCGCCAAGGTTTACGGCGAGGGGCTTGTTTTTTGGTCGGTTTTTTCGTGCCACGACCGCGCTTTACATAATCTCTATTAGCCACAAGACAATTCAATAGTTGCTGATTCTGCCCTCATGGTAATCCAGATTGCGCGAGGATAATAGTGCAGAAATGGAAGCGGCACATCAAAATGTGCCGCAGATTTATAAGGGTATTTCTAAGGGTTATATTCGAGGTGGCGCTGTACTGCCTCGAACCACTAATTTAGCTTCAAGCAGACGCGAACCTGCTTGCACATCGTTGCCTTTTAATAGATCAAGCATCATCAACATCGCTTGGCGTCCAATCTCATAACGAGGCTGAGAAATGGTGGTTAGCGGTGGATCGCAGTATTGAGCGAATTGGATGTCATCGAAGCCGACAATCGATAGGTCTTGAGGAACGCGCAAGCCCAGCTTCTTCGTTTCTTGAATCGCACCAATCGCCATCGCATCGTTGTGACAGAAGATAGCTGTAGGTTGTTCAGGAAGTGCCAGTAATTGACGAACCGCTTGAGCGCCCGCTTCAAAGGTGAAGTCACCGACCGTGCTATAGGCTGGATTCATTGAGACTCCGGCGCGACGCAGCGCTTGCTGGTAGCCTTGTTGGCGGAACTTACACAGTGTTGCCGATACTGGTCCTGAAATTTGAGCAATACGCTTATGACCTAACTGAGCTAGGTAGTTCACCGCTTCAAAGGCAGAGGTCAGGTTATCGATGTGTACCGTAGGCAGTTCAAGCTCAGGGGCAAACTCACACGCCATTACCATCGGCGGTAAATTCTTTTGTTCAGGTTTGCTGACATCAAACGGATGGTCAGTACCCAGCAGCAACATGCCGTCGGCTTGTTTGGTGAAAACTAAGTTAACAAACGAAGACTCGCGCTTCTTTTGCTGGCCGCTATCACCCAGTAGAACAAGGTAATCATTTTCTACTGCGGCATCTTCGATACCACGAATGATCTCGGCGAAATAAGGGTCACAGATATCAGGAACAATAGTGATGATGGTTTTTGATTCGTTGCGACGTAAGTTTCTAGCTAATGTATTGGGTGAGTATCCAGCTTCAAGTACTGCTGTTTCCACTCGTTTGCGAGTCGAAACTGAGACTTTCTCAGGGTTCATCAATGCACGTGATACCGTGGCTGTTGAGACGCCTGCTAGCTGGGCAACATCCTTCATTGTCGCCATAAATTAAACCCTCTTTTAAGTTCCTTTGCCGCCTAAGCATCTAAGGCGTGAATAATAAATGTAATCGAATAGATATTATGAAAGTGTTGCTAACACTTTTTTTATTGCAATATTTTATTCGTTTAATCCGTGTAAAGTTACGGCTAGATTAACAAAAATCACATGACTAGTGTGAAGTTGCTCACGAGAAATATGAAATATTTGTGAACAAACTTATCATTAGTTTTAACCCAAGTGGGTTTAACTCAAATCTTGCGGCTCAATATCGAGTGACCAGCGAACTTTTTTCGCAGCGGGTAACATATTGATGGCCGGCTTGGCACTCATTAATAGCTTCTGCATTAACGAGCGGGTCTGAGTTTGTAAGATTAACTGCCAGCGCGATTTGCCCGCTCGCTTAGCCAGCGGAGCCGGAGTTGGTCCTAACACCATGCAATATTGATCAAACAGCGGGTGCGATTCCAATGTGTGACGAACCTGACGCAAGAACTCTTCCACCAAGCGTGTGTCATTGGTTTCTGCTCTAAACAGTGTCATAAAGGTATAAGGCGGTAACATTGCCTGCTTACGTTCTGCCAGCGCCGTCTGAGCAAAGTGGTTGTAGTCTTTGTGTAGCAAGGCTTGCAGCAACCCATGTTCTGGGTGGTGAGTCTGTAAGATCACCTCACCGGGTTTGCTTGCTCGTCCTGCTCGTCCCGCGACTTGGATGAATAGCTGGGCAAGACGTTCAGACGCTCGGAAGTCACTGCTATATAAAGAGCCATCCACATCTAATAACGCCACAAGTGTCACGTCAGGGAAATGGTGACCCTTAGCGAGCATCTGCGTGCCGATAAGAATTTGGAATTCACCCTTACGAATCGACTCGAGTGCGCTTTCTAAGCTGCCTTTACGGCGGGTGCTGTCGCGGTCAATACGAATGGTTTTGTATTCAGGGAATAGTTGACCAAGTTGAGCTTCTAACTGCTCGGTCCCTACACCCACTGTCACTAAGTTTGCAGATCCACAGCCTTGGCAATTGTGCACGATATGCTGCTGAGAACCACAGTGGTGGCAGCGCATCTCATTGCTGTATTGGTGATAGGTGTAGTAAGCATCGCAACGTTTACACTCGGCTGTCCAACCACAATCGTGACACATCAATGCGGGAGAAAAACCTCGGCGATTGAGGAATAGCATCACTTGGTTGCCAGCTTTGAGGTGTCTTTGCATCTCTGCAATTAACGACGCAGACAAACCACTTTCTAGATATTCACCTTTAACGTCCAACACCTTATTGGTGGTCGGCAGTGCGACACCCGCACGTGAAGTCAGGGTGAGATAACTGTATTTGCCGATCTGAGCGTTGTGCAGCGTCTCAAAGGCCGGAGTCGCCGAGCCTAACACAACTGGAATCTGCGCTTTGTGCGCACGCATGATCGCCACATCACGAGCGTGGTAGCGCAGGCTATCTTGCTGTTTATAAGACGCGTCGTGTTCTTCATCGACAATGATAATACCTAGGTCAGCAAACGGCGTGAACAGAGCCGAACGGGTACCAATCACGATGCCCGCTATTTTATCGCGCGCCGATAACCAAGCATTCAGTCGCTCAGAATCGTTTAAACCTGAGTGGATAACCTCAACAGGTACATTAAAGCGTCGCTTAAAGCGGTTAATCGTTTGAGGGGTGAGGCCAATCTCGGGCACGAGCACTAACGCTTGTTTACCTTGGTCGAGAATCGGCTTAATCATATTAAGGTAAACCTCGGTCTTACCTGAGCCAGTAACGCCCTCTAACAGGAAGCAACCAAAGTCGGTTTGGCTATTTACGGTCGCAATCGCGATGGCTTGTTCGGCATTGAGCTTAGGCTTGTCTTGGTCGTTTTCAAGATCAACTGGCCACGGCTGACGCGTTGGCTTTTTCTCTACCGATTCAATCCAGCCTTTCTCTTCTAGCGTTTTGAGTACGGCGCTGCCAACTTCTTCATCAATGAACTCTTGATGAGGAACCGGGCCGTGTTCAAGCATGTGCATCACTTTGGCTTGCTTGACCGCGCGACCAAAACCTTGCATCAGTTGGTCTTTGCCTGATGGCGTTAACTGCCACTCAACCAGCGTCGCGAAGTCGGCGGCTTTGCCTTTTCTTAGAGCGCTCGGAAGGGCGTTAACAAAGGTTTCGCCAAGAGGGTACTGATAAAACTGACTGCACCACATTAATAGTGAATAGACAGATTCCGGCCAAACAGGCTGATTATCTAACAAGGCTTTAATCGGTTTGAGCTTGTCTAGCTCGAATTCAGATTCGTTAACCAGAGCCGTGACAATGCCGGTTAAGGTTTGTCGTCCAAAAGGCACAGAGACTCGTCCACCAATAATCGGAAATAGGTGGTTTGGAATCTTGTAATCGAACTGCTTGTCGAGTGGAACCGGCAGTGCCACACGGGCAATCATTGGACGCATAAAGGGACGGCTTTATCTGAGTTGACGAGAGCGAACAGTCTAAAGGATAAGGCGGTTAAATTCGAGAAGCAGTTTGGATGAAGGTGGCGAGTTAGCGTATACCGACAACGACAGCCCGAAATCTCAGGCCGATAAAGGAAATAAAGAGAGAATTGGTGAAAAATGTATCAAATCGGTTGATCCTGCTTTATAGATTCATTACTATACTGCGCCTTAAAGGTATGGCTTCATCACTCTTTTGTGTCGATGCGGTGTCTTTATTTCTTTTTTAAACTACGTGTGGTGTGCGGCTTAGAATCGTATAGCGACACGGCCTACTTGAGGTTATCCCATGAAAGCTGGAATCCACCCAGAATACAAAGCAGTTACTGCAACTTGTTCTTGCGGCAACACATTTGAGTTCAACTCAACGCTAGCAAAAGAATCAATCCACCTAGACGTATGTGACAAATGTCACCCGTTCTACACTGGTAAGCAACGTATCGTAGATACTGGCGGCCGTGTTGATCGCTTCAACAAGCGTTTCGGTGCTCTTTCTAGCAAGAAGTAATTCTCGCTATTTAGACATGAAAAAGGACACTTCGGTGTCCTTTTTTGTTGCCTGCAATTTGAGAAAGCACTGACTTTCATTCAAGCTTCAATCCCGTCTAACGATAAGTTGCCTACCTTTTTATTGCAGGGTAATTCCTTGCGTATCTCTCTGCACCAAAATTCAGCACGAAAGTTCAACAAGCGATAGTAATTTCAACTGCTCACTGGTCTTATTAGTAGTGAAATCTCGTTTTTTAATGAGACAGAGGCTTCAACCACCTAGGAACTTTGAAGTACATCCATTAACATGAACAAGATCCCCCAAATAATAATATCCTAGGAACCTACACCTATGTCTGAAGACAGCAGCCAAGCTCAATCCTCTCAAGAATTATCACCTCAAGAACAATTCCGTCAGCAAGCTCTTGATTACCATGAGTTCCCAATTCCAGGCAAAATTGCCGTAGAACTGACGAAGCCTGCAAACTCTGCAGAAGACCTAGCACTTGCATACAGCCCAGGCGTGGCTGAGCCTGTTCGCGAGATCGCACAGAACGTTGATAACGTTTATAAGTACACAGGTAAAGGCAACATGGTTGCAGTTATCTCTAACGGTACAGCGATTCTTGGCCTAGGTAACCTTGGCCCTATTGCTTCTAAACCTGTTATGGAAGGCAAAGCGCTCCTGTTTAAGCGTTTTGCTGGTTTAGATTCTATCGATATTGAAGTAAAACACCGCACAATCGATGAGTTCGTTGATACAGTTGCGAATATCGCAGATACATTCGGCGGTATTAACCTGGAAGACATCAAAGCACCAGACTGTTTTGAGATTGAACGTCGCCTGATTGAACGTTGTGATGTTCCGGTATTCCACGATGACCAACACGGTACTGCGATTGTAACGGCAGCGGGTATGCTGAATGCGATCGAGCTTCAAGGTAAGAAACTTGAAGAGTGTAAGATCGTTTGTTTAGGTGCTGGCGCAGCGGCGGTTGCTTGTATGGAACTACTGATTAAGTGTGGCGCTCAGCGTGAAAAAATCTACATGCTTGACCGTAAAGGTGTGATCCATACTCGTCGTGATGACCTAAACGAATACAAAGAGCTGTTCGCAAATAACACTGATAAGCGTACGCTTGAAGATGTTATCGAAGGCGCTGACCTGTTCTTGGGTGTATCGGGGCCGAATCTACTGCCTGCTGAAGCACTAACGCTGATGGCTGATAAGCCTGTTGTGTTTGCATGTTCAAACCCAGATCCAGAGATCAAGCCTGAGCTTGCACACGAAGTTCGTTCTGACCTAATCATGGGTACAGGCCGCAGTGATTACCCTAACCAAGTAAACAACGTACTTTGTTTCCCATTCATTTTCCGTGGTGCACTAGACGTGCGTGCGAGCGAAATTAATGACGAAATGAAGCTAGCGGCGGTTAAAGCGATTCGTGAACTGGCGAAAGAAGAAGTTCCAGCTGAAGTACTAGCAGCTGCGGGCGAGACTGCACTGGAGTTCGGTAAGGGTTACATCATTCCTAAGCCAATGGACCCACGTCTACTTCCTCGCGTAGCACGAGCAGTTGCGGAAGCGGCTGTTGAATCTGGCGTAGCTCGTATCGAGATGCCTGCTAACTATATGGCTTAATAGCTGTTGCTCTATTGAGCCAAAAAGAATAATAAAAAACCGACTCATCTGGAGTCGGTTTTTTTATGTCTATCATTCACAGCGCAATCATAAAAAGCTATGCGCGATGTGATAAATAAGGTTCAGCTAGAGCGAATCAATAATGAAGGCAGTGACTGAGTTGTTTTTATTCTTCGTCAAACGCTTCGAACTCGATACCCATCTCTGTCATCAGCTTTTTCACTTCAGCAGGAATATCGTCTGGGCGGTCTTTACGAAGGTCTTCATCCGTTGGTAGTGGTTGGCCTGTGTACGCATGTAGAAAGGCTTCGCACAGTAGCTCACTGTTTGTTGCATGGCGTAGGTTATTAATCTGGCGGCGAGTACGCTCGTCAGTAAGAACCTTTAACACTTTTAGAGGGATAGAAACTGTAATTTTCTTTACTTGTTCGCTTTTCTTTCCATGCTCAGCATATGGGCTTATGTATTCACCATTCCAGTCGGCCATTGCGTACCTTCATCACTTTAGTTGTTAGAATAAATTAATAGTGGTGATTTTAGCGGGATTTACTGCCATAAGCAAAGACATATAGACGTCTAGAAGTGTTGACGTCTCACGTTTATGAAAGTAAAGTGAATAACATATATCTAACACAGCCGCAAAATGCCGACAAGCCGCTGTGATTCTCAGACGCAAAACTTGTAAGGAAGCACCTATGAGCAGCCGGAAGCCAGCAACAATCGCAGTACGTACTGGTATCGAGTCAGACACGCAACACCATGCCGTTGTCCCACCCATTTATCTTTCGACTAACTATGGGTTTCCCGCTTTTGGTGAAGTGCCAAAGTACGATTACACCCGTTCTGGTAACCCAAACCGCGGTTTATTAGAGACGGCACTGTTTGAGCTTGAATCAGGCAAAGGCGCGGTTGTGACTAACTGTGGTACTTCGGCGCTTAACTTATGGGTTTCGGCTTTCTTAGGCGGCGATGATCTTATTATTGCACCGCACGATTGCTACGGCGGTACTTACCGTCTGTTTAACACTCGCTCGCTAAAAGGTGACTTCAAAGTTCTGTTCGTTGATCAATCGGATCAAGCAGCGCTGGATGCGGCGCTCGCGCTTAAGCCAAAGTTGATCTTAATTGAAACCCCATCGAATCCACTGGTTCGCGTGGTTGATATTGCAGAAACTTGCCGTAAAGCGAAAGAGGTTGGTGCTCTGGTTGCTGTCGACAACACGTTTTTGACACCTGTGTTCCAAAAGCCTTTAGAGCTGGGTGCTGATTTTGTTATCCACTCAACCACTAAGTACATCAATGGACACTCAGATGTTATTGGTGGCGTTGTGGTCACTAAGACAGAAGAACACGCTGAAGAGTTAGCATGGTGGGGCAACTGTATTGGTGCGACCGGCACACCATTTGATAGCTACATGACTTTACGTGGTATTCGTACGCTAGGTGCGCGTATGCGAGTTCACGAAGAAAGCTCACGTGAAATTCTAGCGTCTCTGCAGCAACAAGATCTTGTTGGCACTATTTACCACCCAAGCCTTCCTGAACATCCGGGTCATGATATCGCGAAGAAACAGCAATCGGGCTTTGGTTCCATGCTCAGTTTTGAGTTTGCGGGCTCATTCGAGGCGCTTAAATACTTTGTTGATAAGTTAGAGCTGTTTTCTTTGGCAGAATCATTGGGCGGTGTTGAAAGCCTGATTTGTCACCCTGCGTCGATGACTCACCGCGCGATGGGTGAAGAAGCCTTAGCAGAAGCGGGTGTTTCTCAGCAACTACTGCGTCTATCTGTTGGCCTTGAAGATGCAGAAGACCTAATCGATGACCTCAAGCAAGCGTTTGAAAGAACACAGCGCTTTATCGCTGAAGGGGAGGGTTAATAATGGCAACCTTTCGCCAGCTACATAAATTTGGTGGCAGCAGTTTAGCGAATCCTGAATGTTACCAACGCGTGGTCAACATTCTTAGAGAATACTCATCAGCATCTGATTTGGTGGTGGTATCGGCAGCAGGCAAAACAACCAACCGTTTGATTGAATTTGTTGAAGCGCTCGACAAAGATGGTCGTATTGCCCATGAATGCCTACAAGCACTTCGTCAGTTCCAACTCGATCTGATTGAAGCACTGCTTGAGGGTGAATCAGCCGCACAACTTACTTCAACCATTCAACAAGAATTTACCGCTTTGGGTGAGCTAACGGCTCCCTTGAGCGAAGCACAAAAAGCAAAAGTGCTTGGACACGGTGAGGTTTGGTCTTCACGTCTACTCGCGGCTTTGTTGTGCCAGCATGATTTACAAGCCGTTGCTCAAGATGCGCGTGCTTTTTTACGTGCAGAAGTGGGCGCTCAGCCTGAAGTCGACCGCGCACGTTCTTACCCTCTGATCAAAGAAGCCTTGGCGCAGCATGCACATTGCCGCGTGGTGATTACGGGCTTTATGGCTCAGAACTGCGAGGGTGAAACGGTATTGCTTGGCCGTAACGGTTCGGATTACTCAGCAACCGTGATTGGTGCTTTGGCTGAAGTTGAACGCGTGACGATTTGGAGTGATGTGGCAGGCGTTTACAGCGCTGACCCTCGTCTGGTTTCAGATGCGTGTCTATTGCCTCTACTTCGCCTTGATGAAGCCAGCGAATTGGCTCGTCTTGCCGCTCCAGTGCTTCACAGCCGAACGCTACAGCCTGTGGCTCAAAGTGCGATGGATCTCAGCTTACGCTGCAGCTATCAGCCGGAGGCGGGCTCTACACAGATCGAGCGTGTACTGGCATCGGGTCGTGGCGCAAAAATCATTACCTCTTTGGATGAAGTGCTTATCGTGCAACTGACCTTTGGTCACGGCCATGATTTCGACCGTCTAGAGAGTGAAGTGCTTGAAGGGCTTAAGCGTGCTCAACTTGAGCCGCTTGCTTATGAGCTTGAACCGGATCAACACTGTTTGCGTCTTGCCTACACAGAAGAGATCGCTGGTGGTGCATTAGAATATCTCCAAGACCATGCGATTGAAGCTGAGATTAAGCTAAAAGAAGGTTTCTCTCTGATTGCTGCAGTGGGTGCGGGTGTGACTAAGAACCCTAATCATTGCTACGGTTTCTACCAGCAGCTTAAGAGCTCGCCGGTTGAGTTCATCTCAGAAGCGAACTCAGGCTTAAGCTTGGTGGCTGTGATTCGTAAGAGTGAAACATCAAGTCTAGTGAAAGGCATTCATTCTCAACTGTTCCAAGCGCAGAAGCGTGTTGCGATTGCCTTGTGTGGTAAGGGCAATATTGGTTCAAGCTGGTTAAGCCTGTTTGCTGAGCAAAAAGCGGAACTTGAAAAGCGCCGTGGAATGAACTTTGAATTGGTTGCCGTGGTTGATAGCCAAACCTATTGGTTCGACGATCAAGGCATTGATGCGACTTCGGTAGGTAAGCGCTTTGACGACGAAGCTATTGCTAACAATGGTAACGACTGGTTAGAGCGTTTGGGCTCTATTCAAGGTTATGACGAAGCAGTGGTTCTGGATGTGACTGCGAGCCCAGTGCTTGCAGCAAAGTATCTGCAAATCGCACAACAAGGTATTCACCTAATCTCGGCGAACAAGGTGGCAGGTTCTGCATCGAGCGAGTATTACCATCAAGTACAAGATGCTTTCGCTAAGATCAGCCGTCATTGGTTGTACAACGCGACAGTGGGTGCTGGATTGCCGATTAACCACACGGTACGTGACCTACGTGAAAGTGGCGATGACATCATTGCGTTGTCTGGCATTTTCTCGGGCACGTTGTCTTGGTTGTTCCAACAGTTTGATGGCACCGTGCCGTTCAGCGAGTTGGTTGACTTAGCATGGCAACAAGGCCTTACGGAACCTGACCCTCGTGCTGACCTAGATGGCTCAGACGTGATGCGTAAGCTGGTGATTCTGGCGCGTGAATCTGGTTTGGATATCGAACCTGAAAACGTAAAAGTGGAATCGCTCGTACCTGCAGAGCTGCAAGATCTATCTGTGGATGACTTCTTCGACAAAGCTTCTGTACTGAGCGAAGAGCTGGCTGAGCGTTTAGAGAAAGCGCACTCTCAACAGAAAGTTCTGCGTTACGTAGCGCGTTTGGAGAAGAACGGTAAGGCAACCGTAGGCGTTGAAGCACTGTCTAAAGAACATGCTCTGGCGAACTTGTTGCCTTGCGACAACATCTTTGCGATTGAGAGCAAATGGTACAAAGATAATCCATTGGTTATTCGTGGCCCAGGTGCCGGTCGTGAAGTAACGGCAGGTGCAATTCAATCTGATTTAAACAGAATGTCTAGCCTGTTCTGATACTCAGATCGGTTGGTTTAGTGTCTAAATGGCATACTATTCACTAAGATAAATAAGGCTGAAAGCACGATGTGTTTTTCAGCCTTTTTTCTACATTATTTCTGCTTTGCGACCCATCTAACGACTTGAGTTTTACTCACGATCTACTTGAGAAAAATTCATAATGGATCTGTTGACATTAAATCGTATTCAATACATTCTACAGACATATAGACGTCTAAACGTCGTTTAAGGATTTGAGTTTTTAGTGGTTGCTTTTGCCACAGGGAGAGTAAGATGGGATACACACACGCTAGTCATATCGACGCTTTAAATCAGAATATCGCTGAGCTTTCTGACAACATCAATGTGTCATTTGAGTTTTTTCCACCGAGCAGTGAGAAGATGGAAGAGACCCTGTGGAACTCTGTTCACCGCCTTAAAACACTTCAACCAAAATTTGTATCGGTAACTTACGGTGCAAACTCGGGTGAACGTGACCGTACCCACTCAATCATTAAAGAAATTAAAAACCAAACCGGCCTAGTGGCTGCACCGCACCTAACGTGTATTGATGCAAGCCGTGAAGAGCTGATTCAAATTGCCGACGATTACTGGGCAAATGGTATCGAGAGTATTGTTGCGCTACGTGGTGATATTCCAGCAGGCGGCGGCGCGCCAGAGATGTACGCATCTGACCTAGTCGAGCTACTTAAATCTCGCCACGATTTTGATATCTCAGTAGCGGCATTCCCTGAGGTTCACCCTGAAGCAAAAAGCGCTCAATCTGATCTTATTAACCTAAAGCGTAAAGTGGATGCGGGTGCCAACCGTGCCATCACTCAGTTCTTCTTTGATGTAGAGAGCTACCTACGCTTTCGTGACCGCTGTGTAGCGGCTGGCGTTGATGTTGAGATTGTACCGGGCATTCTGCCGGTTTCTAACTTCAAGCAAGCATCTCGCTTTGCTGCGATGAACAACGTAAAAGTACCGGGCTGGATGGCGAAGCAGTTTGAAGGTTTGGATGATGATCCAACGACTCGTCAGCTTGTTGGTGCTAGCCAAGCAATTGATATGGTTCGTACACTGAGCCGTGAAGGTGTGAAAGATTTCCACTTCTACACGCTAAACCGTGCAGAAATGACTTATGCACTTTGCCATACGCTAGGTGTTCGTCCGCAAGTCGCTGCGCTGTAAGAAAAGTCTAAGAAGTAAAGCCTAAGCACTTGTAAAAAGCCTCTGGCAGTAACATTTCAAATCCTATAGATACAAAAAAGGCTTGGACTCATAGAGTTCAAGCCTTTTGCTTTTCTAGCTTAACTTAAGCTAGAGCGCCAAGTTCAAGCAGTACTTCTTCAGCCCATACAATCCATGCTTCACGGATAAGTAGGTTACGACGAAGTGTTAGACGCTCAAGGCGTGCTTGCTTGTCTAGTGTCGATGGCGTTGCGTAGTAAGCTGCTTCGATTTCACGGTAGTGAGAAACCAGTTTGCGAGACTCTTCTACTAGCTCAGCAAGTTGTACACGGTAAGCGTCAGAAGGTTGTACAGCACAAGCCATTAGCTTAGCTGAGAACTCGTCACGAACGGTTGGGTGTGCAGTTGGTTGTTCAAACCATTCACCTAGCGCGCCACGGCCAGCATCAGTGATAGAGTAAACTTTACGATCAGGTTTGCCTTCTTGAGGCTCAAGCACGCAAGTTACCTGGTCGTTCTGAGCCATTTTATTTAGCTCGCGGTAAACTTGTTGATGGCTAGCTTTCCAGAAGTAACCAATGCTTGCGGAGAATTCTTTTGTGATATCGTAACCAGTAGCATCGCGTGTACTTAAAACGGTTAGAATTACGTGTGGTAATGACATGTCTGAAATCCAAATGGTAAACAGTAAACAAATACTTAAACAACAAGTGTGCTTCTAATGGCACGTTATATTGGTTATGTCTAAGTAGCACCAACTCATCGGTTGGTTATGTCACCTTACAAAGCCGTTTATCACCTAGGTTGACCAGTTTATTGGTCAAGATGCTGCAGATTATTTTTTGGAGTGTTTCCGCAGCGGAGCAGTAGTATATCTAAATAATAAGCATAAAGTAGAATACATGGACAAAATAACCCAAAAAACTGACAAAAAACTCAGTATTGCTTATTTTGTGAAATAAAAAGGTCGCACTAGGCGACCTTTTGTCTGTTGAATGGTAGGAATCACTAATTAACCAGTGTTTCGCATGCCTGCTGCAATGCCTGCAATCGTCACCATTAGCGCTTCTTCAAGCTCTGCTGGTGGTGTTTCACACTTACGAGTACGGTAAAGCAGTTCAGCTTGAAGCATGTTTAGTGGCTCAACGTAGATGTTACGTAGGCGGATTGACTCAAGTCCCCAAGGGTCGCTCTGCATTAGGTTCTCGTTGTTCTCAACATTTAGCACGGCTTTGATGTCTTTTTGCAGCTGTTCACGCAGTAACTCACCTAATGGTAATAGCTCTTCGTCAACAAGGCGTTGGTCGTAGTACTTAGCGATTTCCATGTTGCACTTCGAGTACACCATTTCCAACATACCGAGACGGGTAGAGAAGAACGGCCACTCGCGACACATCTCTTCGAGCAGGGCTTGATGGCCTTGATCTACAGAGTACTGAATCGCTTCACCAGCGCCTAACCATGCAGGCAGTACCAAACGGTTTTGGCTCCAAGAGAAGATCCATGGAATCGCACGTAGGCTTTCTACGCCGCCGTTCGGGTTACGTTTCGCAGGGCGAGAGCCAAGAGGCAGTTTACCTAGCTCCAGTTCAGGTGTCGCTTGACGGAAGTAAGGTACGAATTTCTCTTCGCCACGAACCACGTTGCGGTAAGCCTCACAAGATACTTGAGATAGCACTTCCATTAGGTCGCGCCACTCTTGTTTTGGCTCAGGTGGCGGCAGAAGGTTCGCCTCTAGAATCGCGCTTGCGTAAAGGTTGAAGCTGTTTACAGCAACGTCTGGTAAGCCAAGTTTAAAGCGGATCATTTCGCCTTGCTCTGTTACACGTAAACCGCCTTTCAAGCTCTTAGGTGGCTGAGAAAGAAGAGCAGCGTGCGCCGGAGCACCACCACGACCAACCGTACCGCCACGACCGTGGAATAGAGTCAGTTCAATGCCTTCTTCATCACAAACCTTAACCAGTTTGTCCATTGCATCGTATTGAGCCCAACCTGCAGACATTACGCCCGCATCTTTCGCTGAGTCAGAGTATCCGATCATCACCATTTGGTGATTCTGGATAAAGCCACGGTACAAGTCGATGCTCATTAGCTGTTTCATCACTGCTTCTGAGTTGTTCAAGTCGTCTAGCGTTTCGAACAGTGGACACACGTCCATGCGATACGGGCAACCACACTCTTGCAGCAGCAAGTGAACAGCCAGTACATCCGATGCAGTACGAGCCATAGAAATCACGTAAGCGCCGAAGGCTTCACGAGGTTGAGCAGCGATGACCTTACAGGTGTCTAAAACCTCTTTAACCTGTTCAGATGGCTCCCAATCACGAGGAAGTAGTGGGCGCTTAGAGCTTAATTCATTGGTTAAGAAAGCAATCTTGTCTTGCTCGCTCCACTGGTCGTAGTCGCCAATGCCTAGGTAGCGAGTCAGTTCAGACAGCACATCTGAGTGACGTGTACTTTCTTGACGAACATCGAGACGCACTAAGTGTACACCGAATGCTTTTAGGCGGCGCAAGGTATCAAGTAGAGAACCGTCTGCGATTACGCCCATGCCACATTCGTGCAGCGATTGGTAACACGCGTAAAGCGGTGTCCAAAGTTGCTCGATGTTCTGTAGTGTTTCTTTCTTCGGTACTTCAGCATCATGCAGTTTTGCATCCAGCACTTCTAACGTGTTGTTCAGCAGAGTACGTAGGCTCTTTAGGATTGCTCGGTAAGCTTCATGCTCATCACCCGCTAGTTCACGAACGGCATCATTACACTTAGTCATCGATAGTTCGGTAATCAGCTCGTTTACGTCACCTAGGTAAAGGTCAGCGGCTTTCCAGCGAGATAGGCGCAGTACTTCTTTGGTGATGGTGTGCGTTACGAATGGGTTACCATCGCGATCACCGCCCATCCAAGATGAGAAGTGTACCGGGCGCGCATCAATTGGTAGACCTTCACCAAGGTAGCCTTTTAGTCGGCCGTCCATTTCACGTAGGAAATCTGGTACAGCTTCCCAAAGTGAGTTTTCAACAACCGCAAAGCCCCATTTCGCTTCATCAAGTGGCGTAGGGCGTTGCTGACGAATCACATCTGAGTGCCAACCTTGAGCGATAAGTTGCTCTAGGCGACGTTCTGTTTTCACGCGCTCTTTGTGTGATAGGTCGCTTAATTCTAATTTAGACAGACACTCGTTGATCTTAACCAATTTGTTGATCATGGTGCGACGAGTGATTTCTGTTGGGTGTGCAGTCAGAACGAGTTCAATGTTCAGGTCGCGAACGGCTTGAGCCGCATCTAGCTTGCTGATGTCATTCTGGTTTAATTTGGAAAATAGAGATTGCAGCACGTCTGGTTCGCAAACATGCTCCTCACAGTGGCGAGAGATGGTGTGGTACTGCTCTGCCATGTTGGTGAGGTTGAGAAATTGGTTAAATGCACGAGCAACAGGAGTGAGTTGTTCGTTCGGCAGGTTTTTGATTTCTTCAACTAGGCTGTCACGGTCAGCTTTGTTGCCTGCGCGGGCGGATTTGGAAAGTTTACGGATAGTCTCCACTTTCTCTAAGATAACGTCACCATGTGCATCTTGGATTGTGTTACCTAGCAAGCGTCCCAGCATGCTTACGTTACTCTTGAGAGCGGCGTATTTCTCGTTCATTGTCATCCTGCCTCGTAAAAAAATTACATCCATTGTTCCTTGTTAAGTACACAATCTAGCGAAAAGTGCTGTATCTAGTCAAATAAAGCATTCTAAGTTTGCAATTATTAGTTTTCGAAATGCGGGAGAAGTAAATTTCCCAATAGTTCGGAATTAAAGTGAAATTTAATTACAAGATCAGGCTGTGTCTGGGATAACAGAATAAAAGCCACCTTTTCGGGTAGCTTTTATACGAAAATATTGGAAGAAAAGTAATAACTAGAAACAATATTTGCGGATCGACTTACTCAGAACATCAATCGTTGGATCGATAAAATCGAAGCTTAGGAACTCATCTGGTTGGTGAGCTTGGTCGATTGAGCCTGGACCCAGCACTAAGGTTGGGCAAAGTTCTTGAAGGAAAGGTGCTTCTGTACAGTAGTTCACGGTTTGTGATTCAGTTTCGCAAACTGATTCCATGCCACCGATAAATGGATGGTCATGTTGGCACTCGTAACCCGGGATAGGTTCGTGCAGTGGCGTAATCTCAATTCTGCCCGGCCATTTTGCTTCTACTTCTTTGAGTGCGCTGCGCAGCATGTTATCCAAACCATCTAAGCTGATACCCGGTAAAGGACGTACATCGTAGTGCAGCTCACAGCAACCACAGATACGGTTCGCGCTGTCGCCACCGTGAATATGGCCAAGGTTTAGAGTGGGGCTTGGAATTGCGAAACCCGGGTGGTGATACTCTTTGACTAGCTTGTCACGCAGTTGCATTAAAGCGAACAACACTTCATGCATGATCTCGATGGCGTTGACACCTAATGCAGGATCAGAAGAGTGACCTGATTTACCCGTTACTCGCACAGCGTTAGCAACATGGCCTTTATGGCCACGAATCGGCACAAGGCTGGTTGGCTCACCAATAATGCAGTAATCCGGTTTAAACGGTGCATTTTCAGTGAAATGACGCGCACCCAGCATGGTGGTCTCTTCGTCACAGGTTGCCAATACATATAGCGGCTTGGTCTGTTTGCTCCAATCCATCTTCTTTGCCGCTTCATAAACGAAAGCGAAAAAGCCTTTCATATCGGCCGTGCCTAACCCATAGAAGCGATTGTTGTGCTCTGTTAGTGCGTGAGGGTCGAAGTTCCAACGTCCTTCATCAAATGGCACTGTGTCGCTGTGTCCTGCGAGTAGCAAGCCACCTTCGCCCGATCCCATCTTAGCGACCATATTATGCTTGCCGGGTTCGACTTCCACGACTTCAACGCTAAAGCCTACGTCTTTAAACCATTGAGCCATTTTTTCGATCACTTTCTCGTTGCCATGATCCCAGCTTGGATCGGTCGAGCTAATAGAGTCTGTGGAAATTAGGCCTTTGTAGACCTCAAGAAAACTCGGTAATTGCATAATAACTTCACTTCTACTATTGACAGGAAAACCATAAGTCGGTAAAACACATATTAAATCATATTTAATGCATAAGAAATCAAATAAAGCTAAAAATTAAGTATGAATAGTCAAATTTGAAATGTAACTTACCTCAAAAATGGATGTGTTGAGATGTTGAAAACCACGATCATTGGCGCAAGCGGCTACACAGGAGCAGAACTGGCTCTAATGATAAACAGACACCCTGAGCTCACGCTATCAGGTTTATATGTCTCAGCCAATAGTGTAGACGCAGGTAAACCTATTGCGGCACTGCACGGTAAGTTAGCTGGCTTGATTGATATGCCAGTACAACCTTTAACAAATCCGGAAGAAGTAGCTAAACAATCTGATGTGATTTTCTTAGCAACGGCACACGAAGTCAGTCACGACCTAGCGCCAATTTTTCTAGAGAACGATTGCCAAGTCTTCGACCTATCGGGTGCATTCAGAGTTAAAGGCGAAAACTTCTATCAAGAGTTTTACGGTTTTGAACATCAACACGAACAATGGCTAGACAAAGCGGCTTACGGTTTAGCTGAGTGGAACGAACAAGAAATTAAAGAAGCTCAGCTTGTCGCTGTCGCGGGTTGTTACCCAACCGCATCACAACTGGCGATTAAGCCTTTGGTTGAAGCCAAGTTACTGGATGAAAACCAATGGCCAGTGATTAACGCAACCAGCGGTGTGACTGGTGCAGGCCGCAAGGCGACGATGGTCAACAGCTTCTGCGAAGTGAGCTTGCAAGCTTATGGTGTATTCAATCACCGTCATCAACCTGAAATGGCTGCACATTTAGGATGTGATGTGATTTTTACCCCGCACCTCGGCAACTTTAAGCGTGGCATTTTGGCAACCATTACCATGAAATTGGCTGAAGGCGTGACAGAACAACAGATACAAGATGCCTTCGAGCAAGCTTACCAAGGTAAACCTGCAGTGAGACTTCTCGAAGAGACACTGCCAAGAATTCAAGATGTAGAGCAGACGCCTTTCTGCGACTTAGGTTGGAAGGTTCAAGGTCATCACATCATCGTTGTTTCAGCGATTGATAACTTATTAAAGGGTGCATCTAGCCAAGCGATGCAGTGTTTGAATTTACGTTATGGTTTTGCGCCATTAACTGCGTTAGTGTAAGGAAATCTAGATATGAGCCTTAATAATCAACCATTAATCATCAAGTTAGGTGGCGCTGCGCTATCTTGTGGTGAAACACTTAGCAAGTTATTTGGTGCTATCTCTGCTTACCAACAACAGGCACAACGACCAATCGTGATTGTTCACGGCGGCGGTTACCTTGTTGATGATTTGATGAATAAGTTGAACCTCGAAACCGTTAAGAAAGAAGGGCTACGTGTTACTCCTTATGATCAGATCCCAGTGATCGCTGGTGCATTAGCGGGCACGGCGAATAAATTACTTCAAGGTCAGGCGATTAAAGACGGTATCAATGCCGTTGGTTTAAGCCTAGCAGACGGTGGTTTATGCAAAGTGAGCGAACTGAACCCTGAACTGGGGGCGGTAGGAAAAGCGGAGCCGGGCGACTCAACCGTTCTGCAAGCGATTCTTAATGCGGGCGCACTGCCTATCATTAGCTCGATTGGTCTGACTGAGCAAGGCCAACTGATGAACGTCAATGCCGACCAAGCTGCGGTTGCCGTTGCAGGCGCGCTTGATGCTGAACTGGTACTGCTTTCTGATGTAAGTGGTGTGTTGGATGGCAAAGGTCACCTCATTCCAAGCCTTAATCAACAACAAGCTGATGACCTTATTACAGGCAAAGTGATTACCGACGGCATGATCGTTAAGGTTCAAGCCGCACTAGAAGCCGCTAACGACCTTGGACGACCAATCGAAGTTGCCACTTGGCGATACCCAGAAAAGCTAACACAACTGTTTTCAGGTAAAAGCATAGGAACACAGTTTTTACCTCAGTAGGTCTCACAACGAGTCACTACTTAAAGAATTTAGACAAATTAAATAAACATATAATTATGAAGTCATTTCCAACGCTGACCGCCATGTGCAGTATGGAAACTAGGAGAAAGAAAATGAGCAAAGTTAACGTAAAGAAAGTTGTAGTAGCCTACTCTGGCGGTCTAGACACATCAGTAATCATTCCATGGTTGAAAGAGAACTATGACTGTGAAGTGGTTGCGTTTGTTGCGGATGTTGGTCAAGGCGACGAAGAGTTGATTGGTATCGAAGAGAAAGCAAAAGCTTCTGGTGCATCTGAGTGTTACATCGCAGACCTTAAAGAAGAGATGGTTGCTGACTACATCTACCCAACGCTGAAAACGGGCGCTTACTACGAAGGTAAATACCTACTAGGTACGTCGATGGCGCGTCCAATCATCGCGAAAGCACAGGTTGAAGTCGCACGTAAAGTAGGTGCAGACGCACTGTGTCACGGCTGTACTGGTAAAGGTAATGACCAAGTTCGTTTTGAAGGCGCATTTGCTGCACTAGCACCTGATCTACACGTAATTGCACCATGGCGTGAATGGGATCTAGTGAGTCGTGAAGAGTGTCTAGATTACCTGGCTGAGCGTAACATCCCTTGTACGGCTTCTCTTACTAAGATTTACTCGCGTGATGCAAACGCATGGCACATCTCAACAGAAGGCGGCGTTCTAGAAAACACATGGAATGCACCTAACGAAGATTGCTGGGCTTGGACTGTAGACCCTGAGCAAGCGCCAAACGAATCTGAAACAGTGACGCTTAAAGTTGAAAAAGGCGAAGTGGTTGCGGTTGATGGCGAAACAATGACGCCATACAACGCACTGGTTTACCTAAACGAGAAAGGTGCTAAGCACGGTGTTGGTCGTATCGATATCGTAGAGAACCGTCTTGTTGGCATGAAGTCTCGTGGTTGTTACGAAACTCCGGGTGGCACAATCATGATGGAAGCACTGCGTGCAGTAGAGCAACTGGTTCTTGATAAAGCGGCATTCGAATTCCGTGAAGAGCTCGGTGTTAAGGCTTCTCACCTTGTATACGATGGTCGTTGGTTCACTCCACTATGTAAGTCAATCCTTGCCGCGACAGAAGAGCTAGCACAAGACGTGAATGGTGAAGTGGTTATCAAGCTTTACAAAGGCCATGCAACGGTGACTCAGAAGCGTTCTGACAACAGCCTGTACTCAGAAGAGTTTGCAACCTTTGGTGAAGATGAAGTTTACGACCAAAGCCATGCTGAAGGCTTCATCCGCCTTTACTCGCTATCAAGCCGTATCCGTGCTTTGAATAGCCAAAAGTAATCCTAACAATGAGTTAGTGATCTAGCCTTTGATGAAAGATTGAAGGTTAGTAAACAGACATTATTATGCAAAGCCCATTCACTATTGATTAGTGAGTGGGCTTTTTACTTTCTATTTGCCTAATAAATCAGCTTCGGTTTTTCCTATCGGATGGCATATAATTCGCGCTCCACGCTAAAAATAATCAATGGATTGAACTGTTGGTGAATAAATATGTGAAAATAATGAATTAATACTTTATTTTCATTTTGAATTGCCGTAAGTTTAAACCATCAGAAAAATACTGAATCTTAATCAGAATTATCATTTGCAAAAACAGTGAGCACTGTGCAATTAGGAGATACACAATGGCATTATGGGGCGGTAGATTTACCCAAGCAGCAGACACCCGGTTCAAAGATTTTAACGATTCTCTTCGTTTTGATTACCGATTGGCTGAGCAAGACATTGTGGGCTCAATTGCCTGGTCTAAAGCTCTACTGTCGGTCAACGTATTAACAGAAGAAGAGCAACAGAAGCTTGAGTTAGCGCTGAATGAGCTAAAACTTGAGGTGATGGAAGATCCTGAACAGATTCTACGTTCTGATGCAGAAGATATTCACAGCTGGGTTGAGCAGCAACTTATCGGCAAAGTCGGTGACTTGGGCAAAAAACTTCACACTGGCCGTTCTCGTAACGACCAAGTGGCGACAGACCTGAAACTATGGTGTCGTCAGCAAGGTAACCAACTGCTACTGGCATTGGATCGCCTACAAAGCCAAATGGTGAACGTTGCTTCTCAGCATCAAGAAACCGTGCTTCCTGGCTACACTCACTTACAACGTGCTCAGCCGGTAACTTTTGCTCACTGGTGCTTGGCTTACGTTGAAATGCTTGAGCGTGATTATTCACGTTTGAATGATGCGATTAAGCGTCTAGACACATGTCCGCTGGGTTCTGGTGCCCTTGCTGGAACAGCTTACCCGATGGACCGTGAAGAGTTAGCTCACAACTTAGGTTTCCGTCGTGCAACGCGCAACTCTCTAGATTCAGTTTCTGACCGCGACCATGTGATGGAGCTAATGTCGATTGCTTCTATCTCTATGCTTCACCTTTCGCGTCTTGCAGAAGATATGATTTTCTACAACTCAGGTGAATCAAACTTCATCGAGTTAGCGGATACCGTGACGTCAGGTTCATCTCTGATGCCACAAAAGAAAAACCCAGATGCGCTAGAGCTTATCCGTGGCAAAACTGGCCGTGTTTACGGTTCATTAGCGGCAATGATGATGACAGTAAAAGCTCTGCCTTTGGCGTACAACAAAGACATGCAAGAAGATAAAGAAGGTCTGTTCGACGCTTTAGATACTTGGAATGATTGTATGGAAATGGCAGCACTCTGTTTTGACGGCATTAAAGTGAACGGCGAACGTACACTTGAAGCCGCGAAACAAGGCTACGCGAACTCAACTGAATTGGCTGATTACCTAGTAGCGAAAGGGATTCCTTTCCGTGAAGCTCACCATATTGTTGGTGTGACGGTAGTGGCGGCGATTGCTAAAGGCTGTGCATTAGAAGAATTAACCATCGCAGAGATGAAAGAGTTCTCTGAGGTGATTGAGGAAGATGTGTATGACATCCTGACCATTGAATCGTGTCTTGAAAAACGTAGCGCGCTAGGCGGTGTATCTCCACAGCAAGTGGCTTACGCGGTTGACCAAGCTGAGAAACGTTTATCACAGCGTGATACGTCCATCGTCAAGGTTCGTCCTGCTCGTCTGACCGATATTGAAGCGTTGGAAGGTATGGTCGCTTACTGGGCGAACATGGGTGAAAACCTACCTCGTTCTCGTAATGAACTGGTGCGTGATATTGGCTCGTTTGCGGTCGCAGAGCATCATGGTGAGGTGACAGGTTGTGCATCACTCTATGTGTATGACTCTGGCCTAGCGGAAATCCGTTCACTGGGTGTCGAAGCTGGCTGGCAAGGTCAAGGGCAGGGTACCGCAATTGTGCAGCACTTGGTTGAGAAAGCGCGACAAATGGCCATCAAGAAGGTGTTTGTGCTGACTCGTACTCCAGAGTTCTTTATGAAGCATGATTTCTTACCAACATCGAAATCTCTGCTGCCTGAGAAGGTACTGAAAGATTGTGACCAGTGTCCTCGTCAACATGCGTGTGATGAAGTGGCATTGGAAGTGAACTTGGTAGAGCAGATAATTGCTAAGGTTAATGTTGCATAAGGCATTGATTTTATAGCTCCTAAAAAAAAGATCAAAAATCTGATCTTTTTTGGGAACAAACTAAGAAAAGCCCGGTCTATTAAAGTACCACTGCTTTTTCTTAGAATTTTCTAAGAAAGCCCTAGAATCGATTGGTTCTGGGGCTTTTTTCTATCTGCTGTTCGGGAAATGATGATGGCTTGCTAGGTCGGGTCATTTAATTGGGCACCTAGCCTTTATCGCTTATCGAGCAACGTCTCTCTGTTAACGCTTTTTGTTCCTTAAAGGCAGCACCACAAACTTCATTATCCAATGCAACGACAGCAAGCCACTGAACGCGAAAGCGGCCATCATCAACGCGATGGCATTGATGGTTTTTGGGTCTTCTCTGAAAAACAGCCACCATACTCCCCAACTCAAAATCGACAACACCATCAGCTGATTCATGCAACGCTGGCAGCGACCGAGTTTGTTACGGATTTTTTCACTTTTATTGCAATGAATGCATGTCATCTTGGGTTTGATTCGCGTTATGCTTGTTGCCCTGATAATAACACGTCACAAGATATTGGATCACGGTGACACAGAGAGAGAAAGTCGATGATTGAGCGCCAAGAAACCAAGCAACGTATGAGCCGTATTGTTAAACACAACGGTACTATCTACCTATGTGGCCAAGTTTGTGCTGATGCAACTAAAGACATCACTGAACAAACTCAAACCATGTTAGATAAAGTAGAAGCGCTACTTGAGCAAGCAGGCAGCGACAAAGAGCACATGCTGTCAGCAACGATTTACTTGAAAGACATGAAAGACTTCCAAGAAATGAATGCAGTGTGGGATGCATGGGTACCAGAAGGTCACGCTCCAGCTCGCGCATGTGTGACTGGCGACATGGCTCGCGAAGCGCTACTTGTTGAGATCTCTGTGATTGCTGCTGAGAAGTAATTGCTTAAAGCTTTTAGTGACGCAATGGCTTCAAGAGATTCCAGATACCTCGTCCCTCGGTTCTGGAATGACGAGTTTAGTTTTGGTTTAGCTGATGCGTCACTTTGATTTGCTTCAGTTTAGACGCGTTTTGAAAAGCACCGTTATTCTGGTTAGCTTCGCCTAGACGTGTATGAAAATTGCTGTCATTCCCGAGAGCGACGAAGGAGCGTAATCGGGAATCTATAGTTTACTCGTTGCCAAAAACAAAAAGGAAAGCCAATGGCTTTCCTTTTTAGTATCTAACGTTTGTTAACTGCTAATTGACTGGCGCTAGTCTGAGATTAACAGCCCGGGCCACAATCTAGGCAGTGTTTCACCATCTCTGGGCCTAGGTGCAGTTTCGCATTCAGGTCACGTAGGGCAGTTCGTACACCCTCTTCGATTACTGGGTGGTAGAACGGCATGTCTAGCATCTCAGAAACCGTCATCTTGTTCTGGTGTGCCCATGCTAACAAGTGAGCCAAGTGTTCTGCGTTTGGTCCCATCATCTCAGCACCAAGGAAGCGGCCTGTACCTTGCTCGCCGTATACGTGCAGAATACCTTTGTTGCGCAGCATCACTCGAGAACGACCTTGGTTTTCGAAAGACACTTCACCCGTTGCGAAACAGCCACATGTGCCCAAGCGTGTGGTGATCTCTTTGTAGGTTTCACCAACCATCGCGATTTGCGGGTCAGAGAATACTGCCGAGATTTTAGAGCGGCGTAGGCCTGCACGAATCTCTGGGAAGCGACCTGCATTGTCACCCGCAATACGAGCTTGGTCTGCTGCTTCATGCAGTAGAGGCAGTTGGTTACTCGCATCACCAGCGATAAATATTGATGGTAGTGATGTTTGTAGCGTGTAGTGGTCTGCGATTGGCACACCACGTTCATCAAGCTCTAGAGAGGTATTCTCTAAGCCAAGCTTGTCAGTGTTAGGGCGACGACCTGTTGCTGCTAGTACGTATTCAACGACGTTAGTTTCTAATTCACCTTGTTTATTGATGAACTGGATTTCGACACGTGGCTCACCCGATTCAGTGGTAATGCGCTTCATGCTTTCGATTTTCACGTCGGCATCGAGATAGAACTCTTCATTGAAAGCTTTATCTGCATAAGTCATGATCTCTGGATCAGTTACTGGGCCAACTTGACCACCCAAACCGAACAGTTTGGTCTTCACACCTAAGCGGTGCAGTGACTGACCAAGCTCAAGACCAATAACACCAGGGCCAAATACCGCAACCGATTCTGGTAAATCATCCCAGCTGAACACGTCGTCGTTAATGATCAGGCGATCGCCAAGCTCATTCCAAACGGCAGGGTATGCAGGGCGAGAACCGGTCGCGATAACAATACGCTTAGCGGTGACAACCGTGTGGTCATCAATTTGTAGCGTGTTATCGTCTAAGAATTTTGCGTAACCAGAGATCTTGTCTTGCTCTGGGATTTCATCAACGCCTTCTAAAACAAAACCAACAAAACGGTCACGCTCAAACTTCACTCGCTCCATCACTTCACGACCGTTAATCACGATATCGCCTTGTGGGTGAACGCCAAAAGCCGGAGCTTTCTCGATTTGGTGTACGCTTTCTGCAGCTGCAATAAGCAGTTTAGATGGCATACAACCAACGCGAGCACAGGTTGTACCGTAAGGGCCACCTTCAATCATCACGACACTGTCAGTGTGTGCTTTTGCAGCGCGGTAAGAACCTAAACCTGCCGTACCGCCCCCGATAACTGCTACATCTACATTGACTTGTTTCATAATAATTTTCTCGCAATGGCTAAATTTGGTTTGAACGAACCCCTCCAACTCTGATGATTTTTTGAGAGTCAGGATTGCGGGTCAGTTTTGTGATTCTGTTTTATTAGGTTTAGCTTGTGACTCTGCTTTTATTGCTAACTATAGGTTAGTAAAAGACAGGCGAGTCACCAGCTATATTCTTTTTCCCAAAACTCAGATAAGAGTGTTTGGAATAGCTAACCCACAAGAGGGTGGGTTAGCTGATACTTCTAAGCCTATATCGGCGATGAAGCGATTAGCCTAGGAAAGTTTCTAGTTCTTCACTACCACCGATGTGTTTGCCACCGATGAATACTTGAGGAACGGTAGTGCGACCAGAGATTGCACGTAGGCTTACTGTTGTTGCATCTTTACCTAGAACCACTTCTTCGTAGTTCAGACCTTTGTCGATTAGGTTCTGTTTTGCTTTCATACAGAAAGGACAGCCTGGCTTAGTGAATACTGTGATTGACTCTTGCTCTTTGTGCTCAGGAGCAAGGTAGTTCAGCATAGTGTCTGCATCAGAAACCTTGAACGGGTCGCCTGGTACGTCTTCTTCGATGAACATTTTTTCTACCACGCCGTTTTTAACCAGCATGCTGTAGCGCCATGAACGTTTGCCGAAGCCGATGTCGTTTTTCTCAACTAGCATACCCATGCCGTCTGTGAAATCACCGTTACCATCAGGGATGAATGTGATGTTTTCCGCTTCTTGGTCTGCTTTCCATGCGTTCATTACGAACGTGTCGTTTACAGAAACACAAAGGATGTCATCAACGCCGTTTTCTTTGAACACTGAATGTAGTTCGTTGTAACGAGGTAGGTGGCTTGAAGAACATGTTGGCGTAAACGCGCCTGGTAGGCTGAATACGATAACTGTCTTGTCTTTGAAAAGCTCTTCTGTCGTTACGTTAACCCATGCATCGCCTTGGCGAGTTGGGAATGTTACTTGAGGGATTGATTGACCTTCTTTAGATGCAAACATATTGATTTCCTTAAATAGTATTTTTAATTTTGTTCTATTAGAGCTTAACGTTTTTCGTTGCTCTGTTTCGTTTTGTTGAGCCCATTATTAGATAAATTCTTTGATAGCTCTAATCGTTTGATGTTATGGTTTTGATAGGTAAATTCTATCAAGAGCATTTTTCTTTTAAATGTTTCTATGAAACCCCTTGTTCTTATTAAAACCTGAGGTAAGAGACTGATCATGAATATTCGTGACTTTGAATACTTGGTGGCGCTCGCAGAGCATAAACACTTCCGAAAAGCGGCAGAAGCGTGCTTTGTCAGTCAGCCGACACTAAGCGGTCAAATACGCAAACTCGAAGATGAAATTGGACTTCAGTTAACCGAGCGTAGTCCAAGGAAGGTAATATTTACAGAATCAGGGTTACAACTTGTTGAACAAGCCAAGCGTATTCTCAATGAAGTGAAAACTTTTAAAGATATGGCGAGTGGACACGGTGAAGCGATGACGGGGCCAATGCACATTGGTTTTATTCCAACCGTGGGTCCTTACATCTTGCCTAAGATTGTTCCTCATCTTAAAGAGAGCTTCCCAGATCTTGAGCTTTACCTGCATGAAGCTCAGACCCATCAGTTAGTGAGCCAACTTGAAGATGGCAAGCTTGATTGCTTAGTACTGGCTGCGGTTGATGAAACGGCGGTGTTCAAAGAGATCGATGTGTATGACGAGCCGTTAAGTGTTGCCGTTCCATGTGACCACGAGTGGGCTCAGCAAGACACTGTCGATATGCTGCAGCTAAATGGACAAACCGTACTTGCGCTAGGTGACGGTCACTGTTTGAGAGACCAAGCCTTGGGCTTCTGTTTTGCTGCGGGCGCCAAAGATGATGAGCGCTTTAAGGCAACCAGCTTAGAAACGCTGCGTAACATGGTCGCGGCGGGGGCGGGGATTACCTTGCTTCCTCAGCTATCGGTGCCGAAAGAGAAGCAGAAAGACGGTGTGTGTTACGTACCTGCTGTGAATCCAACACCTTCACGTCGCATTGTTGTTGCCTACCGTCCGGGCTCTCCATTGAAGGGACGTTTCGAGCAATTGGCTGAGACGATTCGAACTCAACTGGAGAAGACGGCTTAGCGCTTGAATTTAGAGCCTAGTCTGGTCAGATATAGATATAAAAAAAGGGTTGATATGAATGCATATCAACCCTTTTTGTTGGTTCATGTTACTAGGTTCTACAAACCTTAGTTAGAACAGTTCTTCTACTGCTTCACCTGATGAGGTTGAGTAGATGTCATCATTGAAACGTTCAGTGATGTACTCGGTTGGCTCTGTGCCTTTCTCGAAGTACTCGAACATTGATGAGCTATCGAACTTGTTGGTCAGTAAGCCAGTTTCACGGTCGATTCGAACACGGACGATGTTCTCCGGAATTTCTTTACGCTCAGCAGGAACACCCGCTAACGCCGTACCCATAAAATCAACCCATGCAGGTTCTGCTGTTTTCGCGCCAGCTTCTGCACCAGTAATCTGATTTTTACCAAGGTTCGAGTTCGCTTTAGTACGGCCTAGGTTTCGGTTGTGGTTATCAAAACCAACCCATACCGTAGCCACCATGCCAGGGCCGTAGCCGCTGTACCAAGTATCTTTAGAATCGTTGGTGGTACCCGTTTTTCCGCCAATGTCACGACGCTTCAACGGTTGTGCACGCCAACCAGTACCGTTCCAACCAGTGCCAGCGCTCCAATCACCGCCACCCCAGATGTTGCTGTACATCATTTCACGAACAAGGAATGCGTTCTGTTCAGAGATAACTTGAGGTGCGTATTGTACTTTGGCATCCACATCTTGCTCTGCAAACTCATCAGCCATTGGGTCTGAGGTCATTTGCTGTTGGCAATCGTCTTTACAAACCACTTTTGGTGTCGCTTCAAATTCAGTCTCACCAAATGGTGTCTCAATGCGACTGATGTAGAAAGGTTCAACGTAGTAGCCGCCATTAGCGAATACTGAGTAACCTTGAGCTACTTTCATTGGCGTTAAGCTACCCGCACCCAGAGCAATGGTCTCTGAACGAGGCACTTCGTCAATATCAAAACCAAATCGAGTTAGGTAGTTACGAGTATCATCTAGGCCTACTTCGCGCAGTACACGTACCGCCATTACGTTTTTAGACTGAGCTAAGCCAATACGTAAACGAGTTGGACCCACGTAAGTCGGTGGCGAGTTCTTTGGTCGCCATGCGGTACCTTGGCTCTTATCCCATTGGTTAATCGGTGCATCGTTGATCAGTGAGGCTAGCGTTAAGCCTTTCTCAATCGCTGCTGAGTAGATAAAGGGTTTGATACCAGAACCCACCTGACGAATAGATTGCGTTGCACGGTTGAACTTGTTGTGGACAAAGTTAAAGCCACCGACCATCGACAATACCGCGCCGTTGTTCGGGTTCATTGCAACAAATGCTGTGTTCGCATTCGGTACTTGGCTTAGTCGCCATACAATCGGTGTTTCTGATTCTGCAGTCGCTGACTCTTCTGTCGGCTCTTCAGAGACTTCATCGCCGGTAACGGCTTCATGGCGAACCCAGATTTGTTCACCAACCGCCAGAATTTCTTTCGCTTGAGAAGGCGCTGGTCCTTGGCGGTTATCCGTTAGGAATTTACGCGCCCAGTTCATGCCTTGCCATTCGATAGTGCCTTCACCTTGGTTCTTAACCCAAATTTGAGCACTTTTCGAATCAACCGCGGTAACAACAGCAGGGACTAGGTCACCATAGGTTGGTTGAGACTTAAGGTGTTTAACGATTTGTTCTTGATCCCACGCTGATTGCGCAGTCTGCCACAATACTTTTTCAGCACCACGGTAGCCGTGACGCTCATCGTAGCCAAGTAGGTTCTTAATTGCGGCTTGGTTCGCTGCTTTTTGCAGTTTCGAATCAACGGTCGTGTAGACCTTCATGCCTGATGTATAAGCTTCTTCACCATAGCGTTCTACCATCCAAGCACGTGCAACTTCAGCAACATATGGCGCGCTCAGTTCGATCTCTGCACCGTGGTATTTCGAGATAAGCTCTTCGCTACGAGCGTCATCGAACTCTGCTTGAGTGATGTATTTCTCGTCTAACATACGACGCAATACAACGTTACGACGGTTAGTCGCGCGCTCAACAGAGTAAATAGGGTTCATTGTCGAAGGTGCTTTTGGCATACCCGCAAGGGTCGCAATTTCACTCAGCGTGAGATCAGGAAGATCTTTACCGAAGTAAACACGTGCTGCCGCGCCAAAACCATACGAACGGTGACCAAGGAAGATCTTGTTGACGTAAAGCTCCATGATCTCTTCTTTACTAAGAAGTTGCTCAATGTGGATCGCAATGAAGATCTCTTTGATCTTACGCATAATCTTTTTCTCATTAGATAAGAAGAAGTTACGCGCAAGCTGCTGAGTAATGGTACTAGCACCTTGTTTGGCTGAACCCGACATTGCAACCACGAGTGCTGCACGTGTGATACCGATTGGGTCAATACCTGGGTGTTCATAGAAACGGCTATCTTCGGTGGCAATCAGAGCCTCAACTAAGTGGCGAGGAATCTCGTCATAAGTGACTGGATTACGACGCTTTTCACCAAATTGAGAGATCAGCTTACCGTCTTGACTGAAGACTTGCATCGGCGTTTGGAGTTCTACGTCGCGCAAAGTGGCAACATCAGGCAACTCTGGTTTTACGTAAAAATAAAACCCGAAAATTGTACTGACTCCAAGAATCATGCAAATCAATGTAAATATGAATAATCGCTTTATGAACTTCACCGGATAATCCCTGATTAGTTAAGGCTGATAAGCAGCAAACCCTTGTACTCTAGGCTAAAAACTTAGCTTTCGTTTATTAACGCTTATTTAACTAATAATCACAACCCCTAGATAATCAACGAAATGCTTGGCACTTCAGGAGCTAGGTCACATGGGTTCATCATTAATTACAGGTATAGATATAAATCATCACAGCATCAAAGCCGTGGTACTAAAACCCGTGGGGGAGTTGTATGCCCTAGTGGGATACAAAGAGCTGCCGATTTCGGACGACATTTTTACAGCTAACCATACTTTGGAGTATCAGAAAACTGTTAAGAAACTTAAAGAACTTAGGAAAGGACTGCCTTTTGGCTGTCGCAACGTCGCCATTTCGGTACCTGATAACACGGTAATCAGCAAAGTACTGCAAATAGAGAGTGAGTTAGAAGACAGAGAAAAAGAGTTTTCTATCTATCAAACCTTCGCCCATCAATCTCCCTTTCCTATCGAGGAGCTGAGTTTAGATTTTGTAAAGCTGGAAGACAAACGATTTGGTAAAGGTTCGACAAGCAGTTATCAGGTATACGCCACTCGTAAAGAAGTTGTGGATAGCCGAGCGGATGCATTAACCAAGGCTGGCTTCAAACCTGTGGTGGTGGATACACAGGCGCATGGGCTACTTAATATCTGGCAATTGGCCTCGCGCCTGTATCCCGATAAGAAAAACTGGTTGCTAGTGGATGTTGGAATCGACCAAACCTCGCTAGGGGTTATCCCGCAGAATTCGGCGCCTTTCTATAAAGACATCGCCTTTGGCACTCAAGATCTTCGCAGCTCAGATGACCCGAGTGATATCGAGAGCGTGTTCGGTACTATGGAAGAGACACATCAATTCATTGTTAACCTGATTGAGAAGCTCAAGCGTCAATTGCAGCTCTATTCATCGGGAAATGCGCAGCAACCTATCTCAGGGATTTGGTTGATGGGCGAGGGCGCCAGCATCCCTATGGTAACCGAAGAGCTAGAACGCCATTTTCAGTTGAGCTGCGAGTCATTGAATCCTTTGTCTTTATTTGAGAATAAGGTCGCCAAGAGACGCCGACTGCCGATTGACTGGCAACACTTTGGTATCGCGGCGGGTATGGCGATGAGTGGGCTCAAGTGGCAGGGAGAGAAGCATGTTGCATCAAATTAACCTGCTGCCGTGGCGTGATGAGATTCGTGCTCAGCACAAGAAGCGTTTTATCCATCTGGTCATTCTTGGCGTCATCATTGCGCTTATAGGGCAATGGGCGGTTGGTCACTATTTTCACGATCAACAAGCCAAGCAGCAAGCTCGCCTCAATTACCTCAATCAGTACATTGCTGAGCTCGACCGACAAATTCAGTCGTTAAAAGTCGCAGAGCAAGAACACAAAGCCATTCTGACTCGACTTGATGTGGTTGAGTCGCTGCAGCTTGGCCGTAATAAGACCACCGACTTCATGAACTTGATGCCGGAGCTGATTCCAGAGGGTGTCTATGTCGACAAGATAAAGATGAATGGTCAGGAGATTGAAATGTCGGGCATCAGCGACAGCACTGCTCGTCTCGCCACCATGTTGGACAACCTCGAACGTTCAGATTCTTTGAAAGGGGTCGAGATGCACTCTATCGTTCATAACCGCAAGCGCTTCAATAAAGAGTTTCAGACCTTCAAGGTCTCTTTTGTGTTTAGCCCTGTGTCTTTAGAAAACACAACCGCGAGCAGAAAAGATAAGGGGGCGCATCATGGCTAACCTTCAAAATAGGATTAGTAGGCAAAACAGGATGAGCTTGCAAGATCTCGATGTTGATGAGATCACCGAATGGCCATTGTTGCCTCAGCTTCTCGTGATTCTGGTGTTGATGGTGTTAATCCAAGGTGTTGGCACTTGGCTGTATCTGCTGCCGCTCGACGAGGAACTGAAACAGATGAAGCAACAGGAGCAGACCTTAAAAACGACCTTGAGGATAAAGGCGAATAAGGTTGCAGCCTTGCCTAAGTTGCAGAGCCAGTTGGATGAGCTAACCAGTCGCTACGATTATCTATTAGAGCAGCTACCAGTTCAAAAGGAGTTGGCCAGCATGCTGGCCTCAGTGAATGAGCTCGGCTTAGATAACGCGCTGACCTTCACGCGAATTGATTGGGGGCAAAAGCAGAATAAAGAGTTTCTCTATCGATTGCCTCTCAATATAGAGCTGACAGGTGACTATCACGAGATTGGTGACTTCTCTGCTGCCATCGCCAAGCTGCCGCGTATTATTAGCTTTGATGATGTGAATTGGCAGCGAGTCAGTCAAGAAAGTAGCACGCTGCACTTTAGGGTTCGAGCTTATACCTACCAGTTTAAATCGGAGGTTAATGATGAAACCCAATAGCGCGTTTTACTCAATCGTATTGATGCTTGCGTTGTCAGGCTGCAAAGCTAATCAAGACTCACTGCAAGATTTTGTGGCGCAGGTTGAAGCCAAGGCGAGAAAAGATGTCGAGCAACTTGTCCCAGCAACTGAATTCACGGCGGCGACTTATCAGCGCCGATCTTTGCGTCCTCCCTTTGAACTGCCTAAAGAAGCCATTGTGCAAAACCAACCCTTGGTTAAGAAAGACTGTTGGCAACCCAGCGCCCGTTCTCGTAATGGCAAGTTAGAGAAGTACCCGCTGAGTAAGCTTCGTTTAAGAGGCGTGATGGGCAGTGGCTCAAGCGTGTTTGGCTTAGTGCAAACACCCAAAGGCAACGTGGTAAATGTCAAGAAAGGCCAGTTTATCGGCTTAAACAATGGCCGAGTTACTAAGGTGACGAGCCAATACGTTCAGATTAATGAAACTCTTCCAGATGGCTTAGGTTGTTGGCATAAGCGCAACGTTAGGCTGGCTCTGAAGTAAACCAATGTCACATGATGTGGATATGAGATGTAAATATGATTAAAGGAATAAGTGGATTAGTGAGCAAGGCTCTACAAGGTTTTGCTGTGTCTGTGATGTTGGTTGTTAGCGTGCTCAGCCATGCCGAGAGCTTACCTAACAAATTGGAGAATATTGATTTTAGGGTCAATAAGGATAAAGACGCCGTCATCATTATTGAGCTGGCGACCAGCACAGCAGTGGTGGATGTTCAACGAGCTCAGGAAGGGTTAAGTATCGAGCTAATCAATACTCAAGTTGATGATGACAAGCTCTACCTGCTGGATGTGAAGGATTTCGCTACCTTGGTTGAAGGCATTGAAGTCTATAAAGAGACACCAAGCACTCGGCTTCTAGCGACGATTAGCAATGACTATCAGTATGAATACAACCTAAAGGGGCGCTTTATTGAGGTGGTGATCAGCAAACCGGTGCTCGATGAAGCGACCAAAGAAAAAAGCGTTCTAGAGAAAGAGGGCAAGCTGATATCGATTAACTTCCAGGATATCCCGGTACGAAATGTCCTGCAACTGATTGCCGATTACAACGACTTCAATCTCGTGGTGTCTGATTCGGTAGCCGGAAACCTGACGTTACGCTTAGATGGCGTACCTTGGCAGCAAGTTCTCGACATTATCTTGCAAGTTAAAGGCTTGGATAAGCGTGTTGATGGCAATGTTATCTTGGTCGCGCCGAAAGCGGAGCTCGACCTTCGAGAGCAACAAGCGTTAGAGAAATCGCGCTTAGAAGAGGAGTTAGGGGAGCTTAAATCGGAAATCATCAAGATTAACTTTGCTAAAGCCACCGATATCGCTGACATGATTGGAGGTGAAGGTGCGGTCAGCATGTTGTCCGATCGTGGTTCGATTACCATTGATGAGCGCACCAACTCACTGCTCATTCGTGAATTGGAAGAAAACATTGCCGTGATCCGAGGCATCATTGAATCGTTAGACATTCCCGTGAAGCAGGTACAGATAGAGGCACGTATTGTCACGGTTACTGAGGGTAATCTTGATGAGCTTGGCGTGCGCTGGGGCGTTTCCTCAACCAACGGAAGCTTCACCGTTGGTGGCTCAATCGAAGGTAACCACCCATCAGCGATTACGCCGTATGACGACGATAGCGGCAGCAGCGTGATTGATGACTATCTCAACGTCAATTTAGGGGCAACATCGCCGAACGCCTCGAGTATTGCGTTTCAGGTGGCCAAACTGGGTTCAGATACCTTACTCGATCTTGAACTGTCGGCACTGCAACAAGAGTCAAAAGCTGAAATCATTTCTAGTCCACGCTTAATCACCACCAATAAAAAGCCGGCTTATATTGAGCAAGGTACTGAAATTCCTTACTTAGAGTCATCTTCAAGTGGCGCTACGTCGGTTGCATTTAAGAAAGCCGTGTTGAGTCTTAAGGTGACACCGCAGATCACGCCCGATAATCGTTTGGTATTGGATTTGAGCGTGACTCAAGATAGGCCAGGGCAAGTGGTAAAAACTGGAACCGGTGAAGCGGTCGCCATTGATACGCAAAGAATAGGTACGCAAGTGCTTGTTAATAATGGTGAAACTGTCGTGCTTGGCGGGATATTTCAGCACAGCGTGAGCAGTACAGTGGATAAAGTTCCTCTGTTGGGGGACCTGCCAGTTTTGGGCGCATTGTTCCGTCGCAGCTATGAAAATGTGGGTAAAAGTGAACTACTTATTTTTGTCACACCCAAAGTTGTGATTCAGTAATGAACAATTAGATTAAAAATAAAGTTGCATTAGTGGCACCTAACCTTGATAATTTCGGGTCTTATCACGAATTATCTGTGAGGAATCGGTGCCACGGGCCTTTTAATTTCAGTACTTGTACTGACCTACCTTGTGGCGATGTCATTGAATTAACGTTGTAAATTACTGCTAAAAACATGGCTGAGAAACGCAATATTTTTCTTGTTGGCCCAATGGGCGCCGGCAAAAGTACAATTGGTAGACACCTAGCTTCCCAACTTCATATGGAGTTTCTAGACTCTGACACTGTGATCGAAGAGCGCACTGGCGCAGACATCGCATGGGTTTTTGATGTTGAGGGCGAAGAAGGTTTCCGTAAGCGCGAAGAATCTGTAATCAATGATCTGACAGAAGAACAAGGTATTGTTCTTGCGACAGGTGGTGGTTCAGTGTTGAGCAAAGAAAACCGTAACCGTCTATCTGCACGAGGCATTGTTGTATACCTAGAGACAACAATTGAAAAGCAACTTGCTCGCACTAACCGCGACAAGAAACGCCCTCTACTTCAAACAGACAACCCGCGTGATGTGCTAGAAGATCTAGCTGTATCTCGCAACGCACTATACGAAGAAGTGGCGGACTACACAGTTCGTACTGACGACCAAAGTGCAAAAGTGGTAGCCAACCAGATCGTAAAAATGCTAGAAGAACGTTAAGTTCATTTTTTCGGAGAGCAAACCCATGGAACGGATTACGGTCAATCTAGCTGAGCGTAGCTACCCTATCTCTATTGGCGCCGGGTTATTTGAAGACCCGGCGTACCTTTCTTTTTTATCAGGTAAGCAGAAAGTTGTTGTTATCAGTAATGTGACAGTAGCGCCTCTTTATGCTGATAAAATTTTATCGCTATTGGATCAAGTCGGCTGTCAGACATCTCTTCTCGAGCTGCCAGACGGTGAACAGTACAAAACCCTTGAAACGTTCAATTCAGTGATGAGCTACATGCTTGAAGGAAATTACAGCCGCGATGTGGTGGTGATTGCTTTAGGTGGTGGTGTAATCGGTGACTTGGTCGGTTTTGCTGCCTCTTGTTACCAACGTGGTATTGATTTCATTCAAATCCCGACGACCCTTCTTTCTCAAGTGGACTCTTCTGTTGGTGGTAAAACCGCAGTAAACCATCCTCTTGGTAAGAATATGATCGGCGCTTTTTACCAACCGAAATCTGTGATCATCGATACCAACTGTTTATCAACGCTTCCAGAGCGTGAGTTTGCAGCGGGCATTGCTGAGGTGATCAAATACGGCATCATTTACGATGAAGCCTTCTTTGATTGGTTGGAGCAGAATCTAGAGAAACTTTGTCAACTTGATGAAGAAGCACTGATCACCGCGATTGCTCGTTGTTGTGCAATTAAGGCTGAAGTGGTGGCTCTAGATGAAAAAGAGTCAGGAATCAGAGCGTTATTGAACCTAGGTCATACATTTGGTCATGCGATTGAAGCAGAACTAGGCTATGGTAATTGGCTACATGGTGAAGCTGTGTCGTCAGGCACTGTAATGGCAGCTAAAACAGCTCAATTACAGGGGCTGATCTCTCAGCAGCAACTTGAGCGAATTATTTCTATACTCAAGAATGCGAAACTACCAATCCATACGCCAGAAAGCATGTCTTTTGAAGACTTTATGAAGCATATGATGCGCGATAAAAAAGTGCTGTCTGGTCAGTTACGTTTGGTATTACCAACAAGTATTGGTACTGCTGAAGTGGTTGCTGATGTGCCTCAAGACATCATTAAACAAGCGATCGATTTCTGCCGTACTCTTTAAATTTGGTTGTGAGGTTGCCTAACTAAACTCTAGGCAACTGAAGCGTTTTACTGATCGATCTTATCAGTAGGGATCCCCAATGAGTTTGGCTCATGAATTAAGAGTATTGGAGTTAGAGTCTCAAGTTGAGCTGCTAGAGCGCTTACAGCTTTTGACTAACTTTGGTTCAAATCTTGTGACGGTTGCTGGTAAAGTTGGCTCTGGCCGATCTTGGTTGGCTCAGCGTTATCTTGAAGCATGGTCGACAGAAAAAAATCAGTGTTTACTGCTTTGTCATCCAAGCCAGGACGATCAACAACGTCGCGCACTTATTCTTAGCCAAATTGTTTCTGACCCGCTGTTTAATCAACATGATTCTTTATCAGATAGCCTGACAAGGTTACTGGATGGAGAGCCGTGCAGTGTGGTTATCGTCGTTGATGATGCCCAACGACTTTCTGAGCTATTGGTATCCGAATTATGGATGTTGGTACTAGAAGCTCAATCAAACCCTCAATGGACGATCAATATCGTTCTCTTCTCGGAACCTGGCCACTTAGATACGTTGTTAACGCGTTTGAGTTACGGTCAACAACACAAGCCTATCGATCTTGAGATCGATGACCTTTCGCAACCAGAAGCTGAACATTTCTTTGAATCACTGGTGATTAGATATGTTGATGATGAGTCTGAAACTCGCGTGCGACGTGCGTTTAGTAAAGCGCAACCTCTGCCCGGTGAGTTAATGGCTTTAGGAGAATTGAAAGTGGAAAAAAGGATTATTATTCGCTCAATTATTGGCTCACCGATCAATATCGCGATTGTGGTGGCCTTGTTGTTGGTTTTAATTGGTGGCGGCTATTGGTGGATGTTCAGTCAGCCAACACCAGACGATAAAGCGCAGTCGCTTATCGCACCGATTGAACAGACAGCTATCCCAACTTTTGAAGTGGAAAGTGGTACCGAGCAAGCTGGTATCGACGGAATGGTAGATTCTGAAACCGAAGCTGACATGAGTTACCAAGGCGCTGACGACGATAGCTCATCTTTGCCGCCTACTGTCGTTGAAGATACCGCGAGTGTTGGGGAAGTCGAACAAGATCAGCAGCGTGTCGTAATCACCTCTGATGTGGTTGATGCCTTGCTTGATGATAAACCTGAAAGTGCTGATACCAGTGCGATTGATGCTGCTGTTGAAGAAAACACAGCTGCCGCGGTGAGTTCGCAGTCAGATGCAGACAAAGTGGAGTCACAGCCTTCAGCCGATGAAGCAGCAGACCTAACCCAGTCCACGCCACCGACTAAGAAAATCACCTTCTCATTTTCTCGCGAAGAGTTACAAGCTATCTCGCCGCGAGCTTATACCCTACAGTTGAGTGCGATGACCTCATTGGAAGACGTCCAATCTTTCATTGAAGAGTATGACCTTGAGAACAAGGTTCGTATTTACCCAACACTTCGCAACGACACCAAGTGGTTTATTATCACTTATCAAGATTACCCAACGATTCAAGTGGCGAGAGACGCGGTAAGTGCGTTATCAAAACCACTTCAACAGTTGGAACCTTGGGCAAAATCGATGAATCAAGTACATCGAGAGATAGAACGTGCGAAATAACCCTGAGCTTAGCCTCAAAATATGTTACATTCCGCAGCCTTATTTTTGAGTTGATAGATAGAGCAGTAAATGAAAAAGCAGCGTGCCTTTCTAAAATGGGCTGGTGGTAAATATGGCCTAGTTGAAGACATCCAACGTCACCTGCCACCTGCTCGTAAATTGGTAGAACCGTTTGTCGGTGCCGGCTCAGTATTTCTGAATACTGACTTTGAGCAGTACCTGCTTGCAGATATCAATCCCGATCTTATCAACCTGTACAACCTACTTAAAACCGATCCTGAAACTTATATCACGGAAGCGAAGCGCTGGTTCTGTCCTGAGAACAACCGCAAAGAAGCCTTCTTAGATATTCGCGCTGAGTTCAATGGTACAGATAACGTCATGTATCGTTCGTTGGCTTTCTTGTATATGAACCGATTCGGCTTCAATGGCCTGTGTCGTTACAACAAGAAGGGCGGTTTTAACGTTCCATTTGGTTCTTATAAAAAACCTTACTTCCCAGAAGCTGAGCTGGAGTTTTTTGCCGAGAAAGCGAAAAAGGCCACCTTCGTCTGTGAGGGATACCATGAAACCTTTAGCCGCGCGCGTAAAGGTTGTGTGGTTTACTGCGATCCTCCATACGCACCGCTGTCGAACACGGCTAACTTTACCTCTTACGCAGGTAATGGCTTTAGCTTAGATGACCAAGCTGCACTGGCGGATGTTGCTGAAAAAGCAGCGATGGAACGCGGTATTCCTGTTTTGATTTCAAACCACGATACGACATTAACTCGTCGCTTATATCATGGTGCGGAGTTGAACGTGGTTAAGGTGAAACGTACCATCAGCCGCAATGGCGCTGGCCGTAATAAAGTTGATGAGCTATTGGCGCTTTTCCATAAAGAGAAAAACCAGCAGCACGCATCAGCGGAACAGTAATGGTCAGAATATCCGCCAAACTCATTAAATTGAGTGACCAACGGATACTTTCTTAAACTAATCTTTCGAACTGCTAGGATCTGCTTAGGTGCTTAGGTAGAATTGCACACCAAATAGTCTTGGGATTGAGTCTTGTATTTGTGTATGAGATGTCACCAAGGCGGTGATATTCGCAATTTACTCACTCTTAAGAGGTTTGGTATGAAAGATTTTCTAATCGCTCCATCGATTTTGTCTGCAGATTTTGCTCGTCTTGGTGAAGACGTAGAAAAAGTACTCGCAGCTGGTGCTGATGTTGTGCACTTCGATGTGATGGACAACCACTACGTACCTAACCTGACTTTTGGCGCGCCTATCTGTAAAGCTCTGCGCGACTACGGTATTACTGCTCCTATCGATGTTCACCTGATGGTTAAGCCAGTAGACAGCATCGTGCCTGAGTTTGCTAAAGCAGGTGCATCAATGATTACCTTCCACGTTGAAGCGTCAGAGCACATCGATCGCACTCTACAGCTAATCAAAGAGCACGGCTGTAAAGCGGGTATAGTACTGAACCCTGCAACGCCGCTTTCTTGCCTAGATTACATCATGGACAAAGTAGACATGATTCTACTGATGTCTGTGAACCCAGGCTTCGGTGGTCAATCTTTCATTCCTCATACGCTAGATAAACTGCGTGCTGTTCGTAAGCTGATTGATGAGTCAGGCCGTGACATTCGCCTAGAGATTGATGGCGGCGTGAAGGTTGATAACATCCGTGAAATCGCAGAAGCGGGCGCAGATATGTTCGTTGCGGGTTCAGCTATCTTCAATCAACCAGATTACAAAGAAGTGATTGATGAGATGCGTGCAGAGCTTGCAAAAGTAAACGCATAATCGTAAAACTACAGATAGATTGAATATTAAGGGGCTAATTTGCCCCTTTTTTACGTCTTATAGCTCAACTCATAAGACGAACATAATAAATAGGAAAGTAAGATGTCATTAAGCTCAATAAAACTGATCGCCTTTGATTTGGATGGAACCTTGTTAGACAGCGTGCCTGATTTGGCCGTTGCTGCTGACCAAGCTTGTCAGGAGTTGGGTTTCCCTTCAGTGAGCGAAGAACAAGTTCGCGACTACGTAGGTAATGGTGCTGATGTTCTTATCGGTCGTTCGCTTAGTCGCAACCTAACTGTTGACCCAAGCTTAGAGCCAGAGCTGCTGAAAAAAGCGCGTATCTTGTTCGATGATTTCTACGAGCAGGGCGGTCATAAGCTGAGCCACCTTTACCCATCAGTAAAAGAGACGCTGGCAGAGCTGCACAAAGCGGGCTTTACTATGGCATTGGTCACTAACAAGCCTTCGAAGTTTGTACCAGACGTTCTGGCGCAACACGGTATTGATAAGTACTTTGTTGATGTGTTGGGTGGCGACTCTTTCCCAGAGAAAAAACCGAACCCAGTCGCGCTGAACTGGTTGCTAGAAAAGCACAATGTAAAAGCGGAAGAGATGTTGATGGTTGGCGATTCAAGCAACGACATTAAAGCGGCTAAGAATGCAGGTTGTCACTCGTTTGGTCTGACTTACGGTTATAACCACGGCGAGCCGATTTCAGCATCAAACCCTGACTATGTCGCGGATAACGTCGCGCAATTACTAGATGTCGTTCTAGTTTCAGCATAAAGCGGACAAAAGTTAGCTAACCTACTAGCAAAATACTTATCAATGAGTACACTGGATGAGCCGTACAGAAGAGCTGTGCGGCTTTTCTATATTTAAGTTAAGAAGCTAAGCGTTCAATAAACTTAGCGAATAAGCAAAGGAATTAAAACCATGAGCAAGCCCATCGTATTGAGTGGTGTTCAACCATCTGGTGAACTAAGTATCGGTAACTACTTGGGTGCTCTACGTCAATGGCAACAGATGCAAGATGATTACGATTGCCAATACTGTGTTGTAGACCTTCACGCAATTACGGTTCGCCAAGATCCGAAAGCACTGCATGAAGCGACTCTAGACGCACTAGCAATCTGTCTTGCTGTCGGTGTTGATCCAAAGAAGAGCACGCTATTTGTTCAGTCACACGTACCAGAGCATGCTCAACTTGGTTGGCTTCTTAACTGTTACACACAAATGGGTGAACTGAGCCGTATGACTCAGTTTAAAGATAAGTCTGCACGTCACTCAAACGACGTAAACGTAGGCCTATACGACTACCCAGTGTTGATGGCTGCAGACATCCTGCTTTACGGTGCTCACCAAGTACCTGTAGGTAGCGACCAGAAACAACACCTAGAGCTAGCGCGTGATATCGCAACTCGCTTCAACAACATCTACGGTCCTGAAACGCCAATCTTCCAAGTACCAGAACCTTACATTCCAACAGTGAATGCACGTGTAATGAGCCTGCAAGACGCGACGAAGAAGATGTCTAAGTCGGACGACAACCGTAAGAACGTGATTACTCTGCTAGAAGAGCCTAAGTCGATCATCAAGAAGATCAACAAAGCGCAAACCGATGCAGAAACACCACCACGCATTGCTCACGATTGGGAAAACAAAGCGGGTATCTCTAACCTAATGGGTCTGTACTCTGCAGCGACAGGTAAAACGTTCGAAGAGATCGAAGCGCAGTACCAAGGCGTTGAAATGTACGGTCCGTTCAAGAAAGACGTAGGCGCAGCATTGGTTGAGATGCTTGAGCCGATTCAAGCTGAATATCACCGTATCCGTGCTGACCGTGCCTACATGGACGCAGTAATGAAAGCCGGTGCTGAAAAAGCCTCTGAACGTGCTGCAGTGACACTGAAAAAAGCATACGAAGCAGTAGGTTTTGTTACTCGCCCATAGGGTGAACTAACACAACTCGCTTGAGAATTTGAGCCCAAAGTAGCTGTTGTTTACTTTGGGCTTTTTCATGCCCATTCCATTTGCCTTCCTCGAAACCCCCTTGTTTGAATTGATAATTTACCCAGTATTTAGCTAGCATATCCATCGCTGTAATGCTGTGCAGATGATCTTATTTGGTACCCTCAAGCTTTATAAAATTACACTCGTTTCTATATATGTTGGAAATATATAACGTGCCAAACAATTGATGATTCCAAAGTGATAAGTTCCTCATTTTCTTGCCAACTGACTTATTCCTTTCATAAATAAACCTGATAGTTACCACAAAATACATGACTGCCCATAGATGGCAGTGACTATAACTCGATGAACTCAGGTGAAACGGATGGCTCTTTTACACAAACCTTCATTGCTAGCAGTGGCAATTGGTAGCTTGTTAACTACAAGCGCACACGCTGATTTGTTTATTTCACAATATGTGGAAGGCGGCAGCTATAACAAAGCGGTTGAGATTGCCAATAGTGGCGATAGCAGCATTAGTTTAGATGGTTACTCATTGGCGAAATCTGCCAATGGCAACGGATCATGGGGTGCCACTTTACCTTTAGATGGACACGTTTTAGCACCCGGTGAAGTACTCGTGGTCGCACATTCTAGTGCGAGTGATGAGATTAAAGCTCAAGCTGACATCATTAATGCCTCTATCGCCAATCATAATGGTGACGACCCGCTGGCTATCTTGAATTCAGACGGCTCGGTACATGATGTTGTTGGTTTGATGGGCGATGTGGACTGGGGCAAAGATGTTACTTTGGTTCGTGCGACACAAACACCTTCTGCGACGTTTGATGCTTCACAATGGGTATCGCTACCAAAAGACAGCATTGAAGGCCTAGGTTCACTAGACAGCGTTGAACTGCCAGAAGCGTTCACTTGTACACAAGATGGCTCTGACCCAGTATTCACCACCATTCAAGAAATCCAAGGTGAGGGCGCTACATCGCCATTCATCGATGGCTACCCATACATCACCGACGATGAATATTTCGTAAAAGGTGTGGTAAGTGCGGTAACAACAGGCCTAACTAAAGGCTTCTACCTGCAAGCACTTGAGGATGATTTCAACTCAAGCACTTCTGAGGGTCTATTTATTCATATCAACCAGTCGAGCTCAGAGCTAGTAGCCGGTGATGTAGTGTGTGTGAAAGGCAAGGTTCAAGAATACTACAGCCACACTCAGCTGAAAGTAGAAAACAACCAATGGCTAAAACAGGGCGAGCAGCAGGCACCTGAAGCTACGGCGATTGAAGTGCTAGACAGTGACGAGAATTTCGCTGCAACGCTTGAACGCTACGAAGGCATGTTGGTGAAAACAACCGAAGCGCTTGATATGCGTGTGACGCGTACCTTTGGTTATGACTACGCAGGTCGTCGTAACAACATGGTACTGGCGCATGAGCGTATTAACATGCAGCCGAACCAGCTTTTCGCCGCGGGATCTGACGAAGCGAAGCAGCAAACTGAAGACAACGCAGACCGCCGTCTTTTCGTTGAAACCGATCAAAAAGCGGCTGATGGACAAGTCCCTTTCTACCCAGATTTTGGCCGCACTGATATCGACCAAGATGGTTCAACAGAAGATTACATCCGCATTGATGACACCATTGTTGGCCTAGAAGGCGTGCTGACTTACAGCTACGGTGAGTACCGTTTAATTGCGACTAACCAGATCTCGGCTGAAAACTATGTGCGTAACGATCCGCGTACCGACAAACCAGACATGGATGAAGGCGACCTACGTATTGCGACCTTCAACGTATTGAACTACTTCAACTCTCCATTTGGTGGCGACGCGAATCAGCACGGCAATAACCGTGGCGCGAACACCATCACTGAGTTTGAGATGCAGCAAGAGAAGATTGTGAACGCGATTCTTCGCTTAGATGCAGACATCATTGGCTTGATGGAAATTGAGAACAATGGCTTTGGTGAAGGCTCTGCCATTCAGCAACTTGTAAACCAACTGAATGATCGCATTGAGCGTAAGAAAGACCGTTATACCTTTGTGGCTGTCGACTCGAACGAAGACGGCGTAACCGACGAGATGGACTCTATTGGTACTGACGTTATCACAACGGGTGTTATCTACCGTAAGAAGGTGGTTAAGCTTAAAGACAGCCGTGTTATCGCGATGCCAAGCCAACAAGCACCAGAGGTGTTAGACGATTCAGGCAAGGTGATTGAAGACGGTAAGAACTACCAACGTGACTCATTGGCGCCAACCTTTAAAGTTAAAGGCACCAAAGAGAAACTCACCGTAGCGATCAACCACTTTAAATCGAAAGGCTCTAAGTGTTGGGAAGATGCTGCTCCGATTGAGCAGGGCGGCCAAGGCGGCCAAGGCGGCGTTGATGCCGATAAGCAAGGTTCATGTGAGAACTTCCGTGTTGCTGCGGCGGTTGCATTAGGTGAAGCGCTCGATGGCATCAAAGGTCACAAAGTGATCCTGGGTGATATGAACTCGTACGGCATGGAAGATCCAATGCTGGTGCTAACCGATTACTCGGAAGAGAAATACGGCAAGCAGATCAAAGCAGCTCGTAATACCTACATTGATGGTGTTGAGCAGTTTGGTGATAGCGGTGCGGTGATTACGAAGAACTACGGTTATATCAATGCTGTGGCTCAAAAGCACCCAGACAGCTGGAGCTACTCATACAATGATGAAGTTGGCGCTCTAGACCACCTGCTGATCAGCGAAAGCCTGAAAGATAGGGTTGTCGATGCTACCGATTGGCACATCAATGGTGGTGAGTCGACGTTGTTTGACTACAACGAAGAGTACAAAGGTGACCTACCTAAGTACCAAGATCACTTCCGTTCATCGGATCATGATCCTGCCGTTCTTGAGCTAAGAGTAGGCGGTTCATTTGGCTTCGGTGCTCTTATGTCACTATTTGGCTTAGCAATGTGGCGTCGTCGTAAGTAGCTCAATCACAAATAGATTGGCTTGCCATACAAGTAAGCCAATTCAGATAACTTAACGCTATCTGTAAACAATTAAGGTCAACTTAGGTTGGCCTTAATTATTGGCGAAATGCAGTTTCCACTTGCCTTTCGCTATGAGTATTGCACAATACCGCCCCTATATCTCCCAATCCTTTAGTATTTAGCAAACGATTTCGACCCATGTTACTTATCATCGATAACTACGACTCTTTTACCTATAACTTGTATCAGTATTTCTGTGAGTTAGGGGGAACTGTAAAAGTTGTTCGCAACGATGAGATTGATATTGCGGGCATCGAAGCGCTAAATCCTAGCCATCTTGTTATCTCGCCGGGCCCATGTACGCCCGATGATGCGGGAATTTCGCTGCAGGTGATTGAACACTTCGTTGGTAAGCTGCCGATCTTAGGTGTGTGTCTTGGTCATCAAGCCATTGCTCAAGTCTTTGGTGGTGAAGTGGTGAGAGCCAGACAAGTGATGCACGGTAAAACCTCGCCTATTCGTCATAACGGGAAGAGTGTTTTTCAAGGTCTCAATAACCCTCTGACTGTGACTCGTTACCACTCTTTAGTGGTGAAAAACGGCACATTACCAGACTGTTTTGAGCTGACGTCTTGGACGGAATTTGAAGATGGTAGCATGGATGAGATCATGGGTTATCAACACAAAACCTTGCCGATTGATGCCGTCCAATTTCACCCTGAATCGATTAAAACAGAGCAAGGACACCAGCTTCTCGCTAACTTCCTAGCACGCTGAGTGTTTAAATTTGACTCTTTCTCCGTCTAAATAAGCCAGTTTAACGTATTCCATTACCCGTTAAGCGTTTAAATTCGGGCGCTACGCGTCTTCATCCCTCTGACGCCGATCACTTTTTATAACATTTCTCCCTCGTCAGGCTAAGTTTTTAGCCTATGCAAAATTATTCGCGTTATTTCGTCTCGAACCCAATATACCGCAATGCCAGTAAGGCTTTGCTGTTGCTGGTTATACGTTTAGGTAAAAAAAGCTTCATAAAACAGATTAATTGATGCATAAATAGTCATAGGTAGTGACGTTTAGCTGGTTGTAAGGGATGGCTAAAGAATAATCTACTATTGAAAAGGTTAATTAAATGTAAATATAATGCTGCGGCGGGATTATGGCGAGACAAAATATCTTTGTCTCACTTATGAACCATTACGCTTATTTGCGAAGCTTGCGGTATCGAGAAGGAATGTACGATGACAGTGGAAAATAAAGTAGAACGTAGTCTGTTTAATGAGGTGATGGTGCCTTGTTATAACCCAATGGAAATGATCCCAGTAAAAGGGGAAGGCGCACGCGTTTGGGACCAACAAGGCCGAGAGTATATCGACTTTGCTGGTGGTATCGCTGTGAGCTGTTTGGGTCACTGTCACCCAGCAATGGTTAATGCTGTTACCGAGCAAGCAAACAAGATTTGGCACCTAAGTAATGTAATGACTAACGAACCTGCACTGCGTCTAGCGAAGAAGCTAACTGACGTATGTTTTGCAGAAAAAGTATTCTTTGCGAACTCTGGTGCAGAAGCGAACGAAGCAGCACTTAAGCTAGCTCGTCGTTGGGCAGCGGATGTTCACGGTCCTGAGAAGTCTGAAATCATTGCATTCAAACAAGGTTTCCACGGTCGTACTTTCTTTACCGTAACTGTGGGTGGTCAAGAGGCTTACTCTGATGGCTTCGGTCCTAAACCGGGCGATGTAACTCACCTGCCTTACAACGATATTGCCGCGCTAGAAGCGCACATATCAGATCGCACATGTGCAATCATGATGGAACCTCTGCAAGGCGAGGGCGGTATCATCTCTCCAACATCTGAGTTCGTGAACACAGTTCGTGAGCTGTGTGACAAACACAATGCGCTGCTTATCTTTGATGAAGTGCAAACAGGTAATGGCCGTACGGGTAACTTTTACGCTTACCAAGGCCTAGGTGTGACACCAGATATCCTAAGTACAGCGAAATCACTAGGTGGCGGTTTCCCAATCGGCGCAATGCTAACGACCACCGAACTCGCGACGCACCTAAAAGTCGGTACGCACGGTTCTACTTACGGTGGCAACCCACTGGCGTGTGCCGTTGCAGAAGCGGTTGTTGATGTCGTTAGCCAACCGGAAACGCTAGCTGGCGTGAAAGAACGTGAAGCAATGTTCCGTGATGGTTTAGCTAAGATTAACGACAAATACCAAATATTCAGTGAAGTTCGCGGTAAAGGCCTATTGCTAGGTGCTGCACTTAATGAAGCATGGCAAGGTCGTGCTCGTGATGTATTAGTAGCAGCAGGCGAACAAGGCTTGATGGTACTGGTTGCGGGTGCAAACGTGGTTCGTTTTACTCCATCACTGGTTATCACTACACAAGAAATTGAAGAAGGTTTATCAAAACTAGACAAAGCAATCGCTACGCTAGTTTAGCCTGAGCGGCGTCATAGGAATGATCGCCATTAGAGCGATCCCATGACGTACTGCTAAAGGCCCAAGATTCTCGTTTTGGGCCTGTTTTGCATCTGGAGGGAATATTGATGCTAGTTGTTCGCCCAATAAAATTATCTGATTACGATGCGCTGCATACCTGCGCGGTTGAATCTGGTCACGGATTCACATCTCTTCCGGTTAACGAAGAACTGTTAACCAACCGTATTACTCATTCTGAATACAGCTTTGCTAAACAAGACGTGACTGAACCTGGTGATGAAGGCTACCTAATGGTTGGCTTCGACACTGAAACGGGAGAAGTCGCAGGCACGACAGGCATCGAAGCCTCAATTGGCTGGGATGTTCCCTTTTACTCTTACCACATCAGTAAAGTGGTTCACTCATCGCAAAAGCTTGGCGTGAATAACGTCGTTAAGCTGCTGACTTTTGGCAATAACTACACCGGATGCAGTGAAATCTGCACACTGTTCTTGCGCCCGGCTTTCCGTGGTGGATTGAATGGTCGTTTGATGTCTAAGTGTCGCTTCTTGATCATGTCAGAGCACCCAGAGCGTTTCTCGAAAACGATTTTTGCTGAGATGCGTGGTGTATCGGATGCGGAAGGTAACTCTCCTTTCTGGCAGTGGCTGCAAGAGCATTTCTTCTCGATTGATTTTACGCTCGCCGATTACCTAACGGGTATTGGTAAGAAAGGCTTCATTGCTGACCTAATGCCGAAGTTACCTATCTATGTGAACTTGCTGAGCAAAGAAGCTCAGGCGGTGATTGGAGAGGTTCATGACAATACGCGCCCTGCACTTAAGTTGCTGGAACGTGAAGGTTTCACCAACCGTGGCTATGTCGACATCTTTGATGCGGGACCAACGGTTGAGTGTGATCTAAGAAATATCGAATCAGTGCGTCATGCGATTCGAGCTCAAGTGACAATTGCAGAGCATTCAAGCTCTAAAGACTTCCTAATTGGTAATACCTCGTTTGAGAACTTCCGCGCAGTAGCCGCGAAAGGCGCGTATGACCAAGCAAGCGACACAGTGATTTTATCATCTGAAGTAGCAAGCGCTCTTGAAGTAAAAGAAGGCGAATTCGTTCGCATGTTGGCTCAATAAGAGCGGCGATTATCTGTCGAAGATTTTAAGGATAGAAGTATGACTCAGTGGATAGCAGGACAGTGGGTGGCAGGTCAAGGCGACGCCATGACATCAGTAAGCCCATACAATAATGAAGTCGTGTGGCAAGGCGATAGTGCAACACCAGCACAGGTTGAATCTGCAGTAGCAGCGGCGCGTGACGCTTTCTTGGTTTGGAAAAAATTGAGCTTTGCAGAGCGTGAAGCGATCGTGTTGAACTTTGCTGAGAAAGTAAAAGAGAACAGCGAAGAAATTGCACAGATTATTGCAAAAGAGACGGGTAAACCGATTTGGGAAACTCGCACTGAAGCGGGTGCGATGGCGGGTAAAATCGCTATCTCTATTCGCGCTTACCACGAACGTACGGGTGAAGCTTCACGTGAAGCCGCAGGCAACCAAATCGTACTGCGTCATCGCCCATTAGGCGTAATGGCGGTATTTGGTCCTTACAACTTCCCTGGTCATCTGCCTAACGGTCATATTGTTCCGGCATTGCTATCGGGTAATACCGTGGTATTTAAGCCGTCAGAGCAGACACCTTGGACGGGTGAGTTTGCGATGAAACTGTGGCAAGAAGCAGGCCTTCCAGCTGGCGTGATTAACCTAGTGCAAGGCGCTAAAGAAACCGGTATCGCACTGGCTGATACTAAAGGTCTTGATGGCGTGCTATTTACGGGCAGTGCTAATACCGGTCATATCCTTCACCGTCAGTTTGCTGGTCAACCGGGCAAAATGTTGGCGCTAGAGATGGGCGGCAACAACCCTATGGTGATCACTGACCAATTTGGTGATGCTGACGCGACGGTTTATACCATTATCCAGTCGGCCTTCATCAGTGCGGGCCAACGTTGTACATGTGCGCGTCGCTTGTATGTGCCTGTTGGCGAGAAGGGCGATCAACTGCTGGATAAGCTCGTTGCTGCGACCTTGAAGATTCGTGTCGATCAGCCATTCGCTGAGCCAGCACCCTTCATGGGACCACAAATCTCTGAAGCGGCGGCTAAGTTCATTCTGGATGCGCAAGCTAATCTGCAATCGCTAGGTGGTGTAAGCCTAGTTGAAGCAAAAGCGGGTCAAGCGGCGTTTGTTTCTCCGGGCATTATCGATGCAACCAACATTGCTGAACTGCCAGATGAAGAGTACTTCGGTCCATTACTGCAAGTGGTTCGTTACCAGTCACTAGAGCAAGCGGTTGAACTGGCTAATGACACACGTTTTGGTTTGTCTGCAGGCTTAGTTTCAACAGACGATTCAGAGTGGGAATACTTCGTTGACCATATCCGTGCGGGCATTGTTAACCGTAATCGCCAGCTAACAGGCGCAAGTGGTGATGCACCATTTGGTGGTCCGGGTGCTTCAGGTAACCTGCGTCCAAGTGCGTACTATGCCGCTGACTACTGTGCTTACCCAATGGCGTCAATGGAAGGTGGTGAGACTCAACTGCCAGCTACGTTTAGCCCAGGTATTGAGCTGTAGTTTTGGCTTTTAAGCTATAACTTGATGAATCACAAGCTTATGATCTCTAGGTTCATGAATAACAGATTCATTGGTTAATTGTGTAATAAGGAAGCGGCGTTATCGCTTCCTTTTTACATCACGTCCGACACCTAGATTGGGCGGTAGATAATAATAGAACAAGTATGTCACAGGCTGATGGCTGCTGACTCTGTGTCCAGCCTCTCCCTCTCTAATCCAAATTACTAGCTTGCTAGAACCTCTGACAAGGAGTCACCATGACGCCCGATCTACTCTTTAAATCACTTTGGGACGATTACATTCACAGGCTTTGTCCATCGGCTGAGAAAGTACATCACTTGCTGAAAGAAGACGAAGCTCTGATTAATGATCACATTGCACTGCGTACTTTCAATGTTGCTCCGCTAGGTATTGAAACATTGGCTAAGCCTTTCCTTGAGCTAGGTTATAAAGCGTGTGGCGATTACTTGTTTGAGAGTAAGAAGCTAGTCGCGAAGCATTACGAGCACCCAGATCCAAATCAACCTAAAGTGTTCATTAGTGAGTTGAAGGTCGAAGAGTGTTCAAGTGACTTACAACAGATCGTTGCTAAATTGGTTGAGCAAGTCGACGTAAGCAAGCTTCAAGGCCATGAATTCTTGTTTGGTGGTCGTCTATGGGACTTGAGCTTCGCAGATTTCCAAGTGCTTGCAAAAGAGAGTGAATACGCGTCTTGGCTCGCAGCTCATGGTTACGGTGCCAACCACTTTACAGTGAGCGTTAATCAACTCGATGCTTTTGATGAAGTGCAGGCAGTGAATGATTATTTGAGCGAATCAGGCTTCACGATCAATGCATCTGGTGGCCAGGTTAAAGGCTCTCCAGAGGTCTTATTAGAGCAATCATCAACAATGGCAGATAAAGTCCCAGTTTCATTTGTTGAGGGCAATGAGATGATTCCTGGAGGCTTCTATGAGTTCGCTAAGCGTTATGCGATGGCTAATGGTGAGCTTTATACCGGTTTTGTGGCAGCATCGGCTGACAAGATCTTCGAAAGCACTAACGGTTAAAGAAAGATACGAGTACGGACTTTACCCTAAAGATGCAGATAGGCTTCGCTTCGAGAGTGTTTGCGCTTCGAAGCTGTAGGTGTTTCATTCGTATTTTCTTTGTAGATCTTTAGAAAACAAAAAAGCCACCAAATTTGCATTTGGTGGCTTTCAAATTTTAGGCTCAGTTAATCGAGATTAACGAGTGCCATATACCACGATAGTTTTACCGTGTGCAGAAATTAGGTTCTGCTCTTCTAGCATCTTCAAGATACGACCAACTGTCTCACGAGAACAACCAACGATCTGGCCAATCTCTTGGCGAGTGATCTTGATTTGCATGCCGTCAGGGTGAGTCATTGCATCTGGTTGTTTTGCTAGGTTTAGTAGCGTTTGTGCGATACGACCAGTTACGTCAAGGAACGCTAAGTCACCAACTTTTTGGCTAGTTACTTGTAGACGGTTTGCCATTTGCGCTGATAGACGCATTAGGATGTCTGGGTTCACTTGGATAAGTTGACGGAATTTCTTGAAAGAAATTTCAGCTACTTCACAAGGAGATTTTGCACGAACCCAAGCTGTACGCTCTTGGTCTTCTTCGAATAAGCCTAGCTCACCGATGAAGTCGCCTTGGTTTAGGTAAGAAAGAATCATTTCCTTACCTTCTTCGTCTTTGATAAGAACTGCCACAGAACCTTTAACAATGTAGTACAAGGTTTCTGCCTTTTCACCAGCATGAATCAAAGTACTTTTTGATGGGTACTTATGAATATGACAGTGTGAAAGGAACCACTCTAATGTTGGATCGGTTTGAGGTTTACCTAGAACCATAATATCTCACTTCCTCTGCAGGGTATGCTTGCCGCTTTCCGTATTTTAGCTAAGCCTGGATTGACTTGTAGGATAAGAGCACTCGTTGAGCGCTGCAAGCTATCTTGTGTTTCGTTTAAGAATAGTATCCTTTTTCAGGTACTATTTCTTGATTTTAATCGTGACCAAGCTACGATTTTTTACGCAAAATTGTGCACATGATCACGGTATGAAAAGTAATCAACCAGAATGGTGCTCTGTTAACCAATTTTTCCGGTTTCGATGAGTTGTTGTAGGATCGGCCTTACAATGAGCTCCATAGCAAAACTCATCTTCCCTCCTGGTACCACAAGCGTGTTGTGGCGAGACATAAATGAGCCATCAATCATAGCTAAAAGGTAAGGGAAATCGACGTTTTTGATGCCGCGCAAACGTATAACAACGAAGCTTTCGTCTAAACTTGGAATCCCTTTGGCGTTGAGAGGGTTAGATGTATCTACGGTTGGAACACGCTGAAAGTTGATGTGAGTGCGCGAAAATTGCGGGGTAATGTAGTTAAGGTAATCATCCATCGAACGAACAATCGAGTCCATTACGGCTTCGCGTGAGTGGCCACGATCGCGGGTGTCACGAACGAATTTTTGAATCCACTCTAGGTTTACGATAGGTACCATGCCAATCAGCAAATCGACGTGTTGAGAAACGTTAATGTCGCCATCAACCACACCGCCGTGCAGGCCTTCGTAAAACATCACATCGGAGTTTTCAGGGATCTCTTGCCATGGCGTGAAGGTGCCCGGCATTTGATTGTAAGGCACGGCTTCATCGAAGGTGTGTAGGTAGCTTCTTACTTTACCTGTACCTTCGTTACCGTATTTACGGAAGAACTCTTCTAGCGCACCAAAGTCGTTGGCTTGAGGACCAAAGTAGCTGATGTGCTTACCTTGCTCGCGCGCTTTACGGATCTCGACATCCATCTCTGGGCGAGTGAAGCGATGGAAACTATCCCCTTCAACCCAAGCGGCCTTCACGTCCATCATATTGAACATTTTACGGAAGGCTTCTGAGGTGGTGGTGGTGCCGGCTCCAGATGAACCCGTCACCGCAATAATTGGATGTTTAGCGGACATGACAACCCTTGTCTTTTGAGTAACTTACTTGTTAGCAATCGTTTACCACTATAACACGGCTCCTTTATGAGCGCAGCTTAGAAGCGTTTTGTGACTTGAATATCAACGGTTTCATGGAGCTCAGAAAACACAATGCTGACTTCTCCTGAAGCTAATTGATGTTTCACTTGATCAATCTTGTTTTGCAGTGAAACCTCTACGTCGCCGTAGTCTGTGCCTTCACGCAGCACGAACTCTTTGATGAGGTTTTCCAGTGTTTCTGGTGCAATGTCTTGCCATGGGATGATCATAAATACTTCTCTCTTTTATGTTCATAAATAGGTTTATTGATGTGTTGATTACTGTGTTTAGTGACGTCTACTACTTAGTCCTTAAAAAAGGCTCGGTCATTATGCCGAATCTTGAATACTTTCATAGTAGGCGGGTAATGCTTCTTCTAACCAAAACCTTGGTTTGAGCGTGCTACCGGTAATGAACCCCACATGGCCGCCTTTTTGAAACAGGCGATAGTCGATGTTGTCAGGTAACACGAACTTTGGAATTACGTCGTCTGTCATAAACGGATCGTCTTTGGCATGGATGATCTGAGTCGGTAGTTTAATCTTATTAAGTTTAGGAAGTGCTGAGCACTGAGCATAGTAGTCCTGAGCATTCTTGAACCCGTGCAGAGGCGCAGTAATCCGTTCATCAAACTCATACAGCTTGTCTATCTTCTTAATGGTTTCGGCGGTGATACCGAGCTTTTCTTGCAACAGCTTAATCTTTTTCAAGGCATTCGATTTGAGAGAGTTGAGCAGGTACTTTTTATAGAGCTTTGAGAAACCTCGCTCAATACGACTAGAGCAACAAGCTAAGTCAAAAGGTGCAGAGACAATCGTCGCCGCCGACAGCAATGGGTCGTCCGCGTACTCAGCCAAATAGTTCGCCAGCATGTTGCCGCCCAAAGAGATACCAACCGCAACCTTAGGGTTATTCGGAAACTGGGCGTGCAGGTGTCTTAGAAAAAAGCGCGCATCTTCGACTTCACCTGAATGGTAAGCGCGAGCCAGGCGATTGGGTTTTCCGCTGCAGCCTCTGAAGTGCATCATCACGGACAACCAACCATCTTTAGCAAACGCATTCATCAGTCCATTGGCATAAGGGCTCTCAAAGCTACCTTCTAAACCGTGGAATAGAACGAATATCGGCTTGCTACTGCGATCATTTTTATTTGAGGTGTCACCGTCTGGTGATTCGCTCCAAGCAAGATCAAGAAAGTCACCATCGGGTGTTTCTAAGGTTTGCCAGTGAGGATGAAACAGCGCCTGCTTCCTAATAAACCGTGGTACTAAGGTTTGTAAGTGCGGATTAGAGAGACCAGCAGCTGCGGTAAATATTGTCATAAAAACGATCCATGCTTCTTTATACGGGTTTTGATAACGTGTTGAGTTTGTAACGAAACGCCCACGTTTTTATTTGAGCTTGGTTGATTCTCGGCATAAGCGCAAGGCTTCACTTATACGAGATACAAAAACAGACTATGGGTAACCGTTTGAATAATATCAAGGTTAAGCTTGGATCTTGATTGAATAAAAGGGAAAGAGAACGAGCTAGGGCTGTGGTGCTGGTTCAGAAAAAGCGTCGCAGAGGTTTTCAGCCCCTAATAAACGACAGTACTGAAAAGTGAGCGGTGATTGCTGGTTAGCGTACAGTTGTAGGGAGTTTATACAGTCGACCAGATCGGACTGTTGTTGCTTTTCAAGCTGTAACTCAAACTTTAGCGCTTCACGGTATAGAGAGTCGACAACGTGTGCTTTGAGATGTTTACGTAGCTCTCGATAGCTATGAAGCAGGGTTTCAGAGCGGCTTAAACACTGTTGAACTTTATGCCACTCTTCTTCAGCAAAAGACAATTGCTGCTCATCAAGCCATTTGAGAAGCAGCAGTAGATTGACGTTGCCGTGGAACTGGTTTTGCAAAGCTAAGCACGCATCCTTTACACCGCGCACACTGTAATACTGAAGGCTAAATTGCCATAGTCGTTCCAGTGTTAGTGATATTGGGGCGTGCTCTGGGCTCATAAGCTATCCATATCCTGTTCCATCTGCTCAAGCTCTTCTTGAGTGGACATCCAATCCATTTCAACTTCTTCTAGCTGTGACTTACTGCTCGCTTGGAGAGCGAGTACTTTATTCAGTTTAGCCTTATTTTCAGCTTCATACAGTGAAGTGTCGGATAATTCTTGTTCGGCTTCTTCAAGAGCCTGCGTTAATTTATCCATCTGCTTTTCAAATTGAGTGAGCTTTTTACGAAGTGGTGCCGTCAGTTTACGGAACTCGGCTTCTTTTCGTTTCTGCTCTTTTTTCGCTGCTGCACTGTTGGCGCCGTCTTTTGCTGGTGCCAATGCTTGTGCTTCTTTGCGCTCAACTTTCTGCTGTTCGGTTAGCCACTTGTAGTAATCGCTTAAGTCACCATCAAACGGTGCGACTTGGCGGTCGTGTACAAGGTATAAATCATCGGTAGTCGCACGCAGTAGGTAACGGTCGTGCGATACGATAACCATTGCGCCTTCAAATGTCTGCAGGGCAAAAGTCAGCGCTTGACGCATGTCGAGATCCAAGTGGTTGGTTGGTTCATCGAGTAGCAACAGGTTTGGTTTTTGCCATACCAGTAGCGCCAGAACTAAACGCGCTTTTTCACCACCTGAGAAGGGTGCTACTTTATCAAGTGCTTTTTCACCTTGGAAACCGAAGCTACCTAGGTAATCACGCAATTGTTGCTCGGTGTGTTTAGGGGCAATCTGCATCATGTGCTGCAGCGGTGTTTCTTCTGGGTGCAACGTTTCTAACTGGTGCTGTGCAAAGTAACCAATCTTAACGCCTTGCGAATAACTCAGTTCACCGCCTTGCTGTTTCAGTTCGCCAGAAAGCAGTTTAATCAGTGTTGATTTACCAGCGCCATTTCGGCCAAGCAAACCAATACGACTGCCCGGTACTAGGTTCAAGCGAATCTTTTCTAGAATCAGATTGTCATCATAGCCCGCTGATACTTCATCCATCATCATGATTGGGTTTGGTAGTGCGTCTGGTTCTCTAAATTCAAAGCTGAATGGATTATCAAACTGAGCAGGCAGCACTTGTTCCATTTTCTCTAGCGCTTTAATACGGCTTTGCGCTTGGCGAGCCTTTGAAGCTTTGTAACGGAAACGGTCAATGTAACTCTGCATGTGAGACATCTGTTTCTGCTGCTTTTGGTACATCGCTTGTTGCAGAATCAGTTTTTGCGCTCGTTGGGTTTCGAACGATGAGTAGTTACCCGTGTACTCATTGAGCTGTTGGTTTTCAACGTGCACGATGCGGTTGACGATAGGGTCTAAGAAGTCTCTATCGTGCGAGATAAGCACTAGCGTGCCAGGGTAGCTTTGTAACCAACGCTCGAGCCACATTACTGCGTCTAAATCCAAGTGGTTGGTAGGCTCATCGAGTAGCAGTAGGTCACTGCGACACAGTAGGGCTTGCGCTAGGTTCAAACGCATACGCCAACCACCTGAGAATTGAGTCAGGTTCCATGTCATTTGTTCTTGGCTAAAGCCTAGGCCATCCAGTAACTCGGCAGCACGTGCCTTTATGCTGTAACCACCAATGGTTTCAATCTTGCCGTGGATCTCTGCTACCAATGTGCCATTGTCGGCTTGTTCAGCTTTCTCTAGTTGATCTTCAAGGCCGCGGTATTCACGGTCACCATCAATCACGTATTCAATTGCTGTTCTTTCTAATGCAGGGGTTTCTTGAGCAACCCAAGCCATTTCCCAATGGGCAGGTTTGCTGAATGAGCCCGCATCAATAGACAGTTCGTCCTTAATTAAGGCGAATAGCGTAGATTTACCACAGCCGTTTTTACCAACCAAACCGATCTTGTCGCCAGGGTGAAAAGTCGCAGATGCTTGGTCGAGGAGTGGCTTACCGCCGCGTAGCAATTGAATATCAGAGAAAGTAATCATAATTGAAATAGCATAGAAATTAGAGGTGAACAGACGCCTGCATAGTAGGCTGAAACCAGATAAAAGTCGATCACAATGCAATTTGCGTTATGATGCCAATAACATATTAATAACTTTTGCTTAAATTCTTGTGGCCTTGCCACCGTTTAGCCCTCAAAGGAATGTTTCAAAGGAATGAGTAATACTCCCTCGACAGACAAAGTCGTGCCAAAGGTGTTGATCATCTACGCGCACCCAGAGCCGCAAACCTCTATTGCTAATCAGATGATGGTTAAGAAGGTAGAGTCGCTCGGTCATGTCAAAGTTCATGATCTCTACGCCATCTACCCAGACTTCTTTATCGATGTGCCTTATGAGCATGAATTGCTCCTTCAATACGATGTGATCGTGTTTCAGCATCCTCTGTTTATGTATTCCTGCCCTTCATTGTTAAAAGAGTGGTTTGATCGCGTGTTAGGCAAGGGCTTTGCGTTTGGTGAGCAAAGTGCACTTAAGGGTAAGCATTGGCGCAGTGTTATCACCACGGGTGGTAAAGAAGAGGCGTTTGGTGCTGCAGGCTATAATAAGTATCCCTTACAAGAGATCTTGCAACCGTTTGAGCTAACTGCCGCTTTGTGCCAGATGCACTGGATGTCACCTTTAGTTTTACATTGGGCTAGAAATGTCTCGGATATGACGCGTTACCAACACGCTGAAGAATATCGAAATTGGTTGCGAGATCCGCTACAAGATATAGGAGCGAATGATGGCTCTGACTAATGATTTCCTACAAAGTAGCGCTATATTTTTAGCGGCGGCTGTGGTTGCGGTTCCTATCGCGCAGCGAGCAGGCTTAGGTTCAGTATTAGGTTACTTATTAGCGGGTGTCGCTATTGGTCCATGGGGGCTTGGCCTAATCAGTGACGTAGAGGCCATTCTACATTTCTCAGAGTTCGGGGTGGTGCTGCTGCTCTTCCTTATTGGTTTAGAGCTTAACCCCAAAAAACTGTGGCAGATGCGGGCGCCTATTCTCGGCTTAGGGGGGGCGCAAGTGTTGATCACCACCTTGATTATTACCGCCATCGCCTGTCTATTTGGATTAACCTGGCAAACCAGTCTCGTGATAGGTATGGGTTTGGCGCTGTCTTCGACTGCGATTGCCTTGCGTGTTATTGAAGAGCGAGAGCTCGGCGGCAAAGAAGCCGGGCAGTCGGGCTTTGCAGTACTGCTTTTCCAAGATATCGCTGTTATTCCAATGCTAGCAATGTTGCCTCTACTTGCGGGTAATACCGGCGGTAGCTGGGCTGACATGCTGTGGATGCTGGGTGGCGTGATTGGCCTACTGGTCGGTGGCCACTTCTTGTTGAGACCACTTTTCCGATACGTAGTGATGAGTGGTGTGCGTGAGTTATTCACCGTCGCGGCGCTGTTACTTGTGATTGGTATTGCTGTGATCATGCAACGGATTGGCTTGTCGATGGCATTAGGTACCTTCCTAGCGGGCGTACTTCTGGCTGAAAGTGAATATCGACACGAGCTTGAGATCGCGATTGATCCATTCAAAGGTTTACTGCTTGGTCTGTTCTTTATCTCTGTGGGTATGGCGGTAAACCTAGGTCTACTGGCAGAAAGCCCATTCGCAATACTTATTGCAGTGTCGTCGCTAGTCGTATTGAAAGGTTTGGTGCTGTATGCGCTGGCTCGTATCTTCGGCACTCAAGCTAAAGCACGCAGCCGAATGGCGATGATCCTTAGCCAAGGTGGTGAGTTCGCTTTCGTTATTTTTACTGCGGCGAGTGCTCAAGGCATCTTAAGTGGCGAACAAGTGTCGTTCTTACTGGTGGTTGTGAGCCTTTCTATGGTGACCACGCCATTGATGCTTAAACTGCAAGACCGATTCTTTGCACGTCAGCTTAATCAAATCAGTGAAAGTGCGATGTCTTCGGATGTGGTTGATCGCAGCCCTCGAGTGATTATTGCGGGCTTTGGTCGTTTTGGTCAGATCATTGGTCGTCTGATGTATGCCAACAAGATTCGTATCACTGTCCTTGAAAGTGATGCCAGCCAAATACACATCCTTAGAAAGTTCGGCTACAAGGTGTTTTACGGAGACTCGACTCACCTAGAGCTATTACGCGCAGCCGGTGCTGATAAAGCAGAGGCGATTGTGTTGTGTACTGACTCCCCAGATGAAATCATGAAAACCGTCGATTTATGTAAGCAGCACTTCCCACGCTTAAAGATCTTGGCGCGTGCACGAAGCCGTGTTGAAGCGTATCAACTACTTAACCACGGTGTGAGTAACTATTCGCGTGAAACCTTCCTTGGAGCATTGGATTTAGGTCGTCAAACATTGACTGAACTTGGCATGCATCCATATAAAGCGAAGCGAGCAGAAGCACACTTTAGAAAGTTGGATAATGGTATGCTGAAAGAGTTGCTGCCTCAGCATAACGAAGATGCCGAGTTAGCCCAAAGAGCGAAAGAGGCTCGTAAAGAACTTGAAGAGATCTTTGGACACGAGATGGAAAACGATCACCAATCTCGAAACTATTGGCAGTAGCTTGAAGTGATAACTCATGCTTGAGCTTAGAAATAGAGCTTGGGCATAGAAATAACAGACTATAGAACTAACCTAATAATAAACGCGGTCTCTGCTTAACTTATCAATAAAGTGAGTGGGAAGAACCGCGAATCCAGAGTAGTAAAGGATATGAACGTGAAACAGAAAAAACGCTTTATCGCAGGGGCAAGCTGCCCAAGTTGCAGTACTCAAGACACACTCCGTTGGTGGATTGAAAATAATATCGAGCTGGTGGAATGTGTCGATTGTGACTTCACAGAACAGCGTAAACCGAAAACTGTAGAGAAATCTGAACACGCGAATCAAGAAATGATCGGTATTTTTAAGCCAGAATGATTGAGTTTCGTTAATTGATCCCCATAATATCCCAGTACAGAATTTTTCCTAAGCTCAACTGTTCGAGCTTAGTCCAAACCTCCTTGGAGCTCTCATGAAAATTGAAAAGAACGTAGTAGTTAGTGTTGCATATCAAGTGAAACTTGAAGATGGCGTAGTAGTTGACCAATCAACTGCAGAAGCTCCACTAGATTACCTTCACGGTCACAACAACCTAATTACAGGTCTTGAAAAAGAGCTTGAAGGCAAAGTAGCTGGCGACAAGTTCTCTGCAACTGTTACTCCAGAAGACGCATACGGCGAACACAACGACGCACTAGTTCAACGTGTTCCTGCTGACGTATTCCAAGGTGTTGAGCAAATCGAAGTTGGCATGCGTTTCCTAGCGGATACTGACCAAGGTCCAATCCCAGTTGAAGTTACTGAAGTAGATGGCGACGAAGTTGTTGTTGATGGTAACCACATGCTAGCTGGCCAAACTCTAACGTTTGACGTTGAAGTTGTAGCGGTTCGTGAAGCGACTGAAGAAGAAGTTCAACACGGTCACGTACACCAAGAAGGCGGCTGTGGCGGTCACGACCACGATCATGACCACGAAGGCGGTTGCTGTGGTGGCGAAGGCCATGACCACGGTGAAGAGAAAAAAGACGGCTGCTGCGGCGGCGGTAGCTGTGGTTCTCACTAATACCGAATTAACGGTTTAGTTTAAGAATCTTGAAAGCCTCCCTTGTGGAGGCTTTTTGCGTTTAGGAGTCTCGCTTTTTGACCTCGCTTTTCTCTACCAAACTAAGTGTCCGCAAATCTAAGCATTCGTAAAAGTTTGGTTTTCGTTATCAGACATCGAACCATGGATGTGGTATTGATAGCACAACATTATAAGACGACGTCAGTGGAGAGTTTGTATGTCACAGCCTTTTTCAATTGCCATTCATGGTGGTGCAGGAACCATCTTGCGCGAGCAAATGAGCTATGAATTAAAAGCGGGTATTACCGAGGCTTTGGAAAAATCGGTTTTGGCTGGTTATCAAATATTGCAATCGGGTGGTGATGCTCTGGATGCGGTAGTGGCATCGGTTAAGGTGATGGAAGACAGCCCGCACTTTAATGCCGGTAGGGGCTCTGTTTTAACGCATGATGAATTTGTTGAGATGGACGCTTCTGTGATGCATGGCCGCGAAATGGATGCAGGTGCTATTGCAGGCGTTCGCCATATCAAAAACCCAATTGAGCTTGCACGTGATGTGATGCGGAAAAGCGACCATGTGTTGCTGATTGGTGAAGGTGCCGAGAAGTTTGCGTTTGAGCATGACTACACCTTTACCGAGCAAGACTACTTCTTTACTGAGCGCCGCTATGACCAACTTCAGTCGATGAAAGAGAAAGGCATCTTTGCTCTGTCTGAAGCGAAATATGATGAACAGCAAGCTGAGAAATACCCTGACGATAAAAAGTACGGCACGGTTGGTGCGGTCGCATTAGACCAAGCGGGTAACTTAGCGGCAGCAACCAGTACCGGTGGCGTGACCAATAAGAAATACGGTCGTGTGGGTGACTCTCCGATCATTGGTGCAGGAACCATCGCTGAAAATGGCAATGTTGCCGTCTCAACAACCGGGATGGGTGAGTTCTTCCTACGTAAAATGGTCGCCAGTGATGTCGCAGCACGAATGCGTTATCTGAAAGAAGATGTGCACACCGCTTGTGAAACGATCATTCAAGGTGAATTGAAAACCATGGGTGGAGAAGGTGGCTTGATCGCTATCGATGGCCAAGGCGATATACATTTTGGTATGAACAGCTCAGGAATGTATCGTGCAAGCGTTGATACTCAAGGTCGTGTTGAAGTGAAGATTTATGCCGACGACTAAGTTGGTATCGGCTTAATTGGCTTTAGCTTATTCACTGAGATGAAATAAACAAAAGGGCGACAGATAAGTATCTGTCGCCCTTTTAGTTTTCTATGTCCCGTCCTGAAATGTGTTTACACATTGAGGACGAGAAACTAACGATATGCGTCGTTAGATTTAATTGGTTATTTTGAACCGCACTTAATAGTGTGGAGGTGGCGTCTCTTCTGATGCGTCAGCTAGATTAGAGCCATCCATATTTTTTACTTTGCCAACCACGAACTTCATCTGATCTTGCATTCTCGTGATTAACATTTGTTGTTGGCTAAGCGCTTCATTGAGTTCTTCAATGGTCTGTTCTTGGAAAGCTAGCTGACACTCTAGGTCATTTACGCGGCTTTCTAGTTGTTCAACTCGCTTTTCTGTCATCGTTCTTAATCCACATTCCAAGCTTGGGCAATGCCCGCAGAGGTGCCCGATATCACACGGTTCTTATCATCAAAGGCTGCATCATACACTACCGCACGAGGAGGGCGAGCATCTTTTAGTGGCTCAGCATCGTGGCGAGAAATTCGTTTGCCATCCTGAGTATTCCACACACTCACTTGGCTGGATGGCGTGCCCGTCACCAACATGCTGCCGTCATCAGAAAAACGAGCACTCGAAAAAATCAACTGTCGAGACCAGCTTTGCAATTGCGCTTGAGGTTCGCCCGTTTCAAGATCCCAAATCATCGCTTGATTGCCGCCATCAGAGGTAAAAGCCAGCTCGCCATCGCGTTGTAGCGTGACTCGTACTACTCTTTGTTCATGCTCAAAGGTGCGTAATACCAAGCCTGACTCGGTATCCCACAGGTAGGCTTTATAGTCGTTGCCACCTGATAATGCGTAGCGACCATTGGAAGAAAGGGAAACAGAATTAACTTTTTCTCGGTGAGCAAGGAACTCAAGACGGCGTCCGGTGACTAAGTCCACATAGATCGCTTTGCCATTAGACAGGCCAAGCAATACTTTTTCACCATTGCTAGAGATATCGACATCGCGAATTAAGCCATCGGAGATAGACCAAAGCCCTTGTGCTTGAGTCCAAGAGAGGTCCCAAACGGCGAAGTTCATCTGGCTTGCGGTAATGGCAAAGCGGCCATTGTCCGAGATACGGATACGCGATACTTGGTTTTCTAATTGATCTTGTGGGCCGAGTTGAGCTAACTCTTTGTTTTCGGCAAGGTCCCAAAGCAATAGTTGTTTTTTCTGAGAGTAGAGCAGGGCGAAGCGTCCATCTCTGCTAAGGGCAAAGCTGGTGGCACCATTGGGTTCAATTTCCCAACGTTGCTCATCATCTTGGAAGAAAAAACATCCATTTAACAAGGCGATGACAATTGTACATAGCAATGAGTGGAAAAATATTCGCATCACATCTAATAATCCGGTTTGTGTCGAAAGACATATGACTAGTATATTGTTATAACTAACGTATTCACACCAATCTAATCATTAGATTTGTGCACAATAACCAATGGCTTGGCCATTAATTGGAGAATTCAATGAAATCAGTTTTAAAAGTATCACTGCTTGCCGCAACGGTTATGCTAGCAGTTGGTTGTCAGAAAGAAGAACCAAAGGCAGAAGCTCCACAGGTTGAAGAAGTTAAAGTTGAAGCAGTAAACTTTAAAACAGAAGACGACAAAGCGGCATACGCAATCGGCGTATCTTTCGCTAACTACCTAAGCACAAGCATTGATAAGCCAAGCGAGCTAGGTATTAACCTAGACAAAGATATGGTTCTTCAAGGTATCGAAGACGTATTCGCAGAGAAAACTGCACTGAACGAAGAAGAAACTCGCGCAGCTCTTGAAGCTCTAGACAAGCGTGTTGCTGAAACTATGCAAGCACAAGCGGCAGAGAAATCAGCTGAAACTAAGAAAGCAGGTGATGACTTCCGCGCTGAGTTCGCAAAGACTGAAGGCGTAGAGCAAACTGAATCTGGCCTACTTTACCAAGTAATGACAGCTGGCGAAGGCGCTTCTCCAAAAGACACTGATACTGTTCAAGTTCACTACAAAGGTACGCTAACAGACGGTACTCAGTTCGACAGCTCTTACGACCGTGGTGAACCAGCAACATTCCCACTTAACCGCGTAATCCCAGGCTGGACTGAAGGCGTACAACTGATGCAAGTTGGTTCTAAGTACAAGTTCGTTATCCCGCCAGAGCTAGCATACGGTGAGCAAGACACACCGACTATCCCTGCTAACTCAACGCTAGTATTCGAAGTAGAACTACTAAACATCGATAACGCTGAAGCAGCTCCTGCACAGTAATATCGGTTAAAAGCCTCGTACTAAAATACGTTGATTGAATAAAAAGCCTAACTTTGAGTTAGGCTTTTTTTATGATTTGAAGATGAGTATTTGATTTTTAAACTTGTTCTAAATCACTAGTTGCAATGTTAGCTAGGTGTGCAATTAAAATTTTCTGATAAACTTACATAAATTTGTTGATTTTTCACACGAAGGTAAGGAATAAGTGACTACTACAGAAACAGTCAATGCAGATGTGTTACTTGAAATGGAATCAGTCCACGTTATGCCATTCAGTGAACACGATAAAATCATTCTAAGATCTTATGAGGCCGTTGTTGACGGTATTGCGAGCCTTATTGGTCCGTTTTGTGAAATCGTTTTGCACTCTTTAGAAGACCTCAATACTTCTGCGATTAAAATTGCCAACGGCGAAAATACAGGTCGTCAGGTTGGCTCGCCGATCACCGATCTTGCATTGAAGATGCTAAAAGATATTGAAGGTTCTAAGCGTAACTTCTCACGTTCATACTTCACTCGCGCTAAAGGCGGAGTGTTGATGAAGTCGATCACGGTTGCTATCCGCAACGGTGAAGACCGAGTGATTGGCCTACTGTGTATTAACGTGAATCTAGACGCGCCATTCTCACAAGTGCTGCAATCGTTCATGCCTACACAAGACGCAGACGAAGCCGCATCATCGGTTAACTTCGCTAGTGACGTTGAAGAACTTGTCGACCAAACGGTTGAACGCACCATTGAAGAAATTAACGCTGACAAATCGGTATCGAACAATACTAAGAACCGTCAGATCGTGATGGAGCTGTACGACAAAGGTATTTTCGATATTAAAGACGCGATCAACCGCGTTGCTGAGCGACTGAACATCTCTAAGCACACCGTGTACCTATACATCCGCCAACGTAAAACAGAGGATGAAGAGGGTTGCTAAGCTATACACTCCTAGTGAATGGGCCAGTCTATGGCTCACAGTCAGCAAGAAGTGCCTACCAGTTTGCCGTGGCTCTGATTAAACAGGGCCACAAACTTCACAGTGTGTTCTTCTATCAAGATGGCGTCAGTAACGGCTCAGACCTTACCGTACCGGCTAACGATGAATTTGATTTAGCTTCTGCTTGGCAAAAGCTGGCTGATGAACACGATGTTAGCCTTGAAACCTGTGTGGCAGCTGCGCTAAGACGCGGAGTGATTAGCTCTGAAGAAGCAGAGCAACATCAACTAAGTGCCTCTAACCTAGCCACTGGATTTACTCAAGCCGGATTAGGGAGCTTATCGGAAGCGCTACTAACGCAAGATAGGGTTGTGCAGTTTTGAGAAAGTTAGCCTTTATATTTAACAGTTTCCCTCATACGACCGCTGCGGGTAGAGAAGGGTTAGACGCCCTGCTTGCTGCGTCCGCATATAGTGAAGACATTGCCGTGTTCTTTGTTGGCGATGGCGTGACACAGCTTCTCAAAGCGCAGCAGCCCGACGAAACACTATCGCGTGACTACATCTCTGCATTCAAACTTATGGACCTGTACGACATCGAACAGGTGTATGTGTGTCAGCGTAGTCTGAGTCAGTTTGGTCTTTCAGCAGACAACCTGCTGATCGATGTGACCACCGTTGAAGCCGACGAGTTAACGCAGAAGTTAGCTCAGTGCCAACAGATACTGACTTTCTAGGGGACGCTATGCTTCATATTGTAAAATCAGTCGACAAACTTAAACTCGCATTGACCTATTCTCAGCCACAAGATCAGTATCTTTTGGTGGAAGATGCGGTGTATGTTTGCCTTCCCAATCATGAGTTATTCACTCAAATCTGCGCAGTAGAGCAGGTGTCGGTGTTAAAACCAGATCTCGATAGCCGAGGTTTACAACTACTTGTCTCAAGTACCATTGATCAAGTTGACTTCGATGGCTTCGTTAAACTGACGGTTTTGAACGACAAATCAGTCACTTGGTAGCTGTGTTTTATCAGTTTGGTTAAAAGTAGACCATCCTGAGCTCTAGACGGCTAAAAAAGATCTGTATATTTCTTGACACACCTCCCACTGCTGAATAGAATTTTGCGTCCCTAATTACGACTTGTGATTAGGGATAGATTTTTCACAAAGCTTACTTTCAAGTAAATTTCAGGAGCTAGTTAATGGCAACTATTAACCAGTTGGTTCGCAAACCTCGTGTAAAGCAAGTTGTTAAAAGCAACGTGCCTGCACTAGAAGCGTGCCCACAAAAACGTGGTGTATGTACTCGTGTTTACACTACTACACCTAAAAAACCTAACTCGGCACTACGTAAAGTATGTCGTGTACGTCTAACTAACGGTTTCGAAGTAACTTCGTACATCGGCGGTGAAGGCCACAACCTACAAGAGCACAGTGTTGTACTAATCCGTGGCGGTCGTGTAAAAGACCTTCCGGGTGTTCGTTACCACACTGTTCGCGGCGCACTTGACTGTGCTGGCGTTAACGACCGTAAACAAGGTCGTTCTAAGTACGGTGTGAAACGTCCTAAGTCTTAATTGATTCTCTTTTTTAAAAAGAAATCGTTAAGTAAGGCCAAACACTATTTTATTTATTATTCTGAAAAGTTTTGGAAAAAACCTGAAGAAGACAACGGAGAATATCCATGCCACGTCGTCGCGTAATAGGTCAGCGTAAGATCCTTCCAGATCCTAAGTTCAAATCTGAATTGCTGGCAAAATTCGTTAACATCCTTATGGTTGACGGAAAGAAATCTACTGCAGAAAAAATCGTTTACACTGCACTAGATTCAATGGCTGAGAAGTCTGGTAAAGACCACTTAGCTGTATTTGAAGAAGCTCTTGAAAATGTTCGCCCAGCGGTAGAAGTTAAATCTCGCCGTGTAGGTGGTTCAACTTACCAAGTACCTGTAGAAGTTCGTCCGGTTCGCCGTAACGCTCTTGCTATGCGTTGGGTAGTTGAAGCTGCGCGTAAGCGTGGTGAAAAATCTATGGCTCAACGCCTAGCTGCTGAAATGCTAGACGCGTCTGAGAACAAAGGTACTGCGGTTAAGAAACGTGAAGACGTTCACCGCATGGCTGACGCAAACAAAGCGTTCGCACATTACCGTTGGTAATACCTTTTTAGTGCTGCAAGGTTCCTTGCAGCACTTCTTTAGTTCCTATGCTTATGCTAGGAACTATTGCTATTTCTAGGGCAAGCAATTTTTAGCGAAGCATCGCTTTTAACGCCTAATCTAGACATAGCAATAGTCCCTAAGTCTCTAATAAGAGGATTCAACCGTGGCTCGTAAAACTCCTATAGAGCAATACCGTAATATCGGTATCGTTGCTCACGTAGATGCAGGTAAAACAACCACAAGTGAACGTATTCTGTTCTATACCGGTCTTTCTCACAAAATCGGCGAAGTTCACGATGGTGCAGCAACCATGGACTGGATGGAGCAAGAGCAAGAGCGCGGTATTACGATCACTTCAGCAGCAACCACTACGTTTTGGCGTGGTATGGAAGCTCAGTTCTCGGACCACCGTATTAACATCATCGACACTCCTGGACACGTTGACTTCACAATCGAAGTAGAACGTTCTCTGCGTGTGCTTGATGGTGCAGTTGTTGTGTTCTGTGGCTCATCTGGTGTTGAACCTCAGTCAGAGACAGTATGGCGTCAAGCTGATAAGTACCAAGTTCCACGTATGGTTTTCGTTAATAAAATGGACCGTACCGGCGCTGACTTCTTGCGCGTAGTTGAACAGATCAAGGACCGCTTAGGCGCAACTCCTGTTCCAATTCAACTGAACATTGGTGCTGAAGAAAACTTCCAAGGCGTTGTCGATCTTATCAAGATGAAGGCAATTAACTGGAATGAAGCTGACCAAGGCATGACTTTCACGTACGAAGATATTCCTGCAGACATGCAAGAAATGGCTGAAGAATATCGTACAGAACTTGTTGAAGCTGCTGCAGAAGCAAATGAAGAGCTGATGGATAAGTACCTTGAAGAAGGTGAACTAACAGAAGCTGAAATCAAACAAGGTCTTCGTACTCGTACCCTTAATAATGAAATCGTACTTGCTACTTGTGGTAGTGCATTCAAAAACAAAGGTGTACAAGCTGTTCTAGATGCAGTTGTTGATTTCCTTCCTTCTCCAGTCGATGTACCTGCAATTAAAGGTATCGATGAAGATGAGAACGAAGCAGAGCGTCACGCAGACGACAAAGAACCGTTCTCAGCGCTAGCATTTAAGATTGCAACAGACCCATTCGTTGGTACTTTAACTTTCATCCGTGTTTACTCTGGTGTTGTTGAAAGCGGTAAAACAGCTTATAACTCTGTGAAGAAACAACGTGAACGCTTAGGTCGCATTGTTCAAATGCACTCAAACAAGCGTGAAGAAGTAAAAGAAGTACGAGCAGGTGACATCGCAGCCATCATTGGCCTGAAAGATGTGACTACTGGTGAAACCCTTTGTGACCAGAACCATAAGATTGTTCTTGAGCGCATGGAGTTCCCAGATCCAGTTATTCAGATCGTTGTAGAGCCAAGCTCTCAAGCTGATCAAGACAAAATGACTATCGCTCTAGGTAAACTAGCAGCGGAAGACCCATCGTTCCGCGTTGATATGGATGCGGAAACTGGCCAGACTCTGATTTCTGGTATGGGTGAACTACACTTAGATATCATCGTTGACCGTATGAAGCGCGAATTTAGCGTGAACTGCAACGTTGGTAACCCGCAAGTGGCTTACCGTGAGACTATTCGTGGTACAGCGAAAGCGGAAGGTAAATTTATCCGTGAACATGGTGGTAAAGGTCAGTACGGTCACGTATGGCTGAAACTAGAACCATCAGAAGCTGGCGAAGGCTTTGTCTTTGTGGATGAAATTGCCAATGGTATCGTACCGAAAGAGTTTATCGCTTCAGTTGCTAAAGGCGTTGAAGAGCAGATGAACAATGGTGTGCTTGCTGGCTATCCAGTTTTGGATATCAAAGCTACACTATATGATGGTTCTTACCATGAAACAGATTCAAGTGAGATGGCGTTTACAATCGCTGCCTCTATGGCTTTCAGAACGGGTGCACTTGAAGCGCAACCGGTTCTGCTTGAGCCTATGATGAAAGTTGAAGTAACTACTCCAGAAGACTGGATGGGTGACGTTGTTGGCGATATTAACCGTCGTCGCGGCATCATCGAAGGTATGGACGAGGGGACAGCTGGCCTGAAGATAATTCGTGCACAAGTTCCGTTGTCTGTCATGTTCGGTTACGCAACTGATTTACGTTCTGCGACACAAGGTCGTGCTTCTTACTCTATGGAGTTTAGTGAGTACGCTGAAGTGCCTAACAATGTTGCAAAAGCAATCATTGCAGAGCGTGGTTAAACAAAAGGAAGGCATTTTTTTTCATTTTTTGAAAGAACAATGCGTCCAAATATTGCGCTAACGAGAGTTGGCGCATAAAATAGCAATTTCTGGCGCGTCTCGCTCAATAATGAACGTGGCGAATCATAACTAGGAAGGAACACGATTGTGTCTAAAGAAAAATTTGAACGTACGAAACCGCACGTAAACGTTGGTACTATCGGCCACGTTGACCACGGTAAAACAACTCTAACTGCTGCTATCTGTACTACTCTTGCAAAAGTATACGGCGGTGTTGCTAAAGATTTCGCATCTATCGATAACGCTCCAGAAGAGCGTGAGCGCGGTATCACAATCGCAACTTCTCACGTTGAGTACGACACTCCAGCACGTCACTACGCACACGTAGACTGTCCAGGACACGCGGATTATGTTAAAAACATGATCACTGGTGCTGCACAAATGGACGGCGGTATCCTAGTTGTTGCTGCGACTGACGGCCCTATGCCTCAAACTCGTGAGCACATCCTACTTGGTCGTCAAGTTGGTATCCCTTACATCATCGTATTCATGAACAAATGTGACATGGTAGATGACGAAGAGCTACTTGAGCTAGTTGAGATGGAAGTTCGTGAACTTCTTTCTGAATACGACTTCCCAGGTGATGACCTACCAGTTATCCAAGGTTCTGCACTTGGCGCACTAAACGGCGAGAAGCAGTGGGAAGACAAGATCGTTGAGCTTGCAGAAGCACTAGATTCTTACATTCCTGAGCCAGAGCGTGCAGTTGACCAACCGTTCCTACTACCAATTGAAGATGTATTCTCAATTCAAGGTCGTGGTACTGTTGTAACTGGTCGTATCGAGCGCGGTATCCTACGTGTAGGTGACGAAGTAGAAATCGTTGGTATCAAAGAGACTACTCTTACTACTTGTACTGGTGTTGAAATGTTCCGTAAACTGCTTGACGAAGGTCGTGCAGGTGAGAACGTTGGTGCACTTCTACGTGGTACTAAGCGTGATGACGTTGAACGTGGTCAAGTACTTTCTGCGAAAGGTTCTATCAACCCACACACTAAGTTTGAGTCTGAAGTATACGTACTTTCTAAAGACGAAGGCGGCCGTCACACTCCTTTCTTCAAAGGTTACCGTCCACAGTTCTACTTCCGTACAACTGACGTAACAGGCGA
>NZ_JBFRVD010000030.1:15191-172515 GCF_041474985.1 Vibrio sp. 10N.222.49.C9 | reverse complement strand
CGCTAATCCGCGATGAACCATAAAAAAGGGAAGCCATTGGCTTCCCTTTGCTGTTTGCTGATTATTTAGTCATTTTTTGTGTAGAAACGCTGTAGCTCTGTCAGGCCTTGCATCAACACAGGTAAGCGAGGGCTTACGTTTTTCAGGCGCTTGTAATTTTGGTCGTACAATTTGTAGTTACCAAATTTATCCAACACCGTTGTTTGCTGGTCAGTAACAAGAGCAAGTTCACGAGAGTCGCCCGCGAGAATCCACTTTCTGTTACGTTCATTAAACAGGCTGCGACCACTACTGAAATCTGTTGGGTTCGAAGATACACCCAATAGCTCTTGCATCAGTGTTACTGACACGTCTAGATGACTAGAACGGTGGGTGTATTCAGAAGCAGACTTGCCAGGCCAGCTGATAAACAGTGGTACTTGTAACTGATAACGACTGTAGTTGGAGTTTGCACCCCAGCTGTTGGTTTTGGTTTCGTTAAACTCAGTACCGTGGTTAGAGGTAATGATAACCACCGTGTTATCGGCAAGCTCTAAGCGTTCCAGTTCAGCGTAGATAGTTGCTAGCTGAGCATCGGCCGCTGTCGCCGACTTTTGATAGTCTGCTGCAAAACGCTCTGCTGTCGTTAGCGTAGAGTCCGACTCTGAACTTGAATCGTAGCTGGCGAAGTTATCCAGTGTGGTTAATTCAATAAAGTTAAACCAAGGGCGTTTAGCTTGCGGTGATTGAATCCAGTTAGACCAAGCTTTTATGGCACTCTGGTCATCATAAGTTGCTTGCTCTGGCATCACATCACGGCCTCGGAAGATGATATCCGAGTACAGTGCATCACTAAAGTTGTCGCCACTGAAAGCAGCGAACTTGTAATCGTGATTCTCTAAAACATCGAGCAATACTGCGCTTGACCCCTGAGCTTCAATGCTGCTTGCGTAGCTGCTCGGTAGGCCGTAGAACAAGCCAAAAATACCAAACATATCGTTACTTGAACTGTAGTGGTTGGTGAAGTTGATCGACTGTTGTGCGTAGGCATAGCTGTTTGGCATCGCTGTCGCATTAAGAGCGTCAGAGCGAAGGTTGTTCACACTCACCATCAGGATATTAAGATCATCACTGCGGCGGTTGTATTGAATTTTTTCTAGCGGGTAGCTAACTAGGTTTACATTCTCTTTGTTCGCTTCTAAACGCTCAAGGTACTCTTCACGGTCTAATAGGCCATGTTTTTCCATAAAGCTTTTCGCTGTCATTGGGTAAGACAGTGGGAAGTTCGCTTTCTGGCTAGTAATTGGGTTATAGAAGTACGCATCAGCCCACATGTAGGTCAAGTGGCTGCTGATGAAACACAAGAAGAAGACGGCAGTAATCGGACGGCCAATGTGTTTATGAGACAGTTTACGCTGCTTACGCCAAACCCACTCAGATAGACCGAGTTGCAGCAAGAAGATAAGCGGCATAACAATGAAGAGGTGCTGCAAATCAGACGTGAATGCAGATTCCTCTCCACTGAATAAAACCTCCCACACGACAGGCGTCAGGTGGAGGTTTATATTTTGATACGTTTGGGTATCAATCAGTAGGACAGTTAAACCTATGGTCGCGAAGATAACGGCAACCAAACGTAATAACTTCCTCGACGGAAGAATAAAAGTGAGCGGGAACAGCACTAATAGATAGAGCGCGAACACTAAAAAGCCAAAATGACCAACCCACGATGCAGCCAAATAGAATTGGCCTAGCAAGGTTTCTGGCCAAGCAGATTGAGTAATATAACGAGTACCAATCAACATCGCAGCAATGATGTTGAAAAATGCAAACCAGTGACCCCAACCAACCAGTCGAGATACACGATCGCTATATGAGTTTGCGCTGTCTACCATTTATAATTCTTTTATCCGTCAATCAAATTTAGTGAGACTTTTTATCTTCAAGAGAAGAAATTAAAGCCTCGGCAAATTTTTCAGCAATTCCTTTGCGTTGTGAAGCAGCAACATTCTGATTTAAGACATTGGTTGCGATATTTCCAGCGATCATCAGTGAAAGTTCTGGCGAAGCTTTGTGCTTAGTTAGTACAGCACCTACTTCAGCTAGGATTTTTTCAACTTGATCATCTGTGTATTTAGATATAATCGGCATAAGGACTCTAATAATGATAGTAAAAGCGGCTTATGATAACCTACTATGCACGACAACTGAAACCTGAACGGTAATATTTTCACTATGAGCCTTCACCTTTCCAACGTAATTTTACACCAGCTGAGCAAGAACGATCAGGATGAGCTGATTGTTAACTATCGTGCTGAATCTCTAGAAAACGATGCTTCATCTGAAAGCCTAGTTGCTGAACTTCACCGTGTTTTTAATTCAAAAGCAGGCAAAGGGTTTGGTTCTTTCAAATCTGACAGCGAATTCCAGCAGTGGTTGCATCAACTTCGTGCTGGTGAGACAAACTTTTACGATTTTTCTCAAAAGAGTGCGCAACGTCTAAAAGACGAACTATCAAAGTACCCATTCGCTGACGAAGGTATCTTGGTAATGGCTGAATATCAGTCACTTGCAACAGATTACCTTTTCATTGGTTTATTGCCTTCAAACCAAAGCCTAAAGGTAACTGAAGGGCTTGATATTAGTGCGACTGACTACCTTGATATCTCAAAAATGGATATCGCGGCTCGCCTAGACCTTTCTACTTATGAGACTGATAAAGAGTCAAACCGTTACTTAACTTATATTAAAGGACGTGTTGGCCGTAAAGTCGCGGATTTCTTCTTAGATTTCTTACAAGCTGAAGTCGGTTTGGATGCGAAACAGCAGAACCAAGTACTGATGCAAGCGGTAGAAGACTTCGTTTCTGACTCTAAATTAGAGAAAGAAGAAGCGATCAGCTACAAAAAGCAGGTTGCGGATTACTGTAACGAGCAGCTTAAAGCGGGCGATGAAGTACAAGTTCGTGAACTTTCTGGTGAGTTGCCAGCAAGCACAGGTGGCACAAGCTTCTTTGACTATACTAGTGAGCAAGGCTACGAGTTAGAAGACAGCTTCCCAGCCGATCGCGCAACTATGCGTAAACTAACAAAATTTGTTGGTGCTGGTGGCGGTTTGAATGTTAGTTTTGATAGTCTGCTTCTAGGCGAACGTATCTTTTACGATCCGGAGACAGACACGCTAACGATTAAAGGCACTCCACCGAACTTACGTGACCAACTGACTCGCAATAAGTCATAGTCCGAAGTTAACGGATAAAAGCGGCAGCAGGACGTTGTCGCTTATTTTGTGCTTAATCTTTTAGCTACGGTCATGGCTTCAAGTTAACACGCACAAGGAATATAGATGGAACAATCAGTAGCAAAGCCCAAACGCTTTAAAAAACCAGCCACCTTTTTGGTTGTGCTCTTGGCTCTGTGGTTACTTCCTTCATTGGCTCTTCTTAATCTAAGCCGTTCCTACACCAATTCTCTAGCTCAAATCGAAGAGCTCGGTATTCGAGTCAACGAATTGAGGCAATCGCTTTATTTCTCAGAACCGCTTCGAGTCTCTCGTATCAATGATCTCGCACTCGATGCTCAGTTGGTTTATTCGATCCGACTGCAGATTGAATCTGATTTCCAACACGCCTTGTTTCGTCCTGATGTCAACCAACTGTTGTACGTAGCTGATCAGTTCCTAGAAAAGTTCGATGAGTTCATTCCAATAGAAAGCCAAGTTCAAGACATCGTTGATAACATTAAGATCTTGCGTGCTGATAAAGAGCTTTCCCCTCAGCTAAAACCGCTCCTCAACGAATTCGGTGTTGTGGTATTTGAAGCAATGTACTCTGAAAATCAAAGTTCGTCAGCGACTTATCGCGCCTTTGATTCCATTCTAGAAAAATCTTATTCCTTAGAAAACGAAGAACAAGATGCACTCCAACAACTACTGGCTGATGCGTCAGCATTGTTGAGTGATTACGCTCAGCTTAACTATTTGGTTGATAAGATTAAGAAAAACTCAGTAAATGAACAGATCATAAAACTCGAAGCTGAGTTCCATGATCGTCAATTCAACCTATTGTTGGTGATGCTAGGCTTAAGCTTGGTGGCGATGAGCGGGATAGTGTTTTGGGGCGTTAGGTCCACAAAAACGATGAAAGAAGCAGACCAAGAACTCAGCTCTGAACTAGAAATTAATTCAAGTAAGGAAGACGCTTCTTATAGCGATGTTGTTTCCTCAGCAGTGAAACAAGCAGATAGTGACGCTTATGTATCCGAGAACAGGCCAACGCGCCAGTCTTCCGACTCTCAACCTCCGCAGAGCGTTAATGTTACAAGCCAACCCGTTGTACCGCAATACTCTATTCAGCAAGTCCCTGAACAGGCGCCAGTAGTAGAGAAACACGTTGCCAGTGTCACAGATTCAAAGCCTGCGATTGATATCGAAGACATGTTAGAAACGCTCGATGGTGATGCTGAGTCTGTTGAACTCTTGCTTGGTGTGTTTGTACAAGACCACGCAGGTGACTACGAGAAGTTTAAGTCTTTGTTGACCAAAGATGAAACCTCCGCGGCTCGCATTGTACATAGCTTAAAAGGCGTGGCTGGCAGTATTAAAGCGTCTCGGTTAGCCATCATTGCCGCAACCATTGAAATGACAATGAAGCAGTCCAGAGCGATCAGTGAACATGATTTAGCTGAACTAGAGCAGGCTATAAAAGCCTCTGTGGATTCTGCTCATGAATATTTAGACAGTCAGCGTTAACTTTTACAGGATTTTTGACAATACTCTGACGAAGCGCTCATACAATCAGCGCCCTTAGTCTTTGTCAGAGGTTTATATGTTACGAGTTTCGAGTCGAAGTTGGATGGTGTTGGTGCTTAGCATTGTGCTAAGTGGTTGTTCTCTCTTAGAAGTTAAGTTAGATAGTCAAACGACGCCTCTCACTCAACAAGAGTTAAATGCTCGGATCATGACGCGTGAATACGCCAAGATGTTCTTTACACGAGTAGAAGATTCGGCCGATCTCATCGCGCAATCTTACCCTGCTGATGACACCTTACATCAATCTTATGTGTTGCTTTGGAAGATCCATGCAGAGCAGGGCTTACAACAAGCGGCTTACCAAACTTCCCCTATGTCTGCGTTAATTGACTCGTGGGTTTTCACTGCCCAAATGAATCAGTTTTATAGCCAAGGCGACGGCGCGGATCTGTTCGCGACGGATGATGCAGTAGAGACCGCTCGTTTTCTTGATCAAGAAGCCGAGAAGCTGGCAAAGGGTGTATTGAGCTCGAGTGATTTCAAAAACAGCAAAGCGTTCGTTGCGCAGTTTTCTGCTAGCCACCCATTTAAAGACCTCACATTCAGAAGCACACCTGCTTACCGTGAATGGCTAAATTACCTTGGTAAAGACGAATCGCAAATCGTTCAGAGCTTAGGCACCATGCCAGAAGCAATGAGTGACGCATCTGATCGTTTAAGCCTTATGGCTGACCAGACACCAAAACTGATGTCGTGGAAGGCGGAGTTGGTTGCATTGAATAGCTCACTAACGGGTGAAGACCTATCGATGACGCTGGAAAGCCTTCGTCAAACATCAGCAAGCATGCAAGACTTCATTGAGAACAATCCGGAGTACATGCAAACACTGGCTTCTATTATGTCGACAGAAATGCAACCATTGCTCAACGACCTCAGTGATAAAACCGACCAAAAATTAGCGATGCTGAGTGATGAACGTGTGGCATTAGAAAAAATGGTGACACGTGAGAGAGAAGCTCTAGTAGAGATGATTGCGAAAGAGCGCATCGAGATTGCCGGCATTGTGACTTCAGAAAGAGAACTGTTCACGCAAGACCTTGATCGCGTCTCTCAAGAGGTGGTGGTACTGGCGATTGATAAGCTAATGGAGTTAATCAAAGGTGTGATTATCTACTTCATCCTGTTTATCTTAGTAGTGTTCTTTGCACCGTTAGGCATCGGTTACTGGTTGGGTAAACGAACCGCCAATAAATAGATAAATAAGTAAATCAGCAGATCAAAAAAGAGCGCTCTAGGGCGCTCTTTTTGCATTTATCCATTAACGTTTTGAGTTACGTTCGAAAGCGTTAGCTCCTGAACTTAAGCTTGTTGCTTGCTTAACTCGGTCGCTTCTTCAGCTTCAAACGCTGGTGCTGTTGGTTCACACTTATCAACGAACCAACCCATGTAAGATGTCACGATAGTCACGATGATACAGATGAAGCTTAACCACATGAAGGGTGCGTAAGACAGCGTCGCAACACCAAGAATACTCGCCATGTAGATACCGTTATCACTCCAGGGAACCATACCCGACGTTAGCGTGCCACCAAACTCAGCATTACGAGATAGGTTCTTACGCTTGTAGCCTAAACGGTCGTAGTTTTTCGCACAGATTTTTGGCGTAAGGATTAACGATACGTACATTGCAGAACCGAACACGTTACCCATGAAGGCCGTACCAATTGTGCTCGTCGCTAGTGAGCCTGCGCTGTTTACGCGGCGCTCAAACACCTTAGCGATTGTCTCTAGTACGCCCACTTTATCCAGTAAGCCACCGAAACCTAGACCAAATACGATAACCGCAACTGAACCTAGCATTGAAGACATGCCGCCACGGTTAAGAATCGAATCAATAAACTCTACGCCAGATGAGATTGAGAACGGTGCCCAAGCAGTGTTGAATGCCGTTAGGAAGTCGATATCTTGGATCATGACTGCCCAGATAATACCCAGCAGAGAACCAAAACTGATGACCGGGAATGAAGGCATACGGAAAGCCAACAGACCAAGCACGATAAGTACCGGAACGAATGAGTAAGGCGTGATGTAGAACTGAACTTCCATTGCTTTGATTACAGAGTCTACTTGGCTCATGTCAACGTTGCCCGCGTAGTGGAAACCAAACGCAGTAAACATGATGCCTGTAATCACGTAGCTGATTAACGCAACTGGAAGCATGCCCTTGATGTGTTCAACCACTTCAACACCAGACATTGAAGAAGCCAGAATCACTGAATCAGAAAGAGGAGACATCTTGTCACCGAAGTAACAGCCTGACAGCACGGCACCTGCAGTAATCGGTGCTGGAACACCTAGGCCTTGGCCGATACCCATCATCGCGATACCTGCTGTACCCGCAGCACCCCAAGAAGTACCGGTCGCCAATGCAGTTAGAGAACAGATGATCATGGTCGCTAAAAGGAAGATAGAAGGGTGGATAGCTTTCAGACCATAGTAAATGATAGTAGGTACGATCCCGCCTGAGATCCAAGTACCAACAAGAGCGCCAACGGCTAAAAGTATTAAAACCGCGCCTAAGCCATTGGATATTCCTTTGAGTGCTGCTTTTTCTAAGTCTTTGTATTGGTGTCCAAGACGAATACCAAGAACCATGATAATGAACCAGCCAATATACAAGGCAAGTTGAATTGGAAGGTCAAGCTTTGCAGTAAAGGAAAAAGCAAGGGATAGAAATAGTCCTAACGCGATGAATACCTGCAATAGGTTCGGTAGGCGAGTTTTACTCTGCTTCATAAAAGCCTCTTGTGATTTCGAGCATTTATAGTGCTTCGTTATAGTGTGTGGTGCAAAACGGACACTACAGTAATTAGTTTATTATATCGAAAAAATACGCCCAAGTTGTGATATTTGACTGTTAACTCAATCAATTGTGGTTTCATAATCTAAATTTTTGTTACATTCATGATTGTTACATGTTGAAATCTGTCGCACGTTGTTTTCGTTTTGTAAAATAAAACTCTGATTAACCTTGGTTTAAAAGAGGGATTTACTGTTTGTGATGAGCGTCGATTGAATCGACTTTGGCGATGTAAATGTTTGAATTTGACGATAATGGACGCTTAATCAATGAGGTGGAGATGGAATGTCGATACAGAGATAACTGCACGATTCATTACGTTCACTTAAAAGAAACGAAAAAGTTACACTTTTTGACAAAAAGCACTTGAGTTCTGTTTCTGAAAAACTTATAGATGGGGGAGAGCAATTTTTAATTTATACATGGAGAGTGAGCGATGAGAGTAGGTCTAGTTGGTTGGCGCGGTATGGTTGGTTCTGTACTGATGCAACGTATGGTTGAAGAGAAAGACTTCGACTTGATTGAGCCTGTTTATTACAGCACATCTCAGATTGGTATTCCTGCCCCTGTTTTAGGTGGTAAAGATGCGGGTCTACTTCAAGACGCTTTTGATATTGATAGCCTAAAACAGCTTGATGCTGTGATTACCTGTCAAGGCGGCGATTACACATCAAAAGTATACCCAGCACTGCGTCAAGCAGGTTGGAAAGGTTACTGGATTGATGCAGCATCTACTCTGCGTATGGATGCTGATTCAATCATCACTCTTGATCCTGTTAACTTGGCTCAAATCCAGCAAGGCATTCACAGCGGCACCAACACGTTCGTTGGCGGTAACTGTACTGTGAGCTTAATGCTTATGGCTCTAGGTGGTCTGTACGAGAAAGGCATGGTTGAGTGGATGAGTGCCATGACTTACCAAGCAGCTTCTGGTGCGGGTGCTAAGAACATGCGTGAGCTGATCTCACAAATGGGTGTGATCAACGACAGCGTAAGTTCTGAGTTAGCAAACCCTTCAAGCTCAATTCTTGATATCGATAAGAAAGTGGCTGATACGATTCGTTCATCTTCATTCCCAACAGACCAATTTGGTGCTCCGCTTGCAGGCTCACTGATTCCTTGGATCGATGTGAAGCGTGAAAACGGTCAGAGTAAAGAAGAGTGGAAAGCCGGTGTTGAAGCGAACAAGATTCTTGGTCTAGATGGTCAGCCAATCCCAATTGATGGTACTTGTGTACGAATCGGTGCAATGCGTTGTCACGCTCAAGCACTAACGATCAAGCTTAAGCAAGACGTGCCAATGGACGAGATCGAAGAGATCATCGCAACGCACAATGATTGGGTTAAAGTGATTCCTAATGACCGCGACATCACGGCACAGGAGCTAACACCAGCGAAAGTAACAGGCACAATGTCTGTACCTGTCGGTCGTCTGCGTAAGATGTCGATGGGTAACGACTTCCTAAACGCCTTCACGGTTGGTGACCAACTACTTTGGGGTGCTGCAGAACCACTACGTCGTACTCTACGCATTATCCTTGCTGAGAAATCGTAATAGGCAAGATTGCTTAAATTCTATTAGCTGATAAACCGAAAGGGTTGACGACAAACGTCAACCCTTTTTAGTTTATTGCTACCTCGTTATTCGGCCCTCGAAACTGCCCTTAAATCTCTTCGCATCTCGCTACTCGAATCTCGTGTCTGCTTTTATTTCTCGTCGGTGACGACACGCTTGTCTGGATCCGCTAATTCGCTAGCACAGTGCTTGCAATACATGGCGTCTGAATCATGACCCGCTCGGTTACAATTCGGGCACTTAACCAACTCTTTGTGCGAGTTCATCTCATTACTGAGTTCTGCAGTAATGATCCCGGTTGGCACTGCTAAGATAGAGTAACCCAATAGCATGGTCAGTGATGCTATGGCTTTACCAAGCGCGGTCTGCGGCACCATGTCACCATAACCTACCGTAGTGATAGTCACGATGGCCCAATAGATACTGTGAGGAATACTGGTGAAGCCATTGTCAGGACCTTCAATAACAAAGATCAAGGCGCCAAAGATAACCACCAAGATGCCGACGGTGCTAAAGAAGATCATTATCTTTCGTCGTGCCATTAATAGTGAGCGCAACAGAATATTGGAATCTTGCAGGTAGCGAACCAGCTTTAGAATTCGGAAGATACGCATCACACGCAGCAGTCTCACCACACCCATAAATGAAGCGCCTGGGAAGATGATTGCTAGGTAGGTCGGAAGAATCGCCAATAGGTCAACGACACCATAAAAACTGGTGGCGTAAGATTTTGGCTTTGGGGAGCAATAGAGCCTTAACAAATACTCAAGAGTGAAGAGTGCAGTGAAGGTGTATTCGATATAACGCAGCTGTTGTGACCATTCGGTCATCACATTAGGGATGGATTCTAAGATCAGAACCAACAGCGAAGCCAAGATTGCAACGATCAGAGTTATATCAAATGCACGTCCGGCTGGCGTGTGAGTACCAAAGATAATGACGTACAAATGATGCTTGAGTGGCTTGCGTGACATAAGGAGAGGTTCGTCTTCTGTTAAATGCATTAACAGTCATTATACAAGCTTCATAATAACGAGGCGAGTGAAAGCCCAATTGCTTTACTCGCCTCATCTATATTTCAATATTGTTGCCCTTTATAGAGCAACCGAAATGTTGTTAAACGTTATGCCAAGCCTGGGAACAGATTACGTAGGCCATTGGCGATGAACTCGATGCCCAATGCGCCAAGAATCAGACCCATGATACGAGTGATCACGTTGATACCCGTTTGACCTAAAAAGCGAACGATAACCGGCGCTGAACGGAACAAAAGCCAAGAGCACGTTGCGAATGCGATGATGCTAATGCCGATGCCGACCGTATCAATAGCAGCAGGGTAGCGAGAACCATAAACAATGGTCGAGCTGATTGCACCTGGGCCTGCCATTAGCGGCATAGCAAGTGGAACAACGCCGATCTGCTCTTTGCTGATGTATTCAGACTTCTCTTGTTTGTTCTGCTTATCTTCACCGAGCTTACCGCTCATCATCGAAAATGCGATGCTCAATAACAGTAAGCCACCAGCAACGCGGAATGAATCCAACGAGATGCTAAACATATCAAGAAGCATTTGCCCTGCAACAAGTGACATAATCAAGATCACGGCAACAGCAATATTTGCTTGTAAGGCTGTCCTGTTCCTCTCTTCTGGCGGCATATGAGCAGTAAGAGAAACAAAAACAGGCATGATGCCGATTGGGTTTACGGCAGCAACAAGCCCAAGGAAGAATTGCATAAAAATTGCGAGTTCTAAGCCTTGCATGAGAGCGATCTCCAGTTAGCGTACTTAAGGTTGAAGGGTTGATCTGTGAATAGTTTAGGCGCGTAATGTAAGGGACAAACTCAATTTACGCGAATGAAAAAAACTAACTTGAAATGGGTGATTCTTTTTAGAAAAACTAATTGAATCTCACTTTTGTTTTAAGCCTGTTGCAAGCTAGCTGGTAGTGTTTCATTTTGTAATTTATTATTGAGTAACTGTTAACCGACGCACGAAATTAATAAAAATTATGTCAGAATCTAGCCCGTACAACGCTATGGATATACTCTCAGTAGCACGAATATAGCTGTATACATGTAATTTAACGGACTAAAAATGAAACTTTTTTACAGTTTATTACGCTATGTAGAAAAAAGTTGTCTGTTTGCTTGTTTTTTGCGCGAACGAAAAGTGTGAGTTTAATCTATATAAATCATGCTCTTAAGTTCATTTTTGCGATTGCCTTACTACTTTCTGGTTAATTCTTTTTGGGTAACTGATCTGGGTCAATTTTTTTCACACAGTGAAATAATATACTCAGCCCTGAAAGCAATTTACTAAGAACGCTGGTGTTTAAGGTTAACGGCAAGCAGCGAATTTAATAAAAAGTTTTTAATATTTATTATTTTAGGAGATCCACCATGCCTGTAACTAACTTAGCGGAACTTGATGCTCTAGTAGCTCGCGTTAAAGCAGCACAAGAAGAGTTTGCAACATTCTCTCAAGAGAAAGTAGACGCAATCTTCCGCGCAGCTTCTCTTGCTGCTAACCACGCTCGTATTCCACTTGCTCAACAAGCAGTTGCTGAATCTGGAATGGGTATTGTTGAAGATAAGGTTATCAAAAACCACTTTGCATCTGAATTTATCTACAACAAATACAAAGACGAAAAAACATGTGGCATCTTAGAAGAAGATGACAACCTAGGCACAATGACTATCGCTGAGCCTGTAGGTATCATCTGTGGTATCGTTCCAACAACGAACCCAACTTCTACAGCAATCTTCAAATCTCTAATTTCTCTTAAGACACGTAACGGCATCATCTTCTCGCCACACCCACGTGCAAAGAACTCAACTAACGACGCAGCGAAACTAGTTCTAGACGCAGCTGTTGCAGCTGGTGCTCCAAGAGACATCATCGGTTGGATCGACCAACCATCTGTAGAGCTTTCTAACGCGCTTATGAAGCACGACGGTATCGCACTTATCCTTGCTACTGGTGGTCCAGGCATGGTTAAAGCAGCATACTCTTCTGGTAAGCCTGCTATCGGTGTTGGTGCTGGTAACGTTCCTGTCGTTATCGATGAAACAGCTGACATCAAACGTGCTGTAGCATCTATCCTTATGTCTAAGACTTTCGATAACGGCGTAGTATGTGCTTCTGAGCAAGCTGCAATCGTAGTTAGCGAAGTATATGACGAAGTTAAAGAGCGTTTCGCTTCTCACAAAGCTCACGTTCTATCTAAAGCTGACGCTGATAAAGTACGTAAAGTTCTGCTTATCGACGGCAACCTAAACGCTAAAATCGTAGGTCAACCTGCTCCAGCAATCGCTGAAATGGCTGGTGTTAAAGTTCCTGCTGATACAAAAGTACTTGTAGGTGAAGGTCTTGGTAAAGTTTCTTACGATGACGAATTCGCTCACGAGAAACTATCTCCAACTCTAGGTCTATTCCGCGCAGATGACTTCGAAGACGCAGTTGCTCAAGCGGTAACTATGGTTGAAATCGGTGGTATCGGTCACACATCTGGTCTTTACACTAACCAAGATACTAACGCAGACCGCATCCGTTACTTCGGTGACAAGATGAAGACTGCTCGTATCCTAATCAACATCCCGACTACTCACGGTGGTATCGGTGACCTGTACAACTTCAACGTTGCACCTTCTCTAACTCTAGGTTGTGGTTCATGGGGTGGTAACTCTATCTCTGAGAACGTAGGTCCTAAGCACCTTATCAACAAGAAAACTGTAGCGAAGCGAGCTGAAAACATGTTGTGGCACAAACTACCTAAGTCTATCTACTTCCGTCGTGGTAGCCTTCCAATCGCAATGAGCGACCTAGAAGGTAAGAAACGCGCATTCCTAGTAACTGACCGTTTCCTATTCAACAACGGTTACGCAGATGACGTAGTTAGCTTGCTTAAAGCACAAGGCATCGAAGTTCAAACTTTCTTCGACGTAGAAGCGGATCCAACGCTATCTGTTGTTGAGAAAGGCGCTGAAGCAATGAAGAGCTTCCAACCTGACGTAATCCTTGCTCTAGGTGGCGGTTCTCCAATGGATGCTGCTAAGATCATGTGGGTTATGTACGAGCACCCAGAAACTCACTTCGAAGAACTAGCAATGCGCTTTATGGACATCCGTAAACGTATCTACAAGTTCCCTAAAATGGGTCAAAAAGCTGAGCTTGTATGTATCACTACAACTTCAGGTACAGGTTCAGAGGTTACTCCATTCGCTGTTGTTACTGACGACAAGACTGGTGCTAAATACCCACTAGCTGATTACGAAATCACGCCAAACATGGCTATCGTTGATGCGAACCTAGTAATGAACATGCCTAAGTCTCTAACAGCGTTCGGTGGTTACGATGCAGTAACTCACGCTCTTGAAGCTTACGTATCTGTTCTAGCGAACGAGTACTCAGACGGTCAAGCTCTTCAAGCTCTTAAGATGCTTAAAGAATACCTACCATCAAGCTACAAAAATGGTGCGGCTGACCCAATAGCTCGTGAGAAAGTACACAACGCAGCAACTATCGCTGGTGTAGCATTTGCGAACGCATTCCTAGGTGTGTGTCACTCAATGGCTCACAAAATTGGTGCTGAGTTCCACCTACCACACGGTCTTGCTAACGCACTACTTATCTCAAACGTTGTACGTTACAACGCGAACGATAACCCAACTAAGCAGACTGCATTCTCTCAGTACGACCGTCCACAAGCACGTCGTCGTTACGCTGAAGTTGCTGACCACCTAGGCCTAAGCCAAGCTGGTGACCGTACAGCTCAGAAGATTGAACGTCTACTGACTTGGTTAGAAGAGCTTAAAGTTGACCTAGACATCCCACTATCTATCCAAGCTGCGGGTGTTAACGAGTCTGACTTCATCGCTAAACTAGACGAGCTAGCTGTTGAAGCGTTCGATGACCAGTGTACAGGTGCTAACCCACGTTACCCTCTAATCACTGAGCTAAAAGAAGTTCTAACAACTTCTTACTTCGGCCAACCATACGTTGAAGGCGAAACTTTCGAAGGTACTACAGTTATCCTTAAGAAAGCAGACCAAAAGCCAGCTGAAGCGAAAGCGCCAAAAGCTAAAAAAGAAAAAGCTAACGCATAATAAGTAAGCATTAGTTTTGAGATAAGTTTTCGCTAGCACGATACTTATCTATCGGGAAAAGATGAAAGCCCCAGTCGAGAGACTGGGGCTTTTTTTATGTTTGGTTCGTTTGTAAAACGGATTGAGAGGCAATAGCTCTGCTACTTAATATGAGCTGAGCCAGTCATGTTCAATTGGAATAGGGAGTTAAACCTCTGCCGCGACAACTCGCCCACTGAAGTAGTCATTCGAGACAATGTATTCGGTTGTTCTGGTCAGCTCGTCTTGCAGCTGCGCCCAGTGACATCGGTTGAGCTTGCCATCGGAGTTATGAACGGCGGGAACAACGCCACCGACTCGAATGCCAAAGGGAGTCAGCTCTTTCGCCCAACTATGGGTAAAGCCAGTGATCATTGAGTTTGCGCTCTCTAAGCCAGACACATCGTGAAAGTCATCATGAGATATCACATTAACAATCACGCCTTCCTTATCTTCCTCTCGCAATCTCTCAGCACTGATTTGCCCAAATGCGAACAGGGTCGATGCCATCGATGAGAGATCATTAATAAAGCTGCTCACAGGCTGATCGCCAATTAGGCTAGGCATTGGGGAGCTTATCCAGTTATTGACCAGCACATCGGGTGTCGTGTTGAAGGTGGTTTGAATAAAATCATATACGCTGAGAATCGCTTGGCTGTCATTGCCTTTGAGCGTGTAGTGGTAAACAGAGTCAGAAAACCGGGCACACTGTAGATACGTCGCTTTAAGTGCTTCCGTGTCTTTATCACAAAGGATGACGGTGGCTCCAAGGTTAACAAAGTGGTTCGCAATCGCCCCCCCCAGTCGCGAGCCGGCAGATGTCACCAATATGATTGAGCTTTTTATTTCCATCCCAGTACCTAAACAAATCGTCCATGTCGGATAAGGATGGGTTAAAATTTATACAACTGGTGTGAATTGGTTCAAACTAAGGTGTGCCAATTAATAAGTTTTTATGAACTTAGTGGCACGTCACATTTTGTAGTAACTTCAAGCGGTAACCGACATCAGGTGTTTTTAGGTTGCCTAAGGCTAGTGGTTCATATCATTCGTGTGAATACTTTGAAGTGTGCGAGTTAGTCGAAGAAGAGCTATGGATAGACAGCGAAAAAGGGAAAGGTAGGTGATCGCTATACTTGAGCTTGAATTTGATACCGACGTTGCGCGGTGGTTAGCTCATTGTAGAGCGTGGCATGTGGCAAATCAGGTAAATGCTTGTTTGCGAGTTTGCGTCGGTCATGACCAGAAAGGTTTTGGTAAACCTCTTCGGGTAAGTCGGCTGTATCTTCAGGCATGAAGGCAAGCGCTTCAGGTTTCAAGTAATGGCTGAGTTTGGCGCTGGCAAGGCTAGCTTGATGAAAATGATTAGATTGCTGAGCTGAAATCTCATATGAAGACTGGTTTGAACGCAGTTGTTGAGGTTCTGCTACGCCAAATTGTTTGCGCAGGCGATCTTCATTTGTCTCTGTGATTTCAATGGTGTCAATTGGCGTGCAATCACGGACATCATTAGAAAACATAGATAACAGCAACGCGAAATCTGCACGGCGACCTTGCTCAACCGCTTGGCTGATCCCGATGCCGAACTTCAGTTCGTTGATGATTCCTGCTTTGTCTAAAGTATGTATTTGCATGTCGCCTCTCATTGGATACACCTTTAACGGCATGGAGTCGGCAAACTTTAGTGTTTAATTACAGGCAAATAGAGAATTTATGTAGGGTTGGGAAGAAGGCTATCAATAGTTCGAGAAGTAAGCGCTATTGGCGGGTTTATTACGAAATGTTTAGATTTTGTGGAACACGACAGATACAAAAAAGCTCACGCCGAGGCATGAGCTTTCAATAGATAACTCGCTATAAATAGCGCAGCGTAAGCAATAATTACTTAGCTAGGTTCTCTTCTACGAAAGACCAGTTTACTAGGTTCCAGAATGCAGCCATGTAGTCAGGGCGAACATTGCGGAAATCGATGTAGTAAGCGTGTTCCCATAGGTCAACAGTTAGAAGTGGAGTAACACCTTCTTCTGTTAGAGGAGTAGCAGCGTTAGAAGTGTTAACGATGTCTAGAGAACCGTCAGCTTTCTTAACTAACCAAGTCCAAGAAGAACCGAAGTTGTTGATTGCTGAATCAGTGAATTTCGCTTTGAATTCTTCGAAAGAACCGAATGCAGCGTTGATAGCTTCTGCAACAGCGCCAGTTGGTTCGCCGCCCGCTTTAGGAGCAAGACAGTGCCAGTAGAACGTGTGGTTCCAGATTTGAGCAGCGTTATTGAAAACACCACCAGTAGAAGTCTTAACGATCTCTTCTAGTGTTTTGCCTTCAAACTCAGTACCTGGGATAAGGCCGTTTAGCTTAACAACGTAAGTGTTGTGGTGCTTACCGTGGTGGAAATCTAGCGTTTCTGCTGAGATGTGTGGTTCTAGCGCGTCTTTCGCGTAAGGAAGAGCCGGTAGTTCAAATGCCATTGCTCAATTCTCCATTGATATGAAAGAGTTAACTCTTTCGATTGCTTCCAGTGATATTATTATTCATGGCTCGCTATACTGCCAACCATGGTCAATTTGCTGACTTGCGATATAGTTTAGCAAGTTTTTACTTTATTAAAAGCTTATTTCATCACTTTTGTGTGAATTGTTAGCTTAGCTTGTTAACCGCTTTTTTTATATGGTTTTTATTCTTTTAGTTTGGGGTAGAATAAAGGCAATAAAAGCCGTAATCCATTAACGAGGAAGCAATGGAAACTATCGATAAAATCAAACAGCAAATTGAAGAAAACACTATTCTACTGTACATGAAAGGTTCTCCTAAGCTACCTAGCTGTGGTTTCTCTTCTCAAGCGTCTCAAGCTCTAATGGCATGTGGCGAAAAATTTGCTTACGTAGATATCCTACAAAACCCTGATATCCGTGCAGAGCTTCCTGCTTACGCACAGTGGCCAACTTTCCCACAACTTTGGGTTGAAGGTGAGCTAATTGGTGGTTGTGACATCATTCTTGAGATGTTCCAAAAAGGCGAACTTCAGCCAATCATCAAAGAAGCAGCGGCTAAAGTTGCTGGCGATGACGCTGAATAAGTTCTAGCCTTTGCGCTGAATAGTTAAAATGAGGGGCCTTAATCAGGCTCCTTTTTTGTTTGAATTGATCGAATCATTGACTCGATAAGGAATGAACAATGAACGTAAAACTTCATTATGTGCATGATCCAATGTGCAGCTGGTGTTGGGGTTACAAGCCAACACTTGAGTTATTGAAACAACAATTGCCTGCGAGCATTGAGTTTAACTATGTAGTGGGTGGTTTGGCCCCGGATTCTGATGAGCCAATGTCAGAAGAGATGAAAGGCAAGCTGCAAGCGATTTGGAAGCAGATCGAAGCTAAGTTGGGTACTGAGTTTAACCATGATTTTTGGACAGAGTGCCAACCTGTTCGCAGTACTTACCCTGCGTGCCGTGCCGTGATTGCTGCAGGTTTTCAAGACCACTACGAAGCGATGCTTGAAGCGATTCAACATGCTTACTACCTTCGTGCGATGTTGCCACATAGCCAAGACACACATTTGCAGTTGGCTGAAGAGCTAGGTATGAATGTTCAACAGTTTGAAAATGACCTTTCTAGCAAGTTATTGGAAAGTGAGTTAGATGACCAGCTAGGCTTTAAAGAAGCGATGGGTGTATTTTCTTACCCGACCTTAATGCTTGAAGTGAACGGCATCTTTAGTGAAGTTGAATTGGATTATCATTCAACGGAAGCGACGCTTAAGTCTATTCGCGAAATTTTAGTGAGTAATGCTCCCGCTGCGTAATTCAGCGAGGGTCATCTGTATTCGCAATGATTTCTAAGGCTTACTCATCAGAGTAAGCCTTTTTTGTTTGGTGTCGCTAGTTCAATGAGAGTGAGCGGAAGGAAGAGTAGAATGAATCTCAGAGACAAAAAAGACCGCACGAGGCGGTCTTTATAAAAGTGAGCGTAGGACTGTTTAACTACAGAACCTAATTACAGAACCATGGCTGCAATCCAACCGAATACGATCAGTGGGATGTTGTAGTGCAGGAACGTCGGTACTACGGTTTCCCATACGTGCTCGTGTTGACCATCAGCATTTAGACCAGACGTTGGACCTAATGTTGAGTCAGAAGCCGGAGAGCCCGCATCACCAAGTGCAGCAGCTGTACCTACTAGAGCGATTGTTGCCATTGGCGAGAAGCCAAATGCTGCTGCTAGTGGAACGTAGATAGTTGCAAGGATTGGAATCGTAGAGAACGAAGAACCAATGCCCATAGTAACCAATAGACCAACAATTAGCATAAGTAGTGCTGCTAGAGGCTTGTTGTCGCCGATGCTTGTTGAAAGTGCTTCAACCAGAGATTCAACGCCACCTGTTTGCTTCATAACTGCCGCGAAACCTGCCGCTGCAATCATGATGAAACCGATCATTGCCATCATGTGAACGCCCTTGGTGAAGACATCTTGTGTCTCTTTCCAAGCAATGACGCCACCGAAGGTAAATACCATGAAACCCGCTAGAGCACCGATGATCATAGAGCCCGTCGACAGTTGAACTGTTAGCGCAGCTACGATACCCGCCGCTGCAACTAAGATGTGCTTCTTGTTGATCTCTTTCACTTCTGTTGAAACAACAGTGTGAGAGGTTTCTTTGTATTGGCGAGGCTTACGGTAAGTAAAGAATACTGCAGTAAGGAGACCGAAGATCATGCCTGCTGCTGGTAACAACATTGCCATAGGTACTTGGCTTGCTACAACGTTTTCAAGACCATTGTCGTGAAGGTTTTTAAGCAGGATGTTGTTTAGGAAGATGCCGCCAAAACCAATTGGTAACACCATGTAAGGCGTAATCAGACCAAAAGTAAGTACACACGCAACTAGACGACGGTCTAGGTTCATTTTTGCGAATACGCCTAGTAGAGGTGGGATTAAGATTGGGATGAAGGCGATATGTACTGGAATCACGTTTTGCGAAGACATGGTCACTAAGATCAACGACGCAAGGATGCCGTATTTAAGACCAGTCGATGCCGCACTGTTCTCTTTGCCGTGAATGCGTTTGATAACACTTTGAGCAAGGAGATCTGTGATACCAGAACGTGAGATAGCAACAGCGAATGTTCCAAGCATAGCGTAGCTAAGTGCAATCGTTGCACCGCCGCCTAATCCACTTTCGAAAGCCGCGACTGCGTCGTTCAAGCTCATACCAGAGGCTACGCCACCGATAATTGCACTGAACGTCAGAGCAACGACTACGTTTACACGCATCAAAGCTAAAACAAGCATGATGCAAACTGAAATTACAACAGGATTCATATTATTCTCGGGATGTTGTGTTTTTTATGAAGGCAATACGAGTGAACGTTTACCGACTCTATTTTTTATTCTTCGTCAACAAGAGGCCAACCACCAAGGGCTTTCCATTTGTTTACAATGCCGCAAAATAACTCTGTGGTTTTTTGCGTATCATACAAAGCAGAGTGTGCTTCTTTGTTGTCAAATTCCATCCCTGCAGTGCGGCAAGCTTTAGCCAAAACGGTTTGACCGTAGGCAAGACCACTAAGAGCTGCAGTGTCAAAAGTAGCAAATGGATGGAAAGGGACGCGTTTAAGCTTACAGCGCTCACTTGCCGCATTAACGAAGTTCAAATCGAATGTAGCGTTGTGAGCAACCATGATTGCGCGACTGCAATCTGAAGCTTTTTGTTCTTTTCTCACTAGCTTGTAGATTTCTTTAAGGGCTTCTTGTTCCGACACAGCACCACGTAATGGGCTAAATGGGTCTTTAATTCCGTTAAAGTCTAATGCTGCCTGCTCTATATTTGCGCCTTCAAAAGGCTCAATGTGAAAATGAAGCGTTGATGCAGGGTGCAGATCTCCGTTCTCATCCATTTTTAATGTAATGGCACAGATTTCTAATAATGCATCGGTTTCAGCGTTAAACCCTGCGGTTTCCACGTCGATGACCACTGGAAAATAGCCGCGAAAGCGTTTTTTTAGGGTCAGAGCTTCGTTTTCTACAGTCATGTTAGCCCAAATAAGTGTGATTAAGGCTGCATTATTGCAGATAATAGCAGTGATAAAAACTAGGGAAGGGCAATAAATCATAAATTACCTAACCCATTACGGCTTGATAATTGCATATTTGAACGTGAGAGAAAAATGCGGCAATTGGCTGCATTGTTAAACGAATTGCTTAAGAGATACTCCACTTTATGAAGAAACAACTCATAACAGGTTCAATGCTATTTTCGCTACTTGTGTCGTCATCGGTCATGGCACAAGAAAAGCGTTACGGAGCATCTCCTCAACAGTCGACATGGGAGATGGTGGCCAACACGCCACTAGAATGTCGCTTGGTTCACCCAATTCCAAACTTTGGTGATGCTGAGTTCTCATCTCGCGCGAGTAAAAAAATCATTTTGGACTTTGAGCTTAAAATGCGTCGCCCAATGGGTGCTACGCGTAATGTCAGCTTGATTTCGATGCCGCCACCTTGGCGTCCGGGTGAAAGTGCTGATCGCATGACAACCATTAAGTTCTTCCAACAATTTGATGGCTATGTCGGTGGTCAAACAGCTTGGGGCATCTTGAGTGAGTTGGAGAAAGGGCGTTATCCGACATTCAGCTACCAAGAGTGGCAGAGCCGAGATCAACGTATCGAAGTGTCGTTGTCGTCAGTGCTATTCCAAGAAAAATACAATGTGTTCAGTGACTGTGTTGCTAATCTGCTGCCTTACAGCTTTGAAGATATCTCTTTCACTATTTTGCATTACGACCGCAACAGCGATCAGCTGAATAAATCGTCGCGTAAAAGGCTGAGCCAGATTGCTGATTACGTTCGCTATAATCAAGACATCGACCTTGTGCTGGTGGCAACGTACACCGACTCTGTCGACAGCAAAGGGATTAGCCAAAACCTTTCAGAGCGCAGAGCGGAATCGTTAAGAGAGTACTTCAAATCTCTAGGCTTGCCAGAAGATCGTATTCAAGTACAAGGCTATGGTAAGCGTCGTCCGATTGCAGACAATAACTCGCCAATTGGTAAAGACAAGAACCGACGTGTTGTGATCTCTTTAGGTCGTACACAGGTTTAAGCTAAACAATAGCTTGTTTTGAAATGACAAAGCCCGTCTTGATGACGGGCTTTTTTATGTTTTAGATTTGGAGTCGTTGTTTGGACGTAACTTGTTTAGTTCAAGCGGAAGCGGGCGATCATTTCACAGTTGGTCGCGGTATCGATCTTCTCCACCATAGAGGCAATTTTAGGGTTTGGGTGGCGTTTCATGAAATCGATCAGCGCTTTCTTACAGCAACCAATAGAATCGATAAAGCTTGAACATTGGGTATTAGGGCACTGAGGGATCAGTGTGAGTACCTTTTCGGAAGCCAGTTGAAGATACTTGAGCTCGTATTCAGTGTCGCCAGCCCAACGCCAGAATTGAGCAAGATTGTGGCAAGAAATCACCGAGATCAGTAAGCGTTCATCGGCTTGAATATCGGTGCGTTCTGTAATTTCTTCACTTAAGTTCAAAGCCTGCTGATAATGAAGAATACTTCGTACAGGATCGTCGAGCTGCAATGCAGTATCGGCAAGTAACGTGTGTTTTTCCCATTCGCTAATCATTGTATTACCTCATTAATCAATAGGTGATTAATTTAAATGATAATCATTATCATGTAAAGTTTCATCAATGAGATTATTAAGAATAATTGGTGAAGAATATCGATTATGGGGAGAGTGATAAAAAAAGAAGCGAGCATAGTGCTCACTTCTTTTTTCATTTCATCAGGCGTTCAAACTCAACTTCTCAAAGAGGTTAAGGAATTAACCTTCTAGACCTGCGCTTGCTTGTTTGTTCTGAATCAGCTCAATCATGTAGCCATCAGGATCTTTAACGAACGCAATGTGTGTAGAGCCGCCTTTAACCGGACCCGCTTCTCGCGTTACGTTGCCGCCAGCTGCTTTAATCGCATCACACGTTGTGTAGATGTCATCCACACCGATAGCAACGTGACCAAAAGCAGAGCCAAGGTCGTATTCCGTGGTGCCCCAGTTGTAAGTCAGCTCAATCACTGCGCCTTGAGATTCGTCGCCAAAGCCAACGAAAGCCAGTGTGTATTCGTACTCTTTGTTTTCGTTCTTACGTAATAGCTGCATGCCCATTACATTGGTGTAGAACTCGATAGACTTGTCTAGATCACCCACGCGTAGCATGGTGTGTAAAATACGACCGTTTGACATGATTTGCTCCTAGCTTGTTATTGGTTGTTTCTTTTATAGCACTATATATGAGCAAGCTCATAAGCAACACCAAAGAGATGATGAGTTTGGTCATATTTTCTTATTCTCATCATCTATCTTACTCTCCCCCTCTGCCTTTTTTCTTATTTGTATTACAAGAAATTAAAGAGAGACGGCCTTATTAATTTGTCAGTCACTAGCGCTTAATTCGCAGTTTTGCATAAATAGTAAGTTTGAGTGTTGGTCTTTTTTGTAATGGCCAAGAATGGCCTTGGTTGTTGAATTGTGACTTATATCTCCATCTTGTTGCTGATTTCCTTTCGTTTTTACAATTGGCATCTAACTTTCCATTTTATCAATTTATGATTACGCCAACATTTCCCTGTTTATAGAAAGGTTATTCCGATGTTTTACTTCGTTATTAAGGAATTTTCGATAAAATACGCCGATAACCAATGGTTTTTACGAAAGTGCAAAGGGTGTCTATTTTTTGTGCTTATCTTTTTTAAACAATAGTTTGGGCTTGTATTGTTTGTTTTATGTTTGATGTTTGATGTGGTTGTGTTTTCAAAGTAGTTGTCAAGTGTGTATCAAGTGTATCTTTTGCGATCTTTGCTAAATAGACAATCCTTACTATATAGTTTTTCAAGCGCACCAAATCGACTAAATATTCACTTTTGATTTGTGCGATTTTTCTATCACATAAGAATAAGTATTATTTTATTACATTAGCCTCGGCGTGAGGCATTGATGTGGAGTACTCAAATGACGAGTAAATGGTTTACACAACAAAGTTCAGATGTTTTAAACGAACTGAACGCAGATCAAACGACAGGTTTATCAACTTCTGAAGCGGATGCACGCTTAGAGAAGCACGGCACTAACGAACTGACTGCACAAGAGTCAGCTTCTGCGTGGGAACTGTATATTCATCAATATAAAAACCCACTGATTTTTATTCTAGCTGTTGGTGCAATCGTTTCTTGGTCTACTGGCCACGCGATTGATGCTATTGCTATTGCAGTGATTATCCTTATCAATACTGGTATCGCGTTCTGGCAAGAATTTAAAGCTCAGAAAGGGATGGAAGCGCTAAAAGAAATGGCAGCTCCAGAAGCCGAAGTGATGCGCGATGGTAAATGGATCAGTGTTCCAGCTAAAACCCTCGTTCCTGGTGACATCATCAAAATTAATACTGGCGATATTCTGCCTGCTGATGTTCGTATTCTTGAGTCAAACCGTCTGACGGTAGATGAGGCTGCACTGACCGGTGAATCTGAGCCAGTGAATAAGCAGTCTGAACGCCTTGAAGATGAGACCCTTGGTCTTGGCGATCAGAAGAACATGGGCTTCATGACAACAATCGTGACTACAGGTACAGGCCTTGCTGTGGTAACAAGCACAGGTATGCAAACTGAAGTTGGTCACATCGCTGATATGATGAACCAAACGGAAGAGACGAAAACACCAATGCAAGAGCGTATGGACACCATCGCACTCGCATTATTGGTTGTTGCTCTTGTGGTTGTTGCTATTGTTTGTGCTATCGGTGTTTACCACGGTATGCCATGGTTAGAAATCCTAACAACAGGTATCTCTTTATCGGTTGCCGCTATTCCTGAAGGTTTACCAACGGTGGTTACTATCGTATTAACGATGGGCTCGACTAAGATGGTTAAGAATAATGCTTTGGCTAAACAGCTAGCAGCAATCGAAACGCTTGGTTCTACAACCGTTATCTGTTCAGATAAAACCGGTACGCTAACACAAAACCAAATGCAGGTGATGAAAGCGTACGATGTGTCTGGTCGTTACTGGGATGTGTCAGGTAAAGGTTTTGATCCTAAGGGTGAATTCATTACCAAAGGTCACAATGTCGAAGCGACAAACAGCCCTGCAATGATGAAAGGTCTTGTTGTTGCAACGCTTTGTAACGATGCTGAATATGTAAATGCTGATGGTAAATGGACGGTTCGTGGCAACCCGACAGAAGGTGCACTAATTGTTGCAGCTGCAAAAGCAGGTCTTAAACAAGATGAAATGCTATCAACGGGTGGCTACTCAATCGTTAAGAAGTTCCCGTTCGATTCTGGTCGTAAGATGGCTTCTGTTATCGTTCGTGACCCACAAGGTAAGCACTTCCTAGCATTGAAAGGTGCGCCAGATGTTGTTCTTGGTAAATCAACCAGCTTCATGGTTGACGGTGGTTTCGTACCAACGGTTGGCTGTGAAGTTTCAGGCAACTTGGCTCTCGATACCGCACCGTCTCAAGAGCTTCATTTAAACTTTGAAGCGGCAATCCAAACCTTTGGTGGTGATGCTCTGCGTACACTTGCCGTTGGTTTCCGTGAATTAAAAGAAGAAGAGCTTGAGTTAGATTTCCCTGAGCTTGAAAAAGACGTCAGCATCCTGGGTATCTATGGCATCATGGATCCACCACGCCCAGAAGTACGCGATGCAGTAAATAGCTGTTATAGCGCTGGTGTTCGTACGGTAATGATTACCGGTGACCACGCAGTCACGGCAGCAGCGATTGCTCGTGAAATCGGAATCATCCGTAGCGAAGACGATCTAGTGGTAACGGGTGCTGAGCTTGACCAAATGGATGACGAGAAGCTGTTGTCTATCTGTTCTCAGGTTGCAGTATTTGCCCGTGTTACTCCAGAGCACAAGCTGCGTATCGTAAAAGCGCAGCAAGAGAACAATGAAGTTGCCTCTATGACCGGTGACGGCGTGAACGATGCGCCAGCACTGCGTCGTGCAGACATTGGTGTTGCGATGGGTATTACAGGTACGTCTGTTGCGAAAGACTCAGGTGACCTTATCCTGTTGGATGACAACTTCAGTACTATCGTGAAGGCGGTACGTCAGGGTCGTCAAATTTTCGATAACCTACGTAAGTTTATCCGCCAAGCACTTACAGCGAACGTGGGTGAGGTTTCGGTAATCCTATTTGCATTCCTACTCATGGGACCAGATGTAGTACTTCCGCTAACTCCACTAATGATTTTATGGGTTAACCTCGTTTCTGATGGTCTACCAGCACTCGCACTCGGTGTTGAGCCAGAAGAGAAAGATCTCATGGAGCGTAAGCCAGGCAAACGTGACCAAGGCTTCTTCTCTAATGGTCTAGGCGCTCGTATCCTAACTCGTGGTCTCGCATTAGGTGGTCTAAGCTTTGTGACATTCTCTTACGCACTCGACGGTGGTTACAGTGCTCAATACGCACAAACCGTTGCGTTTTTAACACTGATCTTTGCTCAACTTTGGAGCTTGTTCGATGCACGTACGTTTACAACGATTTATCGTAAGAATCCGTTCACTAACCACTACCTACTTGGTGCGGTGGCAGTATCGGCTATCTTGTCTTTAAGCGTTGTGTACACAAGCTTCGGTCAGTTGGTATTCAGCACAGAAGCGCTAGAGTTTAATCACTTAATATCGTTAATCTTCATTGCAGCAGTACCAACATTTGTTCTATCTGCTATCAAAGAAGTGACTAAAGTGGAGTTTATCTAAGACAGACTTCTTAGCTAAATAATTGAATCCCGCCATAAAAGGCGGGATTTTTTATGCCTGTTGTCTTGGGAACGCAGAATTAGAAGTGAAAACTTATGTAGAGGCGGATTCTAGAGAGTGGCAATAAAAAAGCAGCGCTTTAAGCGCTGCCGTATTGATTAATCGTTGTGAACGGAAAGACTAATCTTCGCTCTTTTCTTTGAATTCACAGAGGTCTTCAATGATACAGCTGCCACAGCGTGGCTTACGTGCGACACAGGTGTAACGTCCATGAAGAATGAGCCAATGGTGGACATCCAGTTTGAATTCTTTTGGGATAACTTTAAGTAGTTTTGCTTCGACATCGTCGACGGTTTTACCCATCGCTAGCTTAGTGCGGTTTGATACACGATAGATGTGAGTATCAACGGCAATGGTTGGCCAACCGAATGCGGTATTTAACACTACGTTTGCTGTTTTACGACCGACACCTGGAAGGGCTTCTAATGCAGCGCGATCTTCCGGTACTTCACCATTATGTAGGTCAAGCAGCATACGACACGTTTTGATGGTGTTTTCTGCTTTTGAGTTAAATAGGCCGATGGTCTTGATATACTCTTTTAAGCCATCAACACCTAGGTCGAAAATTGCTTGCGGAGTGTTGGCTAAAGGGTACAGCTTATCCGTCGCCTTGTTCACGCTGACATCGGTTGCTTGTGCAGACAATAGAACGGCAATCAGCAGCTCGAATGGGCTGTTCCAGTTAAGCTCAGTCTCTGGCTTTGGATTGTTTTCTCTTAAACGCTCAAGTATTTCTACTCGTTTTACATTGTTCATAGCGACATTACTTTCAAATAGTTAGGGCATGAAGCTTGGATTGCTTCTGCTTTATCATCGGTTACGCGCTCTTATGAGCGTCATTATTATATGTACTGTTTAGATCTGATTTCCCCCGCTGAGTGGTTGAGCTAACTCAGCGAGGTTTAAGCTAATTTAACTTATTAGGCATTGGTAACGCGAGCGCGTTCAATGACTGGTTTTTCTTGTTTTGGTTGTCTAGATTTTGCTTGGTTATCGATGATATTTTTCAAAGCAATTAAGAAACCAACACCAATGAAGGCACCCGGTGGAAGCAGGGCTAACAAGAAGCTGTTATCAAATTGGAATATCTGGATTCGTAACACCGAAGCCCAGTCACCAAGCAGCAGGTCTGCGCCATCAAATAGGGTCCCGTTACCAATAATCTCACGCATCGCACCTAACACGACCAATACTGATGTCATGCCTAGACCCATCCAGAAACCATCTTGAGCCGCTGGTAGCACTTCATTTTTTGAAGCGAAGGCTTCCGCACGACCAATGATGATGCAGTTGGTTACGATCAGCGGGATGAAGATACCCAAAGAGAGGTAAAGCCCATAGGCGTAAGCGTTCATCAGCAATTGAACACAGGTTACTAGCGAGGCAATGATCATTACGAATACTGGGATACGTACTTCTTTTGGCACATGATTACGAACCAAAGAAACAGAAACGTTTGAGCCGACCAGTACAAGCAAGGTAGCAATGCCTAGCCCAAGTGCGTTAGTGACTGTTGACGATACAGCCAGCAGCGGACATAACCCAAGAAGTTGCACTAGGGCAGGGTTATTGGCCCACATGCCATTTTTGATCAATGTTTTATGGTCACTCATTATTCACCACCACAATTTAGAGGTTGAGCAAGCAATGCTTGGTTGTTTTGGTTAACGTACTGGACCGCTTGTTTGACTGACTTCACGACTGCTCTTGGCGTGATAGTAGCGCCAGTAAACTGGTCAAAATCACCACCGTCTTTACGAACCTTCCAACGGTCTAGATTAGAATCTGTTACTTGTTTGCCTGCAAACGAAAGTATCCAATCACTTACACGCAAATCAATCTTATCACCCAAACCTGGAGTTTCTTGGTGAGAAAGCACGCGAGTACCTAAAATAGTACCGTCGATCTTCATTCCAACAATCACTTTAATCGCGCCGTTGTAGCCGTCTGGGGCAATCGCTTCGATCGCAATCGCACTCGGCTCACCATTGATTTTAGCAATGTAAGCCGGCATCGCTTGCTCAGTACCAAGCTCTTCTGCTTGAACCAAAGTACAAGACGAAAACAGCTCGTTGTCGTGCAGATCGTGCGGGATCACTTGATTAAGAACAGACAGTAACTGAGCCTGTTCTTGTTGTTTGATCTGATCTTTGGTCAGGTAGTGAGTTACCGCGACCAAACCCGTCGAAGCACACGCAAAGATCGCGAGTACAAGGCCGTTTTTCTTAATTGCATTTAGCATGATATCCGCTCCCTTAGTGGCCGTATGTACGAGGTTTGGTGTAGTAGTCAATCAGTGGAACACACATGTTGGCTAACAATACAGCAAACGCCACGCCATCAGGGAAACCACCCCAACTGCGGATGATAAATACCAAACCGCCGATCAGAGCACCAAACACCAAGCGACCTTTGACTGTCGTGGATGCTGAAACTGGGTCGGTCGCAATGAAAAATGCGCCTAGCATAGTCGCACCAGACAATAGATGAATGGTCGGTGATGCGGTTTCGCCAGGAGTGAACATCAAGAACACTAAGCTAAATAGGGTCAAGCTGCCCAGAAACGCGACTGGGATATGCCATTGAATCACGCGTTGCTTGATAAGCACCAAGCCACCAATAAGGTAAGCAAGGTTTACCCACTCCCAACCCACGCCAGCTAACCAGCTAAATTGAGGTTGAGACAGAGCTTCAGAAGCGGTGTTGCCTGCCGTTAATGCGGTTTTGAAGGCATCGAGTGGCGTCGCCATTGTGGTGCCATCAATCCCTAAACGAGCTTGTTGTAGAGATAATCCTTCATTATTGAAGCCAGTAAAGATCATCAAGAATGAGTCCACAAAGCTGGTTGCTTCAGCGGTTAAGCTCGCGGGAGCATTCCAACTGGTCATCTGAACTGGGAACGAGATCAGCAAAACAACGTAAGCGACCATCGCTGGGTTAAATGGGTTTTGCCCAAGTCCGCCGTATAGGTGTTTCGCGATGACAATTGCGAAGAACATACCTATCACTAGAATCCACCAGGGAGAGTGTGGAGGAATCGCGACACTAAGTAGCCAAGCGGTGACAACAGCACTGTAATCACGTAGCGCCATCACTGGCGGGCGCTTTCTTAGCAGCATGATTGCTGCTTCAAAGGTAATCGCAAGTGCGATAGCAAATACTAACTGGATGAGCGTACCCCATCCGAAGAAGTAGGTTTGAGCTAGTAGACCTGGCAATGCACAAATAGCCACCCATTTCATCAGATCTGGGGTGCTTCTACGACTGTGTGCGTGCGGTGAGCTGGCGATAAAGAAGGCCACTACTCTTTCTCCTCATTATTCTTTTTATCTAGCTCTTGCTGTGCTTTTCTTGCTTTAGCACGAGCAATAGCAGCAGCAACGGCTGCTTTTTTAGGATCGACGGGTTCTGATTGAGTTTCAGCCTTTACTTCAACTGCAGGTTCAACCACAGATTCAGGCGTTTCTGCTGATTCTTCCTGTTTCGCTTGTTGTGCCTTTCTTGCTTTAGCGCGAGCAATCGCGGCGGCAACTGCAGCTTTCTTAGGATCGACTGACTCTTGTTGAGTTTCAGCTTCAACTTCAATCACTGGCTCAGGCGTTTCTGCCGTTTCGTCTTGCTTAGCTTGTTGAGCTTTCTTGGCTTTAGCGCGAGCGATGGCTGCAGCAACAGCGGCTTTCTTAGGGTCGCCAGAGCTTTCAGCCGGAGCTTCACTTTCGGTTTGAACAGCTGATTCCGCTTGTTGAGCTTTCTTCGCTTTAGCGCGAGCAATAGCCGCAGCAACTGCATCTTTCTTGGCATCGTCAGTACTTTCAGTCGGAGCATCAGAAGCTGATTCTGCTTGTTGAGCCTTCTTGGCTTTAGCGCGAGCTATAGCCGCAGCAACTGCATCTTTCTTAGCATCACCTGATTTTTCAGCTGGAGCTTCAGAAACTGACTCTGTTTGTTGTGCTTTTTTCGCTTTAGCGCGAGCGATAGCTGCAGCAACGGCGTCTTTTTTAGCATCACCAGTACTTTTAGCTGGAGCCTCGGAAGCTGAACCTGCTTGTTGTGCTTTCTTGGCTTTAGCGCGAGCTATTGCTGCAGCGACTGCATCTTTCTTAGCGTCACCTGATTTTTCAGCCGGAGCGTCAGAAGCCGATTCCGCTTGTTGAGCTTTCTTCGCTTTAGCGCGAGCAATGGCCGCAGCGACAGCATCTTTCTTAGCATCGCCAGAGCTTTCAACAGGAGCATCCGAAGCAGATTCCGCTTGCTGTGCTTTCTTCGCTTTAGCGCGAGCAATCGCAGCAGCAACGGCGTCTTTCTTCGTATCGCCTGAGCTTTCTGCAGGAGTATCGGCTGCTGCTTGTTGTGCCTTGCGCTCTCTCGCTTGACGCTTGCGCTCTTCACGCAGTTTAGACATTTCAGAGTTGTCTGGTTCAGCGCCTTCCGCTTTTTGAGCTGCAGCTTGTTTCGCTTTTGCCTTCGCAATAGCGGCAGCAACCGCAGGTTTCACTGCTGGTTCTTCATTCGGAGCCTGATCCGCAGCGGCTTTTTGTGCTTTAACACGAGCAATCGCAGCAGCAATAGCATCATCACCGCCGGATGTTTTCATATCTTTACGGCGGTTATCTGCGGCTTTTTTAAAGCGGTTTTCACGTTCGGCTTTATCACGCTCCATACGAGCGTTCTTCTCTTCAAAACGAATCTTGGCGCGTTCTGCAGCAGCGGCTTCATCTTTTCGAGTTTTGATTTCAGCTTTTGCTTGGCGATAGTACTGAACAAGAGGGATTTCGCTTGGGCAGACAAATGCACATGCACCACATTCAATACAGTCTTTAATATTTAGCTCTTCACACTTATCCAACTCGTTGGCTTTGGCGTGCCATTGCAGTTGTTGAGGAAGTAGAGACGCAGGGCAAGCTTCAGCACATGCGCTGCAACGGATACATTCCATCTCGTAAGTGCTTGGTGAGATCTCACGACGCGTTGGCGCCAAAATACAGTTCGACGTTTTGGTGATTGGCACATTGGCATGCGGCAAGGTAAAGCCCATCATCGGGCCGCCCAAAATTAAACGCGGCAGTTTTTTATCTGCTTTGTAGCCAAACTCTTCAAGTAACTCATGTACTGGTGTGCCTAATAGCGCCCAAACGTTACGAGGTTGCTTAAAGGTTTTACCGGTTAATGTCACAACGCGGTTAACCACAGGTTCGCCGTCAATTACCGCTCGCTTAATCGAGTAAAGAGAGCCGACGTTCTGAACCAAAACACCAATGTCTGCAGGAATGCCGCCAGCTGGAACCTCTTTGTTGGTGAGGATCTTGATAAGTTGCTTCTCACCACCAGAAGGGTATTTGGTTGGGATAACGCGAATGACGATATCTTTGTCTTTCGCTGCAATCTCAAGTGCTTTTATCGCATCTGGTTTGTTGTCTTCAATGCCGATAACCGTCAGCTTTGGTTGAAGAATGTGTTCAACCACTTCGATGCCGTTTAATACTTCGTCGGCATGTTCTTGAAGCAACTTGTCATCAGAGGTGATGTAAGGTTCACATTCCGCAGCGTTGACGATCAAAATGTCGGTACGACCTAAGCCTGATTGAAGCTTCTTAGCCGTAGGGAAACCTGCGCCGCCCATGCCTGAAATACCAGCTTGGCGAATCACATCAAGCAGTTCGTCAGAAGTCTTTGTCGAAAAATCTTCAACTGGATTTTTTTCAATCCAAGTGTCTAGGCCATCAGGTTTAATAACCACGCATATTTCGCTCAAGCCTGAAGGGTGAGCGGTAGTTCGCGGTTCGATAGCGGTAATCACACCCGATGTTGGTGCGTGTACTGGCAAAGTAAAACCTGTGTCTAAGGCCGTAAGTTGCTGACCTTTTAACACAGTGTCGCCAGCAGCAACCAATAGGTTCCCCGGCTTACCGATGTGCTGTTTCACAGGAAGAACGATTTCTTCTGGAAGCCTTGCATGGACGATATCAGTAGTATTCGACTGTTTCTTGTTTTCAGCAGGGTGCACGCCACCAGGGAAGTTCCAAATAGAGCCCGTGCGAATTTGTTCAATTAAAGAGATCATACTAACCCTATGCTTTAGGCTCTGACGCAGTCGCATCAGTCGCTTGGTTAGTGATATCAGTAAAAGGGATGATGTTCATCTGCCATTTCCAATTTTCAGTCGTTGTTGCCACTGGAATCATTTCAATACAGTCAGTAGGGCACGGTGCGACACATAGATCACAACCTGTACATTCATCTTTAATTACTGTGTGCAGTGCCTTGGTGCCACCAACAATGGCGTCAACAGGGCAGGCTTGAATACACTTGGTACAGCCGATACACATATCTTCGTGAATGAAGGCAACGGTTTTTACTTTGTTATCTAAGTCATGAGCGGAGTCTTCAACTTCTACGCCCATTAAATCTGCTAGCTTCTCAATGGTTGCTTGGCCGCCCGGAGGACATTTGTTGATCTTGTCTCCGTTAGCGATCGCCTCTGCGTATGGGCGACAGCCAGGGTAGCCACACTGGCCACATTGAGTTTGCGGTAAAATGGTGTCGATTTGATCGACGATAGGATCAGCTTCAACTTTAAAACGGATAGAAGCAAAGCCCAAAATAGCGCCAAAAACAGCGGCTAAAACGGCTAGCGCAATGATCGCAATTAAAATGGTACTCATGTTTATTTCACCAACCCAGTAAAGCCCATGAATGCCAGAGACATTAGGCCTGCTGTGATCATCGCAATCGATGCGCCTTTGAATGGCATTGGAACATCAGCAACCGCAATACGTTCACGCATTGCAGCAAATAAGATCAATACAAGAGAGAAACCCACCGCTGCGCCGAAACCATAGATGATCGACTGAATGAAGTTGTGGTTTTCATTGATGTTCAGAAGTGCCACACCTAATACCGCACAGTTGGTGGTGATAAGAGGCAGAAAGATACCCAGCAGGCGATAAAGAGTCGGGCTGGTTTTGTGAACGACCATTTCCGTAAATTGAACAACCACCGCGATAACCAAGATGAAACTCATGGTACGCAGGTATTCAATACCCAGAGGGGTAAGGATGTAGGTTTCTACTAGGTATGCAGAGACCGACGCTAACGTTAGAACGAAAGTTGTCGCGAGGCCCATGCCAATCGCAGTCTCCAGTTTCTTGGAGACTCCCATAAATGGACATAGTCCTAAAAACTTCACTAGCACAAAGTTATTGACCAGCACTGTGCCAACCAACAACAAAAGGTATTCGGTCATAATGGATTAATTCTTGAGATTCCGATCCCGATATTATCCTGCTTTGCTCACCTAATAACAACCAAGGATCACTAGGGATTTAGACACTTGGTGAAAAAATCAACGGGTAACCGTTTGATTAAGATGGATCAGGTTAAGTATAGGTGGGTATTTGCGGGGAATGAAAAATAAGATTAACTCAATGATAACTCATCGAATCAATCCTATTTTCTTTGTTGTAAAAAGTGTCGAGGAACGAAATGACTTAGTCTTTATGAACCTGAGCTTTCTCAATTAATGTTTCGAACAGAGGCTCTGCGCACCAAAATTGGCATAAATAGCTTATGTTCCGTGTGTTCTTTTGGCTCGTCACTTGCGAGTTGCAGAGAGAGCTTAACCGCTTGATTAGCCATGACTTGAATTGGGTAACGAATGGTGGTCAATCGAGGGTAGATGAAGCGAGCAATGTGGCCGTCATCAAACCCAATAACTGATATATCTTCTGGAATACGAACGCCATTTTCTTGTAATAACGCCAAACAGCCTGCTGCCATGTAGTCGTTATACGTGGCAATGGCTGTGATATCTGTGTTTTTTGCCATTAAGTTAACCATGGCTTGCTCACCGCCTAGCTCGTCAGGTTCACCATATTCGATGTACTCATCGTTCGATTCAATACCGTGATCTTTCAATGCATCCAAATAGCCACCTAAGCGGTCGTGAGCATCTTCAATATCGTGACTCGAGCAGATGTAGCCAATGTGCTTGTGGCCGTTTTTAATCAAATACTCAGTCGCGATGTAAGAGCCGCGGCGGTTGTCGAGAGCAATACAGCGGTGTTCGATATCGGGAACAATTCGGTTGATGAGAACTAAGCCGGGCACTTCATTGGCTAGCTTAACCAATTCTTCGTCGCTAATGCCTTTGCTATGAACCACGAGTGATTCGCAGCGGCTGTTGATCAGCAAGTTAATCGCATTACGCTCTTTGGTCGCGTCATGGTAGCCGCTGCCAATCAGTAGCTGCTTTTCTTGCTCACTTGCCACGGTATCAATGGCTTTGATCATCGAGCCGAAGAACGGGGCAGAAACATCATTAACCAGTACACCAATCGCGTTTGAAGATTTGCTGACCAATGCACGGGCGTTGGCATTTGGGCGATAGCCGAGTTTTTCCATAGCGGCTTTTACCGCCGCAATTGCGGTTTCACTGGTGTGAGGTGCATTGTTGATTACTCGAGAGGTGGTCGCGATTGATACGCCTGCTTCCTTCGCAACATCTTTAATGGTAGCCATTCCGCTCTCTTATTCTGAATATAATGCTGTGTGCTGGTGGTTGGACATTTAACAACGGATAGTTAGGCAATTCAAATATTAAACATCAAATATGACGAGGTTTGATGGTTTATTTTTGATTGGCTGACTAGTTTGAAAATAAAAAGCCAAGCTCTAGATTTGAGCTTGGCTTTTGAGTCACATTGGCGTGTGGACTGCTGTCGTGTGAGCTGTTGTCGCGTGAAGTAAGGTAATCACAGGTAACCCAAAGTAATAGGGGAACCAAGTGGCTTAGAGCAAGCCGCTTGGTCCGAATCTACTTACGATGCGCTTGTTAGCGTAACCTGATAACGATATTGATTGTCGGTGAGTTGAAACTCTTGGTGAACACTTGGACTCCAAGAATCATCACCACCAACACCCATATGTTGGTGATCTACGCGTACATAGATTTTCTCTTCACGAGTCAGGTCATTGGTATGCTTAGCATCCGTTAATTGTTGCTGGCTGTACTGACTCACACTGAATGAAAAATCGCCTTCGATCCCGATATTTCCTACATTCAAGTTTTTGGTTCCGCAACGTAACCCGCTATCGGTTGGGAATATATACGGCGTATGCATCTGATCCAGTGTCTGTTTGTGTAAACCGAATCGAGCAGCAGCCAAACGGTCTGGATAGTTTTCAAAAGGACCTAATCCCAGCCACGATACTGGAGTTTCATTGGCAGTTTCGAGTGGTAAAGGTAGCTCCATCTCAAGACCAATGCGTGGCATCGGTGGTAAGTGATCGGCTAAGTTGACATCAACCGCGATATTCATTTCGCCTAGGTTATTTAAGGTGTATTGCCATTTGGTAATCGCTTGGATTTGGCCATTAAATTGGTAGGCGAATACTGACGCCACTTGTACTGAGTCTGCGAGCGCTTGCACGACACAACTTGTACACTGACGCTCCCATTGACCAATGCCTGCAAGTTCCCAGCGACAAGCCCATGCATTTGGGTCGATGTTGTCTATCTCACTGATACCAATGTCGTTATCAAGTGGCGCGCGATAGAAGTTATCGACAGGTGCCTTGATAACTTGCGGTTGCCCATCAACGATCCAGTGGGTCAACAATCCACTCTCTGTATCCCATTGCCATTGATGTGTTTCATCTAGGCTAGACACGACCACTTTATTGTCTTGCTGATGTAACTGGGGAGCCAAAGCATTTGCCGTGATCGGGAGTTGCAAGCCAGCATGGTTACGTAAAGCAAATTGCTCCGTCGCACAAACATGGCCTTCTTCTGCCCACTTGGTTGAATGAGTCAGAGTAATATCGGTGTTGAGATGATATTCGGCTTGTGCTTTTGGTGTGAAAGCGAGGTCAATTACCAGCTCTTGTTTACTATCTTCAGCAACGGATAAGACTTGTTGCCCTGATTGAATCACGATGCCATTTTCGAGCAATTGCCAGCGTAAGATTTCATTGTCAGTCGCTCGGAACAGGTTTTCATTGGTTACCGTTAGGCGGCATTGATCTTCAGTTTGCTCTGCTAACGTCACATTGATCATTCTCTGGCAGTATTTCGCCTCTTCCAAGGTCGGGTGTACGCTGCGATCTGGGAAGATCAAACCGTTGATGCAGAACTGACGGTCGTTGATGACATCGCCAAAGTCTCCACCGTAGGCCCAGAAGTGTTCACCGTTTTCATCCCATTGGCTTAGTCCTTGGTCAACCCAATCCCAGATGAAACCGCCTTGTAGGCGAGGATATTCTCGGAATGCATCCCAGTAATCATTAAAGCTACCCAAACTGTTACCCATTGCGTGTGCGTATTCACAAAGAATAAGCGGGCGTTGCTCGTTAGGCAGAGAAACCCATTTCTTGATAGACCATTTTGGAACGGCATCGTCTTCGATAGTGCTGTTAACGCGTGCGTACATTGGCGCAATGATATCGGTCGCTGTGGTATTTGAACCACCGCCTTCATACTGTACCGGGCGAGAAGGATCGTACTGTTTCGACCAAGCATACATCGCATTGTGGCTGCTGCCGTGCCCTGACTCGTTGCCCAAAGACCAGATGATGATAGAAGGGTGGTTCTTATCACGCATGACCATTTGCGTATAGCGACTCATATAAGCGTGTGCCCATTGCGGATCCGCAGACAAGCGATTCATAGGCTGCATGCCATGGGTCTCGATGTTCGCTTCATCACACACATATAAACCGTATGCGTCACACAGCTCGTACCATCGTGGGTGGTTAGGGTAGTGAGCGGTGCGCACAGCATTGAAGTTGTACTGCTTCATTAGACAGATATCGCGGATCATGTCTTCTTCTGTCATCACATGCCCCAACTCTGGGTGATGCTCATGACGGTTGACGCCGCGAATCAATAGCGGTTTGCCGTTTAGCTTTAGCTGACCGTCTGTCATTTCGACTTTACGGAATCCAACTTGATAAGCTTCACTTTCTATGTGGTTACCTTGCCTATCAAGCAATGACACGACAATTCGGTAAAGGTTAGGAACTTCTGCGCTCCATTTCTTCGGATCTCGAACATGAAGAGTTTGGAATACCACATCATCGTAGGTGCCACGCTCGTCAATTCGTCGATTATGAGGGCGATCGATAAGCGGTTCAGTCACCGCGTTTTCACCGTCAAACAGTTGAACCTGAACTTGGTAAGTGTCTGGTGCCGTAATTTTGGTGACAATAGACAGTGAACCATCGCGATAGCATGCGTCTAAGTCCGGCGTAACGAACACATCTTCAATGCACTGCTTTGGTTTAGCTAGTAAGGTCACATCACGGAAAATACCGCTTAGCCACCACATATCTTGGTCTTCTAAATAGCTACCATCACACCAACGTATCACCATGACAGAAAGCGTATTGTCGCCAACAGTTAGATACTGAGTTAAGTCGAACTCGGCAGGTAAGCGGCTATCTTGGCTGTAACCAACCCAATTGCCATTACACCAAAGATGAAAAGCGGAATTGACGCCATCAAAGATAATACGTTGGGTGTTCTTTAGGTCATTTTTAGTCAACGTAATTTGAGTGCGGTAACAACCGGTTGGGTTTTCTGCCGGTACAAACGGTGGGTTCACTTCAAATGGGTATTTTACGTTGGCGTAGATAGGTTTATCGTAGCCTTGCATTTGCCAGTTCGATGGTACGGTAATCTCGTCCCATTGTGAGTCATTGAAACTTGTTTCGATAAATTCACCGTCAACTTGTTCAGGTGCATCAAAGTATTTGAACTTCCATTGTCCATTAAGAGATTTACGTTGTGACTCAATGCCGTCTCGAGCGTGCTTAAGGTTGCGGTAGCTTGATAATGGGCTGTGCGCATTAAGGCAGTGGATATTCACAGACTGTGGGTTTTCCCAATCGCGTCTTTGGATGATGTTTGAAAATGCCTTCATGGTATTCCTACTCTTAAAGTGTTCAATATTGGTAATAATTCTATTAAGTCATCGGTCTTTTAAGCCGTGATGACCGTTATCAAATCGTTGGTTATGCGTATTGTTCTGTTGGCTTATTCAGCTATTCAGCGAGCTGTTTTAATAAATAATCTTTTGCTTCGGGTATGCCCTGTTCGGCCGCTTGATTAGCAATAAATGCAGCTTGTTTGATGTCATTGTTGTTTAGGGCTTGGTCAATGTCTTTTTGGATATTCAGCCATTGCGCCTTTTGATTGGTTTCAATTGTCTGATTTGATGGTTGAGAAACTTGCTTTGAACCTAAGGTTTCGGGTTCATTGTCGGATGAAACACCAAGCTCAGCCAATAGAGTCAAAACCGCACTGTTTGTTGATTTGCTCGCCGTAACATCAATGACACCTACGTTGCTCAACGTCGCAGTCAACGGCAGTTGCTTATTGCCAATAATCTGCTGAGATTCTGAATACAGATCTTCAGGATGAATTCGATTGATGGCGCTATCTAACTTAGTGCTATCGGCGCTGACCACAATAAATTGCGCGTTGTCTCGTTGAGGTTCGAGTGCAATTGATGCTTCAATTCTTTCTAACCCTTGCATCGCTGTCGGGTAGTAAGTGAAGTCGTTAGTACTGTATTGACCAAGCAGTCGCCATTGTTTGTCAAAGACATAAATAGACGGTGCGAATAGCGCATCATTTTTAATGTATGAACGAATGAGTAAGGACAGCGATTCTGTCGTGTCACTGATTTGGTACGCGATGGTCGGAAAGCGTTGGCTATCCGCTTGTGTATTGTCATTTAACAATGAAGAGGAAAGGGTCGGTAAATGACCGTCCATAATCACTTGTTGGTGGAATGGAACAGACAATTGCCTCATTGGCAGCGCACTTAGCTGAGAGCAGCATGCACTCTCATTGAAATCAGTATTAAGTTCCTTTTCAGGTATTCCGCTGCATGCGCTAACTGTGAGTGCCGTGACAATGATCACCAATGATTTTAATTTCATCTGATTGCTACCTTAGTAAAGGGGAAAACATCGGCTTTCCCCGTTAAATTGCTATTCCAGTGTTGAGCGTCAATTGGTTGATTGAACAGACGCTCGGGTGTGGTGGTTTACCACCAAGTCTCTACGTTGAAACCAAAGGTAATCTCGTCAACAGTCTCGGCATTGATGCTTGTTGCCGTTCCATAAGTCTCGTTACCACGATCCCATTCGTTGTTGGATTCAGAGTACGTCGCAAAAATACGAATAGATGGACGAGCCCATACCCCTTTTCCAGCTTGGAACATTTGAGCCACGGTCACTTTATACATATCGTTGGTGCCCGAGCCGTTTTGAGCTTCTACCGTTTCGTAACCCACCTCTAATGATGTCGACATGTAATCTGTCCAAGCATATTGAGGACGAGCTCCGACACTGAACCACTTCTCACCATCGTTGTTATCTAGGTTTTTGTCTTGATAAGCGATGGAGTACATCACTTGAACATCTTCACTGATATTCAAGTCACCGTGGTTAAATAGGCGCCAGCTAGAACCATCGTGTTCCACACCCGTGCTGTATTTTCTGTTTGATCCACCTTCAGCACTCATTAATCCACCTGCCAACGCATCGGTACCATATTGGAAGGCCAAGGTGTTTGAACCGTAGTTCCAAGCTTGACGGTAAAGAGCAGAGAGCATTGCGCCAGAAGTAGTAATGTCTTTATCGTCGTAGCTTGAGTTCTGCGTGGTTACGTAGTTTAGGCCGAGTGTTAGGTCTGCTGTTTCACTTAGCTCAATGCCACTTAAGCGGGCATCGATGTTATGAAGGCTGCGTCCATCGTCACTTGAAGAGTTTGGTGCCATCCAAGCTAAGTGAGCATCAGCAAAGCCGAGATCCCAATCTTCAATACCAAGACCGGTGCTGGATGTATCCCAGTACTTCACATCTATCATGTGGACTTCGTGGCGACGGTAAAAACGTTCACCTGCCCAAATTTTTGCGTTGGGTTGGCCGTCGATAAGCCCATGGCCTGCTGACCAAAGCTGAATCGTACTCACGTCTCCCCAGCTATCTCCACTGCCTAGATAAATCGTGGTGTCAAAATAGGCGTCATTGTCACGCCATACATCGGCTTTCACTCCCGCTTCCCACCAATTTAGTTCATTACCTAAACGGTAGTTACCGTAACCTTGGCCCGCTCGAATAACGTCGTTGCGTTCTCCTTTGCCGTCGTTATGTTGGTCATTATCGGTGTAGATGTTGCCCCATTTTGCATAACCAAAATACGTTACGTTCTCCACTGCAGCGAAGCTGACTAATGGGGCGAGGGACAGAGTGAATCCTAATGCTTTGACTAGCATTTTTTGTTTCATGAAGTGTCTCCATTATTTTTTATTTATGGATATTTTTATGTTTGAGTCCTAACTCGAGCGAGAGTGTAAATAAACTTTGGAAACGTTTTCATGATGAAGTTGGCATTTTTATGCTATTGATGGGTTTGTGATTATTTTGTGTGATTTTGATCTGATTATTGGGCTTGTATAGGTGTTTTTACGCTAGGTTTTGTGATTTTAAAGTGGAATCGTTTTCTTTACTCAGTGCTATGTGGTGGTTTAGAGGGAGTGATTATGCTGTTGGTTGTCTTGGAATTTGAGGTGAAGCGGGTTTGAGGTACTTTGAGTGTCGGGTTGTTCGAGGGCTTTGAGGAAAAGCAGCCCAGTTAATGATAACTGGGCTTGTGAGACAAGGAAGTAAGTATCAAAGCAAATGCAGCAGCAAGGCTACAAGCATCGTGTTCTGTACCGTCAAGCTGGAATGTAAAAGTTAGGACCCAGAGAGACACTTCATAGATGTACTCGAAGATCTAAGAATACGAGTGTGATGTGATCAGTTCAAGAGGAAATGTATTTTAGCCTATGTGTTAATGGGAACTTTGATTTAATATACTGAATTTAAAAGATTAAATTGCCATTAATTATCGTTTTATATTGCTTTATTTAGAGTGGAAAGTTCAATTCTACCTAGAGGTAGGCAATATGAGATGGAATGGTGGTCAATCTAAATCTTTGAATTAGGAGCTATTAACCAAAGTTATCAGTCTTGAATATTTACTGGAAACGTTTTCATGATTTCGAGTTTGATCACAGAAACTCTGGGCTTAATAATTATGATACTGGGTAATTAAACGCGTTAAGGTTAAAAAAATGACGAATAAATCCCTAATTGATATTACCGGTCAACACTCGCAACTGATTGTAGAACTTGGCGATTTTGCCGAAATTCTTCATTGGGGAGCTCCCGTTCGTGGTGATTTAGCTAGCTTCCGTGTTTCTCTTGAAAGACCGGTTCCATACGGCCGCCTTGATAATGATGTTGCTATGTCTCTGAGCCCAGAGCTCGGGCGCGGTGTTTTCAGCAGTCCGGCATTAGAAGGGCACCGAGACGGATTGGACTGGGCGCCTGTTTTCTCTATTACGGATGTTCAACAAACACCATCTAGCCTAATCATTGAGAGTGAAGATATACGTGCAGGCTTACGTTTAACAACCGAGTTATGCCTCGATAAACATGATGTTGTGAAATCTCGTCACACCTTAACCAACGTTAAAGCCGGCCTTTATCAGGTGAACCGTCTCGCCAATACTTTGCCATTACCAGCAAGAGCTAATGAGTTGATGACGTACTACGGCCGCTGGGTACATGAGTTCCAAACGGTGCGTCAACCCTTACAGCAAGGGGGCTATCAGCAAGAAAATCGTCGCGGAAGAACGTCTCATGAACATTATCCAGCGATGGTTGTCGGTACCGCTAACTTTAATGAAATGGCAGGTGATGTGTGGGGGATTCACTTCGCTTGGAGTGGTAACCACAGACTGCGCGCGGATGTAAAAGCAGACGGTCGTCGCTACGTGCAAGCGGAAGTTATTTATCTACCGGGTGAGATTACATTGGATGAAGGTGAAAGCTTAACGACACCTTGGTTATATGCCAGTTTCAGTTCGGAAGGCTTAAATGGAATGAGCCATCAGTTCCACTCCCATGTGCGTTGTTCCATCTTGCCGGAGTCTTTCGCACAAAAGCCTCGACCTATCCATCTTAATACTTGGGAAGGCATCTATTTTGACCATGATCCTGATTATATTATGTCGATGGCTAGCCAAGCCGCGGATATGGGAGTAGAGCGTTTTATCATTGACGATGGCTGGTTCAAAGGGCGCTGCGGAGACAAGGCTGCGCTAGGGGATTGGTTCTTAGATGAAGAAAAATACCCAAATGGTTTAGATTCGATAGTTGAGCACGTTAATCAGTTGGGTATGGAGTTTGGATTGTGGTTCGAACCTGAGATGATCAATAAGGATTCTGACTTATACCGAGCCCATCCAGACTGGTTGCTTGCGGTTGACGGCTATGACCAACCAACGGGTCGTAATCAATATGTTATCGATCTTCAGAATCAACAAGCATTCGACTTTTTGTTTGAGCGTCTTGACCACTTCTTAAGTCAGTACAACATTGCTTACATTAAGTGGGATATGAACCGAGAAGTTGTACAACCTGCGCATCTAGGCAGGGCTGCGGCTCATCAACAAACCGCTCGTTATTATGAGTTGGTCGATAAAGTCCGAGAGAAGCACCCAATGGTTGATATTGAATCGTGTGCGGCTGGTGGTGGTCGTATCGATTTTGAGGTTCTTAAGCGTACGCAACGTTTTTGGGCGTCTGATAACAATGACGCGCTGGAAAGACAAACGATTCAGCGTGGGATGAGTTACTTCTTCCCCCCTGAGGTAATGGGAAGCCATATTGGTGCGAGCCACTGCCACAGCACTCGTCGTCGTCATAGTATTGAGTTTCGTGGTCTAACAGCACTGTTTGGTCATATGGGGATTGAATTAGATCCTGTGAAAGAAGTGCAAGAAGAGAAGCAGGGCTTTGAACACTACATCAAGCTACATAAGATGCTGCGCCCGTTACTGCATAGCGGGAGAACTTGGCGAGTTCCAACGGACGATAGTGCCCATCAAATCCATGCGGTCGTCTCCGAAGATGTGTCAGTAGCTGTGGTGATGATTGCACAGCTTGCGATGCCAACCAATTCATTGAGTGGTCATTTGCGTATACCTGGGCTAGATCCACAAAGTTTATACAAGGTATCTGTGATTGATAAACCGTCAAATTACGATGATATTGTGAATTATCAACCGCCATGGACAGAGTCTTGCTGTGAATTATCAGGTGCTTGGTGTGCCGAGGTGGGGCTGACGATGCCAATACTTGACGCAGAAACAGCGATGCTGATTAAGTTTGAACGTATCGAGTAAGTTTTAGCATAGGCTTTATATTTGATGAACCGCGTAGGTGAAATTACGCGGTTTTTTATTGCCTTTAATAAGCCGTCATGAACTATCAAATCAATTTGATGTGCCCGTATAGATTGGAGAACTGTAGGTATTCCCAGCGTGATACTGTACTTATGTAATCGTTCTCATGCGTTACTTCACACAATGAACTGTTTTGAGCACTTTAATTAGCGATATTCTCTATCAATTCGAGGGTTTTATTGTTCGATCTCTCACTTTGGATATTTGACTGAAAACGTTTCCATGGAGTGGTTGTTGATCACAGTATCTGTTCGTTGGAATGGTTACATTAGCGTCGGACTTGATACTTGAGTGTTTTAAGAAGCGACCACAGAGTGGCTCTAAAACAGAACTTGAGTGGATAAATTATTATAAATAAAAGGTAAGCGTTTCAGCGTCTGTTAGGAGATGAAGTTACGCGCCTGAAGGAAATACTATGTCTGATCAAATTACTCTACAAACCAAATTATCGTATGGACTTGGGGCTTTAGGTAAAGACTTTGCCTGTGCTCCAATCTACATCTTTTTAATGTTTTACTTCACTGATGTTGCTGGGCTGTCAGCGGCATTTGTGGGTACTATCTTTTTGGCCGCGCGCATTGTCGACGCGGTGACCGACCCAATGATGGGCGTTATCGTTGATAACACACGCTCTAAGTTTGGTAAATTCCGTCCTTGGATAGTGATTGGAACCCTGTTAAATGCTGTAGTGCTTGTTGGTCTTTTTAGTACGCATATGTTTGAAGGCACTACGTTATACATTTATGCAGCGGCTGCTTATATTCTGTGGGGCCTTACGTACACTATTATGGACATTCCATATTGGTCTTTGATTCCTGCACTATCGAGCTCTCGTCAAGAACGTGAAAAGCTGGTTGTTTGGCCACGATTATTTGCTAGCTTGGCGTGGTTTATTACGGGTACTTACGGGCTACATATTGTCGGTAAACTGGGTGACGGCGACCAAGGACAAGGTTTCTTCAACGTTGCTATGTTGATTGCTGTGCTGTTCGTGATGAGTGCATTCTTGATTGCTCGCAACGTAAAAGAAAAATCGGCACCAGCAAATGCGAAACCAGCTGAGCGTTTCAGCTTTAAAGATGTAATGGTTATCATTGGTAAGAATGACCAACTAAAAGCACTTATTGGTACCGTATTGTCGTTCCAAATAGCAAACTTGTTGGTGGGTGGTTTTGCGATTTACTACTTCTCTTACGCTTTAGGCAACGCTGACTTGTTCCCCGTTTATATGATGGTGGCAGGTATCGCTGAAGTTGCAGGCGTATTCTTGTTCCCTCGTATTGCATCAGTGTTACCACGCAAACACCTATGGGTTATCGCTTGTGGCTTCCCAGTGCTGTCTTGTACCACTCTACTTATCATGGGCTTTATCGCTCCAGGTAACGCGATTCTAATCGGTATCGCAGGTGCTGCTATCAAGTTTGGTGTGGGTATCGCTAACGCACTGCAAACTGTAATGCTTGCCGATGTTGTTGATTACGGTGAACACAAAACGGGTCGTCGCAGTGAGAGTGTTATCTTCTCTGTTCAAACGATGCTTGTTAAGTTTGCAGGCGCGGCTGGTGGTTTTATTGTTGGTATGGGCTTGTCTGTGGTGGGTTATGTACCAAACGTGGAACAGTCTGACAGCACTATCATGGGACTGCAGTTTATGATGGTAGGTTTACCAGCGATTCTAATGACGGTAAGTGCTCTTGTTTATAAGCGCTACTACCACCTGCATGAAGGATTTGATCAAGACCAAGCCGGTAAAGAGACTCAGACTCATGTTGTTACAGCAGAAGCATAACCGCTAAAACGACGTCTCATCTAGAATAACGCTCAGTTTAGTCACTAAGCCCAAACGCCTCCTTGTGAGGCGTTTTTTATGGATGTTAGCTAATCAAAGCTGTGCCTGTAGAGCTTTTGTTTCGACTAAAACGCAAAAAGCCGCATCGAGTGATGCGGCTTCTTTAAATTTGGCCCCCTTGTCGAGACTTGAACGCGGGCGGCTAGGTTTGTGACATTAACTTGGAACAAGTTAGTCGCAGTTATATACGAAAAAAGCCCAATCTTTCGATTGAGCTTTTTTCTGAATTTGGCTCCCCTTGCAAGACTTGAACTTGCGACATACGGATTAACAGTCCGCCGTTCTACCAACTGAACTAAAGGGGAATTGCTTGTTAGCGACGCGAATTCTAATAATTGTCCGGATTTCTGTCAATAAAAAATATCAGAAAAAAGTAAGATAAAAAACTTTACTTTCTTGAACGCCTTATAGGATTTAGCTTTGCTTTAGTTATCCACCAAAATTGTGGATAAGTGTGTGTGTGAAACTTTAACAACAATAATCGGGATAAATCGAAAAATGTAAAAACCTTATCTAACGTAATGTATTTAAAAGATTTATAGCAAAATGTCGCAATTGTATAACTTTTGTAGATTATAAAACGAACAGTAAAACAAGCGGTATTTTTAGGTTTTTTGGGGAAAAGTAGTGGATTAAAATTCGAGTAATTTAGCTGGGGAAACTTTGCAGGGCACGGATAATACCAAGTTCTAAAAATAAAAGCTATAACTGATCTCTGATCTTAAGATGCATTTCTCTAGATAATTGTTGCAACGACACTCCTCCTAGAGTGACAATGACCTGATTAAAAAAACAGTATGGAAATGGCGACCTATGAGTAAACTCTTTGACTTGGTATCGGACTACAGCCCGTCCGGTGATCAGCCGACAGCGATAACCAAATTACTAGACGGATTAGATTCTGGTTTGGCACATCAAACTCTACTAGGGGTAACGGGCTCAGGTAAAACCTTTACCCTTGCCAACGTCATTTCCCAATCTCAAAGACCTGCGATTCTGTTAGCGCCTAACAAGACATTGGCGGCTCAACTTTACGGTGAGATGAAATCTTTCTTTCCAAACAATGCCGTTGAGTATTTCGTTTCTTACTACGATTACTACCAACCTGAAGCCTACGTTCCAACCACGGACACGTTCATCGAGAAAGATGCGTCTGTGAACGCTCATATCGAACAAATGAGGCTTTCGGCAACCAAAGCCTTATTAGAACGAAAAGACGCCATCATTGTGGCTTCTGTGTCGGCTATCTACGGTCTGGGTGATCCTAAGTCTTATTTGAAGATGATGCTTCATTTGAGTCGTGGCGAGGTGATGGATCAGCGAGACATCCTGCGTCGATTGGCTGAGCTGCAATATTCAAGAAACGATGTCGCCTTTGAACGTGGTCAGTTCCGTGTTCGTGGTGAGGTGATTGATATCTTTCCGGCTGAATCTGACCAAGATGCGGTTCGAATTGAGATGTTCGATGACGAAGTGGACTGCATTAGTATTTTTGATCCTCTGACTGGTGCGGTGAAACAAAGAGACTTGCCGCGCTTTACGGTTTATCCAAAAACTCACTATGTAACGCCAAGAGAAAAAATCCTTGAGGCGATTGAGAACATCAAGGACGAACTGCGCGATCGTGCTCAATACTTAAAAGACAACAATAAGCTTTTGGAAGAGCAGCGTATCTCTCAAAGAACTCAGTTTGATATTGAGATGATGACTGAGCTTGGCTTCTGTTCCGGTATCGAAAACTATTCACGATACTTGAGCGGCCGTGCGGAAGGGGAAGCGCCGCCAACGTTATTTGACTACCTGCCTGATGATGGTTTGCTGATCATCGATGAGTCACACGTGACTGTGCCGCAAATTGGTGCGATGTATAAAGGTGACCGTTCTCGTAAAGAAACCTTGGTCGAGTTTGGTTTTAGACTGCCTTCTGCATTGGATAACCGTCCAATGAAGTTTGAAGAATTTGAGTCTATAGCCCCACAAACGATTTTTGTGTCGGCAACACCAGGTAATTACGAGATTGAAAAATCAGATGGCGAGATTGCTGATCAAGTGGTACGTCCTACTGGTCTGTTAGACCCAATCATCGAAGTAAGACCTGTCGCGACGCAGGTGGATGACTTGCTGTCTGAAATCAGAATCCGTTCAGTGAAAGAAGAGCGTGTTTTGGTTACCACGTTGACCAAGAGAATGGCAGAAGACTTAACCGAATACCTAAGTGAGCACGGCGTTAAAGTGCGTTACTTGCACTCGGATATCGATACCGTTGAGCGTGTAGAGATCATCCGAGACCTACGTTTGGGCAAGTTCGATGTGTTAGTGGGCATTAACTTACTTCGTGAAGGTTTGGATATGCCTGAAGTGTCGCTGGTGGCGATTCTTGATGCAGATAAAGAGGGCTTCTTGCGTTCTGAGCGTTCTCTGATTCAAACCATTGGTCGTGCTGCTCGTAACTTGGAAGGTCGAGCAATCCTTTATGGTGATTCGATTACTAAGTCGATGAGAAAAGCGATTGATGAAACCGATCGTCGTCGCGAGAAACAGCAAGCCTACAACGAAGAGCAAGGCATCACTCCGCAAGCGTTGAAACGCAATATCAAAGACATTATGGAACTGGGTGATCTAACCAAGTCGAAGCAGCAGCGCCAATCGAAACAAGTTCCACTATCTAAGGTGGCAGAGCCTTCTGAAAGTTATGCAGTACTTACGCCGCAACAGCTTGATAAAGAGATCAGCAAGCTAGAATCTGCGATGTATCAGCATGCTCAGAATCTGGAATTTGAATTGGCCGCACAGAAGCGTGATGAAATTGATCAGTTAAGAAAGCAGTTTATTACCAACAGCTAATATCACTTTTCGCTCGAGAATTGATCCCCCTCAACACAAGAATTGAGAGTGTTTCAGACAAAAAAACAGCCAGTAGTAAATGTTCTACTGGCTTACGTTTGTGAACAATCGGTCCACTAACAACGTCAGTTGGCTAGGTGACCCGAAGGTCATTTATACCGTTGCATCGTTCGTGCCAGATAGATAAAACATTGATTGTTTGAAGCAAGTAAAAAAACACACTACAAATACTGTGGCTAATTTGCATAATGCAAAGCGGAATGCGACTATAATAAGAAATGCAAATTATAAATGGCTAGGATATGCAATCAAAAACGCTAGATAACAAATCGAAGTATTTGTTGATGGTAGAGGATACCGCTTCGGTAGCAGCTTTATATCGCTCGTATCTTACACCGCTCGAAATTGATATCAACATTGTTGGCACTGGCCGCGATGCAATCGAGAGTTTGAATCATCGAATCCCAGACCTTATTTTATTAGATCTACGTCTACCTGATATGACGGGTATGGACGTGCTATTTGCTGTAAAACAGAAGTACCCTGAAGTTCCGGTTATCTTCATGACGGCTCATGGCTCTATCGATACCGCCGTAGAAGCGATGCGTCATGGTTCTCAAGATTTCCTTATCAAACCGTGTGAAGCCGACCGACTCCGTATTACGGTGAATAATGCGATCCGCAAAGCCACCAAGCTTAAAAATAGCTCGGAACACCCAGGAAACCAAAATTACCAAGGCTTTATCGGCAGTAGCCAAACCATGCAGCAGGTTTACCGAACGATTGATTCTGCTGCATCGAGTAAGGCGAGCATTTTCATTACTGGTGAAAGTGGTACCGGTAAAGAGGTATGTGCAGAAGCCATTCATGCGGCGAGTAAGCGTGGCGATAAGCCTTTCATCGCGATTAACTGTGCCGCTATCCCTAAAGATCTGATTGAAAGTGAATTGTTTGGTCACGTTAAAGGTGCCTTTACCGGTGCGGCGACCGATCGCCAAGGTGCTGCTGAGCTTGCTGATGGTGGAACACTGTTTCTTGATGAACTGTGCGAAATGGACTTAGAGCTGCAAACCAAGCTGCTGCGCTTTATCCAAACCGGTACTTTCCAAAAAGTCGGCTCTTCGAAGATGAAGAGTGTCGACGTTCGTTTTGTGTGTGCGACCAACCGTGACCCTTGGAAAGAAGTACAAGAAGGTCGCTTTAGAGAAGATTTATACTATCGTTTATACGTGATTCCATTGCACTTGCCGCCATTGCGTGAGCGTGGTGAAGATGTCATCGAGATCGCGTATTCTCTGCTAGGCTATATGTCGGTCGAGGAGGGGAAGGCGTTTGTACGTTTTGCTCAGGAAGTACTTGATCGCTTTAATCAATATGAGTGGCCGGGTAACGTTCGTCAGCTACAAAACGTGTTGCGGAACGTGGTGGTTTTGAATAACGGCAAAGAGATTACTCTCAACATGCTTCCACCACCGTTGAACCAACCGATTGAAAACAGTCTGCGATTGAAAGAGAAGCAGAATGAAGACATCACGGTAAAAGATATTTTCCCATTGTGGATCACTGAGAAAACGGCTATCGAGCAGGCCATTAAAGCGTGTGATGGCAACATCCCTCGTGCGGCAGGTTTCTTAGATGTCAGTCCATCGACGATATACCGTAAGTTGCAAACGTGGAATGCGAAGCAGTAATCAACAAACAATAAGAAAATAATAATGACGAAAGTATTAAATCAGCAAAAAGTTGATGAGCTTGCCGGCGAAATAGGCCAAGAGAATGTCCCGGTTTTACTGGAAATCTTTTTAGGTGAGTTGAAAGGCTACTACGAACACCTAGAGATAAATAAAGAGTCGGATACCTCTAAGTACTTGGCTGATATCAGTCATGCGCTTAAGAGCAGCGCAGCAAGCTTTGGTGCGGATTCTTTGTGTAGTTTTGCGATTAGCTTAGACGCAAAAGTGAAGCAAGCGTTGCCTGTAACCGAGATTGATTTTCAAGATATGCAAGACCTCCTGTTATCGACGTACACTGAATATCAGCAGTTGATGACGGACCTTTAAAACAGCGAGTTATTACTGAGATTAAAAAAGGAGCAGCATGCTCCTTTTTTGTTGTTTGTCGCTTGAACCTATGGCTACGCCAACTGGGCTTCAATGGCTTGTTGAAGCTTCACACGGTCGTGTCGCCAATCTCGGTTTGCCGATGCAAGATCTGTGGTCACACAATTCCATTGCACTTCTAGTTCCGGGTGAGGTTCATTGCCTAACACGATGTCTATTTTCCTTGCCTTACAGGTACGTTCACACCACTCCAATTGCTCTTGAAGCGTCATTTTCCCTGCGGGACCGTGCTCTGGTGAAAGGTTTTCAACGAAGATAACTTTTGCCTTGGTGTTCTCAGAGATTGCTTTGCCAATCTCTGGAAGGAGAAGAGGGGGCATCACACTGGTTAAAAAGCTTCCAGGGCCAAGGACAATGCAGTCTGCTTGCTCAACGGCAGCAACGGCTTCTTTGGTTGCTGGCACTTCTGGAGACAAGTCCATCATGCGCAGCTTTTCCGTCATGTCATCAACGTTGGTTTCGCCGGTAACCCAGCGGCCGTCCATTGATAGAGCCGTGAGGTCTGAAGGATGCTCAGTCATCGGCACGATATTGACATCGACCTTGAGCATATTTCGAATCAGGTTAATTGCTTCCAATGGGCGAACGGAAAGGTTGTCTAACGCCGTCAGCATTAGGTTACCCAAGTTATGACCGTCTAGCTCACCTTGACCACGAAAGCGGTATTCGAACATCATCGAACTGATTGAAGGCTCTGTGATTAATTGGTTGATACAGTTGCGTGTATCTCCCCATGCGATGCCACCTTGGCAATCTCTAATACGTCCGGTGGAACCGCCGTTATCTGTCGTTGCAACAATGCCAGTTGCGTTGTTACCAAAGTCTTTTAATGCAGCTAACATGCGACCTAAGCCATGGCCACCGCCGATTGCTACGACTTTCTTTGAAGAGTAAATATTCATTTATTGTTCTTGTTAGGTTATTACCAACTATAATTTAGGTTAAATGCTTCTCGCTATATACTCAACAAGAGTTATTTTGAGCGTTTGATACGTTTTTTTTGCCGATGTGACCCGTTTTTTACCATCAGAGCTAGATTCACGTACAAATATTAAGTATTTTATTACTCAGCTACTGCGCGTGTGAATATAACGCTCAGTTGCCATAACTCCGAGCTCTCGCATGCTAAGTCGCACAGTGGTATTTGCTGTACCGATACGCATCAAGAGCCAGTGACATGTTGTCACAAGGGCTTAATTGGAAATGATTATGCCTCCCGTGTTTGGAAAGGTGTTCCGTGGCGCAACAATTCGAAGATAGATTCCATCGCAAGTTTTATTACTTGCGCTTGTCGGTTACAGACGTCTGTAACTTTAAATGTACTTACTGCTTACCAGATGGTTACAAACCGTCAGGGCAAAAAAACTCGTCTTTTTTAAGTGTTCCCGAGATCAAACGCGTTGTTAAAGCGTTTGCAGATTGTGGTACCTCAAAGATCCGCATTACAGGCGGAGAGCCGAGTCTGCGTAAAGACTTTCCTGAAATCATACATACCGTTGCTTCTACTCCAGGCATCGAAAAAGTAGCCACCACAACGAATGGCTACCGCATGGAGAAACAAGTAGGGCAATGGCGTGATGCTGGTTTAACCCATATAAACGTGAGCGTGGATAGTTTAGATTCGCGCATGTTCCATCAGATCACTGGTGAGAATAAGTTTACTGAGGTTATGCGAGGCATTGATAAAGCGTTTGAGGTTGGCTTTGAACAAGTCAAAGTCAACGTCGTATTAATGAAAGACCTCAATAGTCAGGAATTACCAGCCTTCCTTAATTGGATCAAAGACAAACCTATTCAATTACGTTTTATCGAGCTGATGAAAACCGGCGAGATGGACGAGTTGTTCGATAAACATCATGTGTCTGGCGTTGCGATTCGCAACCAGCTTATTGCTAATGGTTGGCTGTTAAAAGTCAAAGCCGTTAACGATGGCCCGGCGCAAGTGTTTGTCCACCCAGACTACAACGGTGAAATCGGTTTGATCATGCCTTACGAGAAAGACTTTTGTGAGAGTTGTAACCGACTGCGCGTTTCTGCGACCGGTAAACTTCACTTATGTCTGTTTGGCGACCATGGTGTTGAACTGAGAGATCTGATTCAAGAAGATCAACAAGAGCAAGAACTCATTGATCGAATTCAGGCTCAGCTTCAAACCAAGTCCGTTAGCCACTTCTTACACGATGGCAACAGCGGCATGACTCCAAACTTGGCGTCAATCGGCGGTTAACCCGCTACACACTCTAAAGCATTTTATCGCTCAGCTTCTTCAGGCTGGGCGAATCAGTCTAATGAAAAATTTATATAGGTGAACAAATGGGTCACGCAGAAAGCAAATTCCAAGCAGCAAACATCGCAGTACTAACGGTTTCAGATACTCGTACAGAAGAAAACGACACTTCAGGCGGTTACCTAGCAGAGCATGCTAAAGAAGCGGGTCACAACGTGGTTGATAAGCAAATCGTTATTGATGACATGTACAAGATCCGTGCGATCGTATCTAAATGGATCGCTGATGAAAGCGTACAAGCTATCATGATCACGGGTGGTACTGGTTTCACTTCTCGTGACAGCACGCCTGAAGCGCTTAAGCCACTGTTCGACAAAGAAGTAGAAGGCTTTGGTGAGCTATTCCGTCAAGTATCTTACGAAGAGATCGGTACTTCGACAATTCAATCTCGTGCGATTGCGGGTTTTGCTAACCACACGGTTATCTTTGCGATGCCAGGTTCTACAGGCGCTTGCCGCACCGGTTGGACTAAGATCATCAAGCAACAGATGGATGCTAGCCACCGTCCTTGTAACTTCATGCCACACCTTTCTGTATAAGGCGGTTTGAGTATGAGCCAATTTACACACATTAACGCGTCTGGCGAAGCAAACATGGTCGATGTATCGGCTAAAGCGGAAACAGTACGTGAAGCGAGAGCGGAAGCCTTCGTTCAAATGTCGGCAGAAACGCTAGAGCTGATTGTCTCTGGTAGCCACCATAAAGGTGATGTTTTCGCAACGGCACGTATTGCGGGTATTCAAGCGGCGAAGAAGACGTGGGATCTGATTCCCCTGTGTCACCCTCTGCTATTAACTAAAGTAGAAGTGCAGCTTGAAGCTATCGAGTCTGAAAACAAGGTTCGCATCGAATCTGTTTGTAAGCTTGCGGGTAAGACGGGCGTAGAGATGGAAGCGCTAACGGCTGCTTCTGTGGCTGCGTTAACGATTTACGATATGTGTAAAGCTGTTCAGAAAGACATTGTTATCGAAAACGTGCGCCTGCTAGAGAAGACAGGTGGTAAATCTGGTCACTTTAAGGTGGAGTCATGATTACAGTACTTTTCTTTGCTCAAACTCGTGAACTTGTTGGTGTGGACAGCGTTGAAGTTGATGCACAATTTAAGACGATTGAAGCGATTCGTAGTCATCTTGTGACACAAGAAGGCAAATGGGATATCGCATTGGAAGAGGGGAAGCTTCTGGCTGCACTTAACCAATCAATCGTACCTCTGACAGCTGAAGTGAAAGACGGCGACGAAGTGGCTTTCTTCCCACCAGTGACTGGAGGCTAAGCATGGATCCAAGAGTATTAGTGACAGCTGAGGACTTCTCGGTAGGCGACGAATACGACTACTTGGCTCAAGGTACAGCTGCCGGAGCGATTGTGACGTTCGTTGGTAAAGTTCGCGACATGAACCTTGGCGACAATGTGATTGGTTTGTCTCTGGAGCACTATCCGGGTATGACAGAAAAATCACTGAACGAGATCTGTGACCAAGCTGAGGCTCGCTGGCCTATTCAGAAGATGCGTGTTATCCACCGTGTAGGTGACTTAGATATCGGCGACCAGATTGTTTACGTTGGTGTATCCAGTGCACACCGTGGTGCTGCATTTGAAGCCTGTGAATTCGTTATGGACTTCCTGAAAACCAAGGCTCCCTTTTGGAAAAAGGAACGCACGACCGAAACGACGCGTTGGGTTGATTCTCGTGATTCAGACACGAAAGCAGCGGAACGCTGGGAGAAGTAATTTCTCTTAAAGTGATGTTGCTTCAGCATTTACTCATTTGTATATGAGACAGTCAAAAACCGACCACTTAGGTCGGTTTTTTTGTACCTGCTATAAATCTATTTATAGATAATCATTGATTTGACAAATGATAATTCATTGTGGTTGCATATAAATTCAGCGCGTAATTTTGTCTTAATTGGTGCATTGGATAACCCGGTTTGGTGCAGAGCATTATGCTGTCTTGTATAAAGTGATTATCCTCACAAATAGTGTAGACGGTTTAGGTGATATGTGATGTGCAATTAGATTTCATGTGGCATTAATGTTAATTTGCGCTCAGTGTTCTAGCATAAGATGCTAAAAAAAAGTATCAACACAGATACATCAACACTAAAGGCTGTTTTTTAATTAATCCCTCTACGCAAGTCACTACTGATTTGGGGTTTTTTAGATATTTACACTGATACCTTAAGTATTTCGGAGAATTATCCGATTTTTTGCGACTTGTTTGTGGCAAATTACTTCAATGGTTGATAGTGTGTGCCTCAATCTTTGTAAGGTTTTAGATTTTTATGCTTAAATTTTGAGCTAAATAAATCTAAATCACTGCCGTTCAGTGAACCAAGCAAAGAAGTCATGGATGCAATACGGAAAACTTGGAGTTTATTAAATGTACAAGAATAAAATCACTCAGGCCCTTCTTCTAGGTGCTGGTTTGGCAGTGGCTGCCACTTCTACTCTTTCTATCGCTGCTGAAGTTCCAGCAGGCACAGAACTGGCAAAAGTTCAGGAACTTGTTCGCGGTAACGGTACTGAAGTTGCAACTATCGACCCACACAAATCTCAAGGTGTACCAGAATCTCACGTAATTCGTGATCTTCTAGAAGGTCTAGTGAACCAAGACGGCGACGGCAACACTATCCCTGGTGTTGCGGAAAGCTGGGATACGACAGACAACAAAACATTCACTTTCCACCTACGCAAAGACGCAAAATGGTCTAATGGCGATCCTGTAACAGCTCAAGATTTTGTATACAGCTGGCAACGTGCAGTTGATCCTGCAACGGCTTCTCCATACGCTTGGTACATGGAATACACCAAGATGGCGAATGCGAAAGATATCGTAGCGGGTAAGAAAGACAAGAGTGAACTAGGCGTTAAAGCAGTGGATGCAAACACTCTAGTTGTTGAATTAGAAACAGCGGTACCATACTTCGTAATGATGATGGGCCACACAACAATGAAGCCAGTACACAAGGCTACTGTTGAAGAATTCGGTGATCAATGGACTAAGCCTGACCACTTCGTTGGTAACGGTGCATTCTCTGTTGATAAATGGGTTGTTAACGAGCGTTTAGTTCTAAAACGTAACGACCAATACTGGAACAACGATAAGACGGTTCTAAATAAAGTAACCTTCCTACCAATCGAGAACCAAGTCGCGGAAATGAACCGCTTCCTATCTGGCGAAATCGATTTCACAAACGAACTGCCAACTGAGCACTTCAAGCGTCTTCAAAAAGAGTACGCGGAAGATGTATCTGTAGCGGGTAACCTATGTACTTACTACTACATCTTCAACACGAAGAAAGCACCATTTGATGATGTTCGTGTTCGCCAAGCAATCTCTTACGCAATCGACCGTGATATCGTAACAGGTGCTATCCTAGCGCAAGGTCAAAAACCTGCGTACTTCCTAACGCCTGAAATCACAGCTGGCTTCGATCCTGAGCTACCAGCTTACGGTAAGATGTCTCAAAAAGAGCGTAACGCAGAAGCAGAACGTCTTCTTGAAGAAGCAGGTTACGGTAAAGATAACCCACTTAAATTCAACCTACTTTACAACACTTCAGAGAACCACAAGAAGATTGCTGTAGCGCTAGGTTCGATGTGGAAGAAAACACTGGGTCTTTCTGTAACACTTGAGAACCAAGAGTGGAAAACGTACCTATCTTCTAAAGATTCTGGTGACTTCGAAGTAGCACGTGCTGGTTGGTGTGGTGACTACAACGAAGCGTCTTCGTTCCTGACGCTAATGAAGAGTAACAACACTACCGGTGGTGTTCACTACGACAGCGCGGCTTACGATAAGATCATCGATAAAGCACTTAACTCAACTTCAGAAGAAGAGCGCAAAGCACTTTACCTAGAAGCTGAGGCGCTAATGGCAAACGACATGCCAATTGCTCCTATCTACCAATACGTGAAATCTCGTCTACTTAACCCGCATGTTGGTGGTTTCCCAATCAACAACGCGGAAGACAAGATCTTCTCGAAAGACCTATACATCAAAGCTCAATAATAAGCTTCGATTCTAAAAAGTTAATATAACTATAACGATACAGGCACTACATGCGCAGGGCGCGCATGTAGCGTCTTTCTAATTTTAATTGTCACAGACTGAAAGAGTGAGTTTATGCTTAAATTCATTATGAAACGGATATTTGAAGCGATTCCAACCATGTTGGTGTTGATCACTATATCTTTCTTTCTTATGCGTTTCGCACCGGGTAACCCGTTTTCAAGCGAGCGTCCATTACCGCCAGAAGTTATGGCTAACATCGAAGCTAAATACGGCTTGGATAAACCAGTATTTGAACAATACACCACGTATTTGACAAATATCTTACAAGGTGACTTCGGTCCCTCTTTTAAATACCAAGATTACACAGTAAATGAGCTGATCGCGGTTGCACTTCCAGTATCTGCGAAGGTAGGTTTCGTTGCCTTTATCTTCACACTATTGATGGGGGTCACCGTCGGGACGATTGCCGCCTTGAAGCACAATACCTGGGTCGACTACACCATAATGTCGACCGCCATGCTCGGGGTGGTGATGCCATCCTTCGTGTTGGCACCGGCGCTTATTTACCTTTTCTCCCTGCACTGGAACATATTCCCAGCAGGTGGTTGGCATGGCGGTACATTTATGTACATCGTGCTGCCTGTTATCGCGATGTCTCTTCTTTACGTAGCAACCTTTGCTCGTATTACTCGCGGTAGCATGATTGAAACGCTAAACAGTAACTTTATCCGAACTGCGCGTGCAAAAGGTCTAAGCTACCGTTATATCATTCTAAAACATGCACTTAAGCCAGCAATGCTACCTGTTGTTTCTTACATGGGACCTGCGTTCGTAGGTATCATCACAGGTTCAGTTGTTGTTGAAACCATCTTCGGCCTACCAGGTATCGGTAAGCTGTTTGTTAACGCCGCGTTTAACCGTGACTACTCGCTAGTAATGGGTGTAACCATCTTGATTGGTTTCCTATTCATCTTGTTCAACGCAATCGTTGATATTTTGCTAGCGCTTATTGACCCGAAAATTCGCTACTAACAGGGACGCATGGTTATGTTGAAGAAAAAAGAAAATTTAGAAGCGATCGAAAAGTTCTCTGAGAGCTTAGAGATTGAAGGTCGTAGTTTGTGGCAGGACGCGCGCATTCGTTTCATGCGAAACAAAGCTGCGATGGTGAGTCTGTTCATTCTTACGCTTATGGTACTGGCAGTTATCTTCTTACCAATGCTGGCTCAGTACACTTATGATGATACTGACTGGTACGCAATGCACGTTGGTCCGAATGCGGATCACTGGTTTGGTACCGATAGCTTAGGTCGTGATTTGTACGTTCGTACTCTTGTCGGTGGCCGCATCTCATTGATGGTTGGTGTGATGGGTGCCTTCGTAGCGGTACTGATTGGTACGCTTTACGGTGCAGCTTCAGGCTTCATCGGCGGTCGTACTGACCGAGTGATGATGCGTATCCTAGAGATCTTGTACGCAGTGCCATTCATGTTCCTAGTAATCGTACTGGTAACGTTCTTTGGTCGTAACATCGTCCTAATCTTCGTTGCTATTGGTGCGATTGCTTGGCTAGATATGGCGCGTATTGTACGTGGTCAAACGTTGAGCCTACGTAGTAAAGAGTTCATTGAAGCTGCACACGTATGTGGTGTAAGCAAATGGAAGATCATTACACGTCACATCGTACCGAACGTACTGGGTATCGTAGCGGTTTACTCTACGTTGCTTATTCCAAGCATGATCCTTACAGAATCATTCTTATCTTTCCTTGGTCTTGGTGTTCAAGAGCCTATGACAAGCTGGGGCGCATTGCTTCAAGAAGGTTCGCAAACAATGGAAGTTGCAATCTGGCAATTGACATTCCCTGCGGCATTCATGGTAGTTACGCTGTTCTGCTTTAACTACGTAGGTGATGGTCTGCGCGACGCGCTTGATCCAAAAGACAGATAACGAAATAGCAATTAAAAGCTATAAAAGATTAAGGAAGCAATAATGAGCTTATTAGATGTCAAAGATCTGCGCGTCGAATTTACCACACAAGATGGTATCGTAACCGCAGTAAACGACTTGAACTTCTCACTTAACCAAGGCGAAACGCTGGGTATTGTTGGTGAGTCGGGTTCAGGTAAATCACAAACGGTATTTGCACTGATGGGGCTGCTGGCTAAGAACGGCATCATCTCAGGCAGTGCAAAGTTTGAAGGCAATGAAATTCTCAACCTGCCTGAAAAAGCACTGAACAAGGTTCGTGCTGAACAGATCGCGATGATCTTCCAAGATCCAATGACCTCACTGAACCCTTACATGAAAGTAAGTGATCAGCTGATGGAAGTACTTATGCTGCATAAAGGCATGGGTAAAGCAGAAGCGTTTGAAGAATCAGTACGCATGCTTGAAGCGGTGAAAATCCCTGAAGCACGCAAGCGTATCACTATGTACCCGCACGAGTTTTCGGGCGGTATGCGTCAGCGTGTGATGATCGCAATGGCACTGCTGTGTCGTCCTAAATTGCTTATCGCTGATGAACCAACAACGGCACTGGATGTAACCATTCAAGCGCAAATCATGGAATTGCTGAACGAACTAAAAGATGAGTTCAATACAGCAATCATTATGATCACCCATGACTTGGGTGTTGTTGCTGGTTCTTGTGACAAAGTACTTGTGATGTACGCGGGTCGTACAATGGAGTACGGCACGGTTGATGAAATCTTCTACGAGCCAAGCCACCCATATGCGGAAGGCCTGCTTAAAGCGATTCCTCGTTTGGATACCGAAGGTGAAATTCTACCGACGATTCCAGGTAACCCACCTAACTTACTTCGCCTACCAACAGGTTGTCCTTACCAAGACCGTTGTCACCGTGTAATGGACCGTTGTAAGCAAGAAGCACCGATTTTGCAGCCATTTGCTAAAGACCGTCAGCGTGCTTGTTTTTCTGATTGGGAGACTTGGACAAAATGAGTAAAGAATTACTATTAGATATTAAAGACCTGAAAGTTCACTTTAGCATTGCAGCTAAGTCTGCTTGGCCTTGGGCAAAACCATCAAACCTTAAAGCGGTTGATGGTGTTGATGTTCACCTTTACGAAGGCGAAACGCTCGGCGTAGTAGGTGAGTCTGGCTGTGGTAAGTCAACTTTTGCCCGCGCGATTATCGGCTTGGTTGAAGCGACCGAAGGTCAAGTGATGTGGTTAGGTCAAGACCTAACTAAGATGCAGGAAGTGAAGCGTCGTGAGACTCGTAAAGAGATTCAGATGATCTTCCAAGACCCGCTAGCGTCGCTTAACCCCCGTATGTCAGTAGGCGATATCATTGCTGAGCCTCTAGAGACTTTCTTCCCTGAACTTTCTAAACAAGAAGTAAAGGACAGAGTTAAAGAGATGATGGCAAAGGTTGGTCTACTACCAAACGTAATCAACCGTTACCCACATGAATTCTCTGGTGGTCAGTGTCAGCGTATTGGTATTGCACGTGCGCTTATCTTGAAACCTAAGATGATCATCTGTGATGAACCTGTTTCTGCACTGGATGTATCTATCCAAGCTCAAGTAGTTAACCTTCTGAAAGAGCTACAGAAAGAACTTGGTTTGTCTTTGGTATTCATCGCGCACGATTTGTCAGTGGTTAAACACATCTCTGACCGTGTATTGGTGATGTACCTAGGTAACGCGGTAGAGCTTGGTGAATCAGATGCATTGTTCTCTGATCCTAAGCACCCATACACCAAAGCGTTGATGTCTGCAGTTCCAATTCCAGACCCACGCTTAGAGCGCAGCAAAACCATTCAGATGTTGGAAGGTGATCTCCCATCGCCAATCAATCCGCCATCAGGTTGTGTGTTCCGTACTCGTTGCCCACAAGCAACAGAGGCGTGTGCGCAAACTAAGCCAACTATCCAAGGCGATGACGTACACGCAGTATCTTGCTTGCACGTGCAAGTCTAGAGCCTATTTAAACCGGTTCAGCCTGTGACAGGCTTAAGCGCAACTTGTTTATGAGTTGCGCTTTTTTTGTATCTAAAGATCCATATTAAATAAGCTTCATCAAATAATTCGAACAACTAAGCCAACTTCTTCTAGTTTTGAAAAAGTTGGCTTTTTTTATACTAAAGAAAAGCTTGGATGACAGAGGTTTGGATATGGGTAAGTTAGTTGAAGGTGTTTGGCACGATGTGTGGTACGACACCAAAGAAAGCGGTGGTAAGTTCGTTCGTGAAGATGCGGGCTTTCGTCACTGGGTAGAGAATAAACCGGGCGCGCAGTTTGAGCCGGAAAGCGGCCGTTACCATCTATACGTATCGTTAGCTTGCCCTTGGGCGCACAGAACCCTTATCTTCCGCGAGCTGAAAGACCTAACCGATCACATTGACGTGACAGTCGTTTGCCCAGACATGATGAGTGAAGGTTGGCAAATGGGGTTACCTGAACCTCTGTTTGGTCATACCCGAATGCACCAAATCTACACTCAAGCCAAACCGGACTATTCAGGTCGAGTAACGGTGCCTGTGTTGTGGGATAAGAAAACCAACACCATTGTGAGTAACGAGTCGTCTGAAATCATTCGCATGTTTAACTCAGAGTTTAATGAGCTAACGGGTAACACCGATGATTACTACCCGTGGGAGTTGTCCAAGAAGATTGATGAGTGGAATGATTATATCTACCCAAACATCAACAACGGCGTTTATCGTACTGGCTTTGCGACAACACAAGAAGCCTACGAAGAAGCTTATGACGCCTTGTTTGAAGCCCTAGACAAAGTAGACGCTCATCTTAGCGAACATCGCTATTTAGCGGGTAACGAGATTACAGAAGCGGATTGGCGCTTGTTCACTACTCTGGTTCGATTTGACGCGGTTTATGTTGGGCACTTTAAGTGTAATAAGCAGCGAATTGCTGACTACCCACATATTCAAGGTTACTTAAAAGAGTTGTACCAAATAAAGGGTATTAAAGAGACGACCGATTTCTATCATATCAAGCGTCACTACTACTACAGTCACACTGGTATCAATCCGACTCAAGTTGTACCCAAAGGACCAGAGCTAGACTTAGAATCACCACATGGTCGAGGCTAGGCTTACCAAGTAGTTCCTTTACTCCAGACATAAAAAAACCCTAGATAAACATCTAGGGTTTTTGCTTTTTACAAAAGAAAAATTAGTTAATTACTTTTTCTTCAGCTTGTGCAGCTTGGTCTGCTTGGATAGCCGTTAGAGCTACTGTGTAAACGATATCGTCTACTAGAGCGCCACGAGACAAGTCATTTACTGGCTTGCGCATACCTTGAAGCATTGGACCGATAGATACTAGATCTGCTGAACGCTGTACAGCTTTGTAAGTCGTGTTACCCGTGTTTAAGTCTGGGAATACGAATACTGTCGCTTTACCTGCAACTGGAGAGTTAGGCGCTTTAGAAGCGGCTACGTTTTCCATGATTGCTGCATCGTACTGTAGAGGACCGTCGATCACTAGATCAGGACGCTTCTCTTGAGCAAGTTTCGTTGCTTCACGTACTTTATCTACGTCTGCACCCTTACCAGATTCACCAGTAGAGTAAGAGATCATAGCAACGCGTGGGTCGATACCGAATGCCGCAGCAGAATCTGCAGATTGGATAGCGATTTCAGCAAGCTGTTCAGCTGTTGGATCTGGGTTGATCGCACAGTCACCGTATACAAGAACTTGATCAGGCAGAAGCATGAAGAAGATCGAAGATACGATAGAAGCATCAGGAGCAGTCTTGATGATCTGGAACGGAGGAACGATAGTGTTCGCCGTTGTGTGAACAGCACCAGAAACTAGGCCGTCAACTTCGCCAGCTTCAAGCATCATAGTACCTAGGAATACTGAATCTTCTAGCTTCTCACGAGCAACAACTTCAGTCATACCTTTAGCGCCACGAAGTTCTACTAGACGAGCTACGTAGTTTTCGCGAACTGATGCAGAATCGATGATCTCAACGCCAGCGCCAAGCTCAACACCTTGCTGCGCTGCAACGCGACGGATTTCTTCAGGGTTACCTAGAAGTACACACGTTGCGATACCGCGCTCAGCACAGATAGCCGCAGCTTTAACTGTACGTGGCTCATCACCTTCAGGAAGAACGATGCGCTTAGCCGCTTTACGAGCAAATTCAGTTAGCTGGTAACGGAATGCTGGTGGGCTTAGACGACGGATGCCTTGAGTACCTTCAGATAGAGAATCAATCCAAGGGCCATCAATGTGGCTTGCAACGTGATCGTTAACGAACTCGATACGCTCTTTATCGTCTGCAGGAACTTCTAGGTTGAAGCTCTGTAGGTTTAGAGATGTCTGCCAAGTGTTACCTTGAGCCTTGAAGATCGGTAGACCTGAAGCGAATGCTGGTGCACAAAGGTTAGCAATGCTTTCTGGAATGTCGTAACCGCCAGTAAGCAGGATTGCGCCAATCTCAACACCGTTTTTCGCAGCAAGAGCCGCAGCAACGATAACGTCAGGACGGTCTGCAGAAGTTACTAGCAGTGAGCCTGGTTTGAAGTGCTCAATCATGTGCGGTAGAGAACGTGCACAGAAAGTGATGCTCTTAATACGACGAGTTGAGATTTCACCTTCGTTAACGATTTCAGCGTTAAGGTGCTTAGCCATATCAACCGCACGAGTTGCGATTAGATCGATGCTCCATGGCACGCAGCCAAGAACACGGATAGGGCTAGAGTTGAAGATTTGCATTACTTCAAGGTTCGCTTGCTGAGCGCTGTCTGCATCATCAAAGATTTCAGATAGGTCAGGGCGAGTACGGCCAGCCTCATCAACAGGAGCGTTAAGCTTGTTGATGATTACGCCTTTGATGTTTTTGTTCTTAGTACCGCCGAAGTTAGAACATGCTACTTCTATACGCTCTTTAAGCTGCGTAGGGTTGTCAGTACCAGGAGTCGCAACGAATACGATCTCCGCGCCAAGTGTTTTTGCGATTTCCGCGTTCACTTGGTTAGCAAATGGGTGCTTACGAGTAGGTACTAGACCTTCGATTAGCGTAACTTCTGCGTCTTTGTTGATCTTGTTGTATTGCTCAACAACAGACTCAAGAAGCTCGTCCATTTTTTCGCTACCGATCAAAGCTTCAGCTTTAGTCATTGCGATTGGCTCACCAATCTTAATGTCGCTGTTTGCGCTGATGATAGTAGACGTTAGATCTGGTTGGTTACCACCGCTGCGAGGCTGAGCGATTGGCTTGTAGAAAGAAACACTTACGCCCTTACGCTCCATAGCGCGAAGAACACCCATGCTAACACTAGTAAGACCAACACCAGCGCTTGTAGGGATAAGCATAATAGTACGTGACATTGACGAACACCTTTGACTATTGGAAATAAAAAAAGCTCAACTGCTATTCCCACCGATATTTAAATTGGGGTAGGAATAGAAGTTGAGCCCCATTTTCTTGATATGAAAAACTGACTAGCTTCGAATGAAGCTAGTCAGGAAAATCAATTAAAGACCTGCTAGTTTCGCAGTGTCTTCAGCAATTACTAGCTCTTCGTTAGTAGAGATAACCATTGCAGGGATACGGCTGTTAGCTGTAGTGATAGTACCTTCGCCGCCGAAACGAGCTTTAAGGTTAGCTTCACCGTCAACTTCGATACCGAAGATGCCTAGGCGGTTAAGAACCATTTCACGGATTGGGCCTGAGTTCTCGCCGATGCCGCCAGTGAAAGTGATTGCGTCTAGACGACCTTCTAGAGTTGCAGTGTAACCAGCTACGTACTTAGCTAGACGGTGACAGAACACGTCCATTGCACGAGTTGCTTCTTCTTTCTCACCGTAGTTGTCTTCAACGAAACGACAGTCAGAAGTCACTTCAGTTAGACCAGCAAGACCAGACTCTTTAGTTAGCATGTTGTTGATTTCTTCAACAGAGTAACCAAGTGCGTCGTGTAGGTGGAAGATGATTGCAGGGTCTAGGTCACCACAACGAGTACCCATTACAAGACCTTCAAGAGGAGTAAGACCCATAGAAGTGTCTACAGATTTACCGTTCTTGATTGCACATACAGAAGCGCCGTTACCTAGGTGACAGTTGATGATGTTAACTTCTTCAACTGGCTTGTTTAGTAGGCCTGCAACTTCACGAGTGATGAATAGGTGAGAAGTACCGTGCATGCCGTAACGACGGATGCCGTGCTCTTTGTACAGGTTGTACGGTAGAGCGTATAGGTAAGACTCAGAAGGCATTGTTTGGTGGAACGCAGTGTCAAAAACAGCAACGTTTTGTAGACCAGGGAAGTTCTGTTGAGCCGCTTCGATACCGATAAGGTGAGCAGGGTTGTGAAGAGGTGCGAAAGTCGCAGCGTCTTGAATACCCTTAAGAACTTCATCAGTGATAAGTGCAGAAGAAGTGAACTGCTCGCCACCGTGTACGATACGGTGACCGATAGCGCCAAGGTTAGCTTTAAGCTCAGGCTTAGAAGCAAGAATAGTTTCTACCATGAAAGATAGTGCTTCTACGTGAGCTGCGCCCGCGCCTAGTTGTGCTTCATGCTTGCCATCAAGTTTCCACTTCATACGAGCTTCTGGAAGACCTAGACACTCAGCAAGACCAGTTAGGTGCTCTGCACCTGTTTCTGCATCAACAACAGCGAATTTAAGAGAAGAACTACCACAGTTTAAAACTAAAACTAGCTTAGACATTAATGACTACCTGTTTATTTTTCTGATCGAAATCAGTTAAGGATGAAAATTAATCTCAAGAATAGTCGAAGCACATAGGCTTGCGTACTAACCTTGGTCAAAAAAACGTTAATTTCCGTATAAAGTGAAAGCGCTCTTTATCAAAAAGAGGCTTGTGCATTCCTTGCAGAAGTCTTCTCAAAGTTGCTTAAATTGTAAATAAGGGCAACAATGAGATTGAGGTCTGCAAATAATAGCGATATTGTGCAAATATAACAAAAAAATTTGAAAGAATATTATTTCTCGTCAAATTTTTGTGTTTTTAGTTGATGATTTCAACTTTTTTTTAATGGGAGACTCATATGAGCAATAGAGTTGGTTTAGCTAGTAGTTTAAAAGATGGCCAAAAGTACATGGATCTCTGGCCCGTCCGAAAAGAGTTAAACGCGATCTTCCCAGAACAACGCATTATTAAAGCGACCCGTTTTGGCGTGAAAGTGATGCCTGCGATTGCCGCTATCAGTGTTCTTACACAAATGGTCTTTAATAATTACCAAGCGATGCCACAGGCTGTGGTTATGGCTTTGTTTGCGATCAGCTTGCCGCTACAAGGTATGTGGTGGTTGGGCAATCGCTCAAATACACAACTTCCGCCGGCGCTAGTATCGTGGTACCGCGAACTGCATGAAAAGATCACTGAAACGGGTTTTGCGTTAGAGCCTATGAAGCCGCGCCCTCGCTATAAAGAATTGGCAATCATTTTAAATCGTGCCTTTCGTCAGTTAGATAAATCCTCAATGGAGCGTTGGTTCTAAAGAATCCCAGCTCTCCCTCTTGTCTGAGAACAACTATTCATCTTCTATAGCTTGTTCTCAGATTTGCTCCTCTTTTTGTTACCTCGCTTACTTTCCGTTTAGCTTACCTGTCCTTATTCACTTGGTTTCTTACCTTCCTCCGAAGTCAATATAGCCTTTCTCACATAACTCGAGCCTTGTTGTATTTTTGTTAAATATCACTTCAAGTTATCAATGGTTACTGGTAATAATGTCAATAGTGATTTTGATGTTGTTCTCTTTGAGCGAGTAATGACGGGTAGAGCTTGATTCAGGGAGCGATAATGAGTTCTGTAAGAAAGGTATTGGCAGCGGTTTTAAGTTGCTTGATGTTGCTATGGACTGGCAATGCAATGGCAAACGTTGCCAAAGTGTCGGTTTCACAAGTTGTTGACCATCCAGATCTGAATGCGACACGTTTAGGGCTTCTTGAAGGATTGAGAGCCAATGGTTATGAACCCGGTAAGAACTTAGAATTCTCCTATGAAATGGCGAATGGTAACCCGGCTCAGGCAGCCAAGATTGCCAGAGAGCTCGTCAGTGAAAATCCACATGTACTTGTTGGTATCGCGACACCGACTTCACAAGCCTTAGTGTCGGCGACTCGCTCGATTCCTATCGTGTTTACCGCGGTTACGGATCCTATCGGCGCTAGGCTCGTTAAACAATTAGAAAAGCCGGGGCGTAATGTCACGGGGCTTTCTGACTTATCTCCGATCACTCAGCATGTGTCATTAATCAAAGAACTACTCCCTGAAGCTAATTCAATCGGTGTAGTTTACAACCCAGCAGAAGCAAATGCCGTTGCGTTAGTTGGGTTATTGAGAAAGGCAACTCGAGATTTCGGTTATACACTTCACACCGAAAAAGCGCTGACTGTTGACGATGTCGAAGCAAAAGCAGAATCCATTGCTAAGAAGTCCGATGTTATCTATGCCTTGACCGATAATACGGTTGCAAGCGGCATGGAGGGTCTTATCAAAGCGGCTAACCATGCAGATACGCCAGTCGTCGCAGGCGCCACATCTTATGTCGGAAAGGGAGCGATTGCTGGTTTAGGTCTAGATTATTATGATGTTGGGGTTCAGACCGCGGATTATGTCGCAGCCATTCTGGAAGGACAGAAGCCCGGGAAGTTGAGTGTCAAAACTGCGCAGAGCTCTCAGCTGGTGGTCAACCTAGATGCTGCTCGTGAGCTTGGCGTGACAGTGCCTCAATCTGTGATTGAGCGTGCGGTCATTAGCCGGTGAATTGAGTTTGGTGTTAGGTGAGCTAATAGGCCATAAGTCATATTATTAACAGCATTGAAATGGGCTCAGATAACAAACTCACCTGCTCTATATGTTGGCGCTTCTCTATTTTATTCATTTGTAAGCGGTTATTTGACCGTTAGGTGTGTCGTTAATATCAATTTACATTATTTTACGTCGAGCGAATTGCCGATTAATGTAATAATATTAATGGGGAAAATGAAAATAGCTGAACGCTAAGAGCACATTATATGAAAGTAAATAGGCACTTTAGCCTAACCTTTGTTTTCGGGTTTCCCGCTGTGATCGCCGCGATGTTACTTGGCCTAATAGGAAAGAATCATTTTGACGCGGTAGAAAAAGATATCAGTAGTGAGTTTCATCGTATTGAAGATGTGTTCAAAAGAACCACAAAAGTGGCGACAGCCCTAGACTACAGCTTCTCCAACTATTATAAATCAGGAAACCCTCTCTTTCTTGATCACAACAAACATGTTGTGGATGGTCTTTGCCAAATCTGGCCTATTGATGTATTGCTACTTGCCGACGGTAAAACCTCAGACATTCCCTCTGTCGATATCGACTATATGCTAATCGGTCAAGAGTCTCTTTGTTCTGAAAGCAGTGATAGTTATAAGAGCGCGTCAGAAAAAATAGCGTTAGCTCCTATTCTTTCATTTTTATCCCAGCTTGATGAATACCATGCCGGCGTGCACTTTATTGATACGAGCGGCTATGTGATCTCTTCACCTGAAGGTTTTGCCAAAGGGCTGAGCAAAGAGTTACTCTCGACCATAAAGAGTCGTCCTTATTGGCAGAAAACAGCCAACAACCCTGACCAACTCACCCTTTCAGGCCCTGGTTATCGTTTTGATTCCCTTGACCGTATAATCAGTATGACGATCCCTGTATTCCATAAAGGCGTTCACCAAGGGATGCTGTCGGTGGATATTAATGCTGACAAGCTGCTCGCAAACTCGAATGAGCATCTTGCAGGTCGGATCGATATCATTGATACCACTTTAGCGACTCCGGTAGATTCTGCTGCTTTTTATCACGAGATCAAACTGGATGGTGTCTCGTCTCACCATGCGATGTATTACAAATTAGACATCGCGAAAGAGGTTGAGCACTTTTTCGTCTACGAGAAAGACAGCCTTATTGTTGCCATCATTGTGTATCTGTTCTCAGTAACCATCTTCTTCTACGTCAATTCCAATATTGAACGTGGTTACTTCAAAGATCTCGCAGCCAAAGACCCTATGACAGGGTTATTGAATCGTCGTGGCTTAGAAGCGTTCTGGCGCAGTGTAGAGCACGATCAACTGTTTGCATTAACCGTCTTCGATATTGATGATTTTAAGTCAATTAACGACACCTACGGCCACGATAAGGGGGATGATGTGATTCGTTATATGTCGCGTCAGATCAGCAACAGTATTCGAAGCAGTGACGTTGCAGCACGGTTTGGCGGTGAAGAGTTTGTCGTTTATATGAAAGGCGAAGATCGTGAAACTTTGATGAGAACATTAGAGCGAGTGAAGAATGCGATTTGTTCCACTTCAGCCGACATTATTCCAAATGGATTTACGGTGTCTGGCGGTGTCTGCATTGTTGAAACTGAGCAAAGTAAACTTAACTTCGATGAGATATTTAAGTACGCCGATGAAAAGCTGTACGTGGCTAAGACGACGGGTAAAGACCGTCTTGAATTTTAACCACGTTATTGAATCGATGCTTTGTATGAAAATGAAAATGAAAATGAAAATGAAAATGAAAATGAAAATGAAAATGAAAGAGGGAAGAGCGAACGTGTCTACCAAGCAAAGCTTATTTGCACCGGTAAACACGTTTGTAGCGTTGGGTATTTAACCCTAAACATAATCTTAAACAGGTTGGCGGCGTTCTTCTTGATAACGCTGAAGGCGTTCTACAATCGGTGGCGCCTTTTTGAAAGTACGAATTTCTTTAAACAGTTCGTTCGCTTCAGGGTAGCCTTTACTTAGATAAACAAACCACTGCTTCACTCTATTGGGGTAGTACATGCCTTTGTCCCCTTTAATTTGAAACTCTGAATAGCGCAGCAAAAGTTCAATGACTTTATCCCACGGCATTTTCTGGTGGTTGTGCTTAACGACGTTACCAAGGTTTGGAATATTGAAAGCACCACGGCAGACCATTAATGAATCGACGCCTGTTGCTTCTATGCAATCTTGACCATCTTGATAGTTCCAGATCTCCCCATTAGCAATCAACGGCAGAGATGTTTTTTCTCTTATTTGATTGATGAAGTCCCATTTGATTTCGCTGGCTTTATAGCCGCCAACTTTGGTTCTTGCATGCACGGTGAGTTCGTCAGCTTTGGCTTGTTCGATGGCATCGACGATTTCAAAGCACTCTTCCGGATGCTCCCAACCTAATCGAATCTTTGCGGACACAGGAATGTGTGCCGGTACCGCTTCTCGACAGGCGTTCACCACTTGATAGATGAGCTCTGGCTCTTTTAGCAATGAAGCGCCACCATTACTTTTGTTGACCGCTTTTGCTGGGCAACCAAAATTAAGATCGATCCCTTTCGCGCCTAAGCTAGCAGCTTGAAAAGCATTCTCGGCCATCCAATTTGGGTGTTGCCCTAGAAGTTGGAGATGGATTGGCACACCAGCCATGGTCTGAGAGCCTTGATGTAGCTCAGGGCAAATACGGTGGAACACATGCGGGGGAAGAAGTTGATCTACGACGCGCACAAACTCTGTCACACAGAGATCGTAATCATTAATCTCTGTGAGAATTTCACGCATTAGGTGGTCTAGAACGCCCTCCATAGGGCCAAGTATTACGCGCATGTTGCTTTACCAAAACTGAATGAACCGAAAAATTCGAGGCGTGATTGTACGGTGTGCTTACAGAATTGTCACTATGAGTGTGGTGCATGTCTTAATGATGGTTTCGTCTCTTAATAGCGACATCTTTGGGAGGATGGCGTTATAATATCGAAAATGCCCAATATCCAGAGCTTTCATGACATATCAATTATTAAGCCTACCAGAATCAATCACTGACATTACTCCGCAGTTTATGGAAGGTGCAATCCTTGCCTCTAACTTAGCGACCAAACCACTCGATCCAGAAGAGTGGCTGGTTATCGTTGCGCCTGAAGCGGGTAAAGAGCTGGTAACAACGGTGACAGAACAGATTAATCGTCAGCACAACCTGATTCAGCGTAATGAATACCTATTAACAGACGTACTGGCTGAAGGTGACTTTAACGAACAGTTCGCTGATTTTTCTGAAGGCTTCATGATGGTTTGGCCAACAGTGGAAGAGCAGTGGCAGAGCGTGACAGTCGCGGATGGTACTCTGCGCATGTTGCAAGCGCTCTTAACCACCTTGATGCTTGCGATTGATGAAGAGCAAACTCAACAACAAATGATCGCTGCAGGGCTTACTAACCCACCATCGCTTGCCGATTTAGTGGGTCAAGTCGATCTGATGATCTCAGAAGTGGCAATGGCAGCGGATGAAGCTATGTTGGGCAATAAGTCCCAGAGCGTGAACCCGTTTAAAGACATTGGTCGAAACGACCTTTGCCCTTGTGAAAGCGGCAAGAAGTTTAAACAATGCTGCGGTAAAAGCAGCTAATCACGGCTTGTTGAGCAACTTAGTTTGTGTGAATAACAGACTCTCTTAATATGTTCAAAAGCTTAAGTAATAAAAAAGTCGACCTCGTGGTCGACTTTTTTGTTGTCCAAGTGTCAACGGCTTACTGCAAGTCCTTTTTCGACTTCACAAATTGAGAAATAACCACAATACCGAAAGCAACCAAGTTACCTGCAAAGATAATTACTAGCCACTGAGGCATAGAAAGATCGAAGAACTGCCACACAACCTTGCTACAATCGCCGTAAGCCTCAAACATCCACGGAGCCCATTGGTTTAAAGGCGCCCAGCTAGGGAAGGTTACGAATAAGTCGCAGGTTGCGAAAGGGGACGGATTGAACTGGTAATCGACGTGCTCTAAAGCAAGCATCAAACCTTTGTATGCGCCAAATCCCCAGCTAGCAAGGCCTAACCAGCGTGATATTGGGTTATTCGGGGCAATCGCACCAATCATGGCGGCAACACCGATAGCGAGCATAGCAACGCGCTCATAGATACACATCACGCAAGGACCAAGCATCATCACGTGTTGGAAGAAGAGAGCGCACGCTTCAAAAAAGACAATAAAAGCCAGCAGTAAAAGCCAAGATAAACGTCCCTTAGAGAAGTCTTTGATCATTGCTAAAAAGTTCACGAATTGAATCCTGTCTATAAAATAAAAAAGCCCTGATTACTCAGAGCTTTTTATCTTGGATAAGTTTCCTAATCAACTAATATTTTTGATTAGCTAGGGCGTGTTGACCTTTCGCGATTAAATTTTGTTCGAGATAAAAGCGTTTTAATCGCGGCGAGGGGGAAGTAGCCTAGTCATTCTAAGCAAATCCCCCTCAACAAAGAGTAAAACGCTTTTTGCGGGGGCGCCCAGCTCGAACCCTTCGGGCAGTGTTTGCTGGTCATTTCTACTACGTTATCGGCTTCTCATGTAGGCTAGCTACACATCAAAGCCTCTGCCTTGTATAAATACCCAGCAACTCGCTGCAAAAATCAGCTCGAAAGGTCAACACGCCCTCGACACACTTATTGTGGTTTGCGACACAATGTTTAGCTTAATGACCACCAGAGATAACTGGAGCAACGACTTCACCAGTGCGTTGAATGATCCAACCTGCATCATAGAACCATGCTGTTATTGGCTCTACGAAGAACACAATGCCTGCTAGGCCAACCAGTGCCAATACGATGGTGTATGGCAACGCCATGATAACCATGCGACCGTAAGACAATCTAATTAACGGAGCAAGTGCTGATGTTAATAGGAATAGGAATGCAGCCTGGCCGTTTGGCGTTGCAACAGAAGGTAGGTTAGTACCAGTGTTGATAGCAACAGCAAGTAGGTCGAACTGATCACGAGTGATGATGCCTTCAACCAGTGCAGTTTTCACTTCGTTAATGTAAACCGTACCGACGAACACGTTATCTGAAACCATCGATAAAATACCGTTGGCAATATAGAAGAGTGCGAGCTGTGCGCCTTTATCTTCAACGTGAAGTACTGCATCGATGACTGGCTTAAATAGAGCTTGGTCGATGATCACAGCAACAACAGCGAAGAAAACGGCAAGAAGTGCAGTAAATGGCAGCGCTTCTTCAAAGGCTTTACCCATAGAGTGTTCTTCAATAACACCCGTAAATGCTGTAGCTAAGATGATCACAGACAGGCCAATCAAACCTACTTCAGCAACGTGAAGTGCAAGGCCGACGATAAGCCAAACTGCGATTGCACTTTGAACCCATAGTTTTGCTACGTCTTGCTTTGTGCGGTTTGCACGTTCTTTGTTGTCAAACTCAACTAAGATTTGGCGAACATTCATTGGTAGTTGAGCACCGTAACCAAACACTTTGAATTTCTCGACAAGTGCACAAGTTAAAATACCGCAGAAGAAAACAGGTAGTGTTACTGGCAGCATACGGATGATAAATTCACCGAACTCCCAACCTGCTTGCTTAGCAATTACCAAGTTTTGTGGTTCACCTACCATGGTCATTACACCACCCAGTGCTGTACCCACACCAGCGTGCATTAGCAGTGAACGTAGGAAAGCACGGTAGTTTTCTAGGTCATCACGAGTTAGCTCTGAGATCTCTTCATCATGAGTATGATCGTGCGAAGACGTTGTGCCCTTGCCTGATGCAACCTTGTGGTAGATAGAGTAGAAGCCGACCGCAACGCTAATAACTACGGCGATTACTGTTAGTGCATCTAGGAATGCTGATAAGAAAGCGGCAGCAACACAGAAGGCAACGGAGAGTAAAATTTTAGATTGGATGCCAAGCAAGATCTTCGTGAAAATGAACAAAAGCAGTTCTTTCATGAAGTAAATGCCAGCAACCATGAATACGAGCAAGAGTAATACAGGAAGGTTTGCTTGCAGCTCGTGATAAACCATTTCTGGTTTGGTCATGCCAATGGCGACTGCTTGAATAGCTAATAGACCACCCGGTTGAAGTGGGTAGCATTTGAGAGCCATAGCTAGAGTGAAAATAAACTCAACCACCAATAGCCAGCCCGCAACAAATGGGTCAACTAGGAAGAAAACAAACGGGTTGATGATTAAAAAGGAAATGATGGCAAGTTTATACCAATCAGGAGCTTTACCAAGGAAGTTCTTGATAAAAGCGTTTCCGAGAGACATCGGCATGTTAATACTCTTTTATGTTGATTATGAATAGACAAGCAATACAACATTTTGAGAATCGAGCTATAGAAATTGTTAAAAACTATGACTAACAGTGACTTAGAAAAACTACATTCCATGTAATGTTCTGTGGTCTTGCCAAGTCACTCCCTTAGAAACTCAAGCACTGCTTATTTTTGAGCGCAACTTTACTCTTAGATAACATTTAGTCAACAGGAAAAGCCCTGTAGCCCTAAAAATACCTCTTTTTTGTTGAGAAACGCGATCAAAGTAGCGCAAGCATACCACTTAAAATGTGATAAAAACCGACTAGAATCAATATTTCAGCGAAATGATTGAAAACTACAGAATAACGACGGCTTATATATGATTATTACAACTTAATATTGCAAATTAATAGCTTTAAAAATATGACCAATACCATTGATTTTAAAGAAAAATTGTTGTGTTAACGGTTTGTTTAAATGGTGGTTTAGAGTCGCTTGCTTTACAAACCTGAGGTGCAAACGTGTGCTGAACTTTAGAGTTATAACTCTAACGGTGTTTAGGGTGAGTAAAATTTTTGAGGGTGTTTCCGCTAGGTGTGAACTAGTGGTATGATGAGTAAATTAGAACAGAATAATTAAATTGGATTGAAGTGTAGATGGTCATTAAGGCGAAGAGCCCGGCAGGATTTGCAGAGAAGTATATCATTGAAAGTATTTGGAATGGCCGTTTCCCTCCAGGTTCTATCTTGCCCGCAGAGCGTGAGCTTTCTGAGCTGATTGGTGTTACACGTACTACGCTTCGTGAAGTACTACAACGTCTTGCTCGTGATGGTTGGTTGACAATCCAACATGGCAAACCAACTAAAGTTAACCAGTTTATGGAAACCTCAGGTCTTCATATCCTTGATACGCTAATGACGTTGGACGTTGATAACGCAAGCAAAATGGTAGAAGACCTGCTTGCTGCTCGTACTAATATCAGCCCGATCTTTATGCGTTATGCATTCAAAGCAAACAAAGAAGCTTCAGAGCGTACTATCAGTAACGTGATTGAATCTTGTGAAGCGCTACTTGCGGCACCAACTTGGGATGAGTTCCTAGAATCGTCGCCATACGCTGACAAGATCAAACAAGCGGTAAAAGAAGATTCAGAAAAAGATGAAGCGAAACGTCAGACGATCTTAATCGCGAAGACTTTCAACTTCTATGATTACATGCTTTTCCAACGTTTGGCATTCCACTCAGGCAACCAGATTTACGGCCTGATCTTTAACGGTGTGCGTAAACTTTATGACCGTATCGGTAGCTACTACTTCTCTAACCCAGAAGCACGACGTTTAGCGATGGACTTTTATAAAGAGTTGTTCATTATCTGTGAAAGTGGCGAGCGCGAAACTTTGCCATTAGTGATTCGTAACTACGGTATCGCAAGTGCACAAGTTTGGAATGAAATGAAAACGACATTGCCGACGAACTTCACTGAAGACGACAGCTAAGCCATAGGTTTACTATTGTTGTTCCTGTTTAGTCAGTGACGTAAAGAAAACGAAAAAGCGGCGAGATAATTCAATTATCTCGCCGCTTTTTATTTATCTGTCGTTACTAGAAAATTATCAGTGGGTCAGTTACTTACCTATGACGAGTAATTTATCTATGTGTAGCAACTTAAAATTTATCTAGGAGTAGTAACTTAACCCGTAAACTCTTCTGAGTCTGGACGGTTGGTAAATTGCACACCGTTTAGAAAATCGCAAAGTAGTTGGTCTTCACACACTTTGTAGTTTTTGTTTTCTGGCTTGCGGAAGTAAGCGCCGATTTCGTACTTGCTCAAGCTAATGCCAACCACTTCTAGTACGTCCAAAACATCTTCTACTTTCATGTTCAATGCGATACGAAGCTTCATGAAGATCATGTTGTTCGTCAGTGCAACTTCAGGTTTAGGTTGCTCGCCTTCTTTTTTGCCACGCTTAAGGTTGATGAAACCATTTAGGAATACCGCTAACTCTTTATCTTTCATCTTAGAGCATGACTTGTCGTTGTCATCTTTTAGCCAGTTAATCACTTGGTCATGAGCAACAGTCACATCAGCTTGTTCGATAGCTTTGATGATTTGTGCATTTTTAAGGTTTAGTGCGTGTTGAATACGACGCAAGATTTCGTTGTTAGTCACTGGGGATTCCTAAAAAGGGTTTTAGAGTAAAGAGGTGTTGGTTTAGCCTATTTTTGTCGACGAACCAATTTCTACTCTACATAGCATAGTTGACGGCGACTCTAACAGAGAACGCTAATTTTCGGTAGATATAAAAAATCCCCAATGCTGATTAACTCTTTCAAGTCAAAAATGCATTAGGGATTTAGTGATGGGTGCTTGTTATCTGACTGGAGTCAGAATTACATTACACGCATACCAGGTTGAGCACCTTCGTGTGGCTCAAGGATCCATAGGTCGCTGCCGCCAGGGCCCGCTGCTAGGATCATGCCTTCAGACATACCAAACTTCATCTTACGAGGTTTTAGGTTTGCTACCATTACAGTTAGCTTGCCTTCTAGCTCTTCAGGTTTGTATGCTGATTTGATACCAGAGAATACTTGGCGAGTCTCACCACCGATGTCTAGTTGGAACTTCAGTAGTTTGTTCGCTTTTGGTACTTCTTCACAAGAGATGATACGAGCGATACGCATGTCTACTGCTGCAAAGGCATCGAACTCAATCTCGTCTGCGATTGGCTCTTTGTCTAGCTCAGTTTGGCTTGCTTGCTCTTTTTCAGCTTCTGCTTTTTCTTTCGCTGCTGCTTCAGCGGCTGCATCTTCTTTAGAAGACTCAACCATTGCTTCCACTTTCTTAGGGTCAATGCGGTTGAATAGCGCTTTGAACTTAGTGATCTCGTGATCAGTTAGCGGAGTAGCAATCGCTTCCCACGTTAGCTCTTCGTTTAGGAAAGCTTCAGTGCGAGCTGCAAGCTCTGGCATCACTGGTTTCAGGTAAGCCATCAGTACGCGGAATAGGTTAATACCTACAGAAGAAACTTGTTGAAGCTCAGCTTCTTTGCCTTCTTCTTTTGCAAGAACCCAAGGTGCTTTTTCGTCGATGTACTGGTTAGCTTTATCCGCTAGTGCAGTGATTTCACGGATAGCACGGCTGAATTCACGAGTTTCGTATAGCTCACCGATACGCTCAGCAGCAGCAACGAATTCGTTGTATAGCTCAGGCTCTGCAAATTCAGCAGCTAGCTTGCCTTCAAAACGCTTAGTAATGAAGCCAGCGTTACGAGAAGCTAGGTTAACAATCTTGTTTACTACGTCAGCGTTTACACGTTGAGTGAAGTCTTCAAGGTTAAGATCTAAGTCATCGATGCGGCTGTTTAGTTTCGCAGCGTAGTAGTAACGTAGACACTCAGGGTCTAGGTGGTTTAGGTACGTGCTTGCTTTGATGAATGTGCCTTTCGACTTAGACATCTTCGCACCGTTCACTGTTACGTAGCCGTGTACGAATACGTTGTTTGGCTTACGGAAACCTGCGCCGTCTAGCATTGCTGGCCAGAATAGGCTGTGGAAGTAAACAATGTCTTTACCGATGAAGTGGTAAAGCTCAGTTGTGCTGTCTTTCTTCCAGTATTCATCGAAGTTTAGATCGTCACGTTTGTCACATAGGTTCTTGAAAGAAGCCATGTAGCCAACAGGTGCGTCTAGCCATACGTAGAAGAACTTGTCTTTTTCGCCTGGGATTTCAAAGCCGAAGTAAGGTGCATCACGTGAGATATCCCACTGTTGCAGACCAGACTCAAACCATTCCTGCATTTTGTTTGCAGTTTCATTCTGTAGAGAGCCAGAACGAGTCCACTCTTTAAGCATGCTTTCGAACTGAGGTAGGTCGAAGAAGAAGTGCTCAGAGTCTTTCATTACTGGAGTTGCGCCAGAAACCGCTGATTTAGGGTTAATTAGCTCAGTTGGGCTGTATGTCTCACCACAGTTATCACAGTTATCACCATACTGGTCTTCTGACTTACACTTAGGGCAAGTACCTTTTACGAAGCGGTCTGGTAGGAACATCTCTTTCTCAGGATCGAAAAGCTGAGAAATAGTGCGGCTAGAAATGAAGCCGTTCTTTTTAAGTTCTAAGTAGATGTGAGAAGCCAGTTCACGGTTCTCTTCGCTGTGTGTGCTGTGGTAGTTATCAAAGCTGATATCAAAGCCAGCGAAGTCTTTTTGGTGCTCTTCACTAACAGCAGCGATCATCTCTTCTGGCGTGATACCCATCTGTTGAGCTTTAAGCATAATTGGCGTGCCGTGAGCATCGTCAGCACAGATGAAGTTTACAGTGTTGCCACGTAGACGCTGGTATCGAACCCAGATATCAGCTTGGATATGCTCAAGCATATGGCCAAGGTGAATAGAGCCGTTAGCGTACGGAAGCGCACAAGTTACCAAAAGTTGTCTTGGATCAGTTGCCATACTTAATAATTCGCTTTTTTGATAGGTATAAATTTGAGAGGTAATACTACTTTATAACGTGTGATACGCCAAGGTATCAGACTAAGGATTCCCCTAGTTTTTTAGGGGTTCAGTCTTCATCTCGTGGGTGATAGCATAAATAAAAAAAGGAGTCCCAATGCGTAACTTTACTTCTAAGCAAGATTTCTGTTCATGGTTGAATGAGTTCGAGTCACCAATCCTCATCCCAGAGTGGGCGCTACACCAAAATATTGTATCGGTTGATCCGCGTGGATCATTTGTTATCACCTTACCTTTTGCCGCTAATCAGCTTGCGGTTGAATTGGAACAGTGGATTCACTCTCAGATTGAACAACAGCTTGTTAGCGCTTTTCAGTTTGAAGTGAAGGTGAAGCCGTCTGCGTTAGAAACCACGGTTGCGACACCATTGAAGGGGGTGAAGAACATCATCGCCGTGACATCTGCAAAGGGTGGGGTGGGTAAATCGACCACTTCAGTCAACCTTGCTTTGGCTTTATCTAAGTCTGGTTCAAAAGTGGGTTTGTTGGATGCGGATATCTATGGTCCTTCTGTACCTATGATGCTTGGCCAATTAGATGCGAAACCAGAAGTCCAGAATAACAAGTGGATGATGCCAATCGAAGCGCACGGTATTTTCACTCACTCTATCGGTTATCTTGTGTCGAAAGATGACGCTGCGATTTGGCGCGGTCCAATGGCGGCCAAGGCTTTAGGTCAGCTTGTTAACGAAACCGTATGGCCAGAGTTGGATTATCTAGTTATTGATATGCCACCGGGCACGGGCGATATTCAGCTGACGTTATCGCAACAGATCCCAGTGACCGGGGCTGTAGTGGTGACCACTCCTCAAGATTTGGCGCTAGCGGATGCACGTAAAGGCGTAGCGATGTTTGATAAGGTGAGTGTGCCAGTCGCAGGCTTAGTTGAAAACATGAGCTATCATATTTGTAGTCACTGTGGTGAGAAAGAGCATATCTTTGGTGTTGGTGGTGCCGAAGCTATGTCAGAAGAGTTTTACCTCGATATTTTGGCACAGATCCCTCTTCATATTGATGTGCGAGAAGATATCGATGCAGGTTGCCCGACGGTGATTCGTCGTCCAGATAGTGAACATACACGTCACTACTTAGAGCTTGCAGAGAATGTGGCTGCGAAGATGTTCTGGACCGGCAAGGCGAGACCAGAAGCGATTAACTTCTCTATGGTTGAATAACGAATCTATGGTTGAATAGCGCAAGTTAATCACAAAGTCGTTTAAATATAGTTTGGATTAGATAAACAGCGGTGGATTTAAGTCAATATCCATTGGGCTTGTGCAAATAGTTGTAGGCAAGTTATTTGAAAGCAAACGATTGCATTCATTAAATGCATTGATATCATCAATTTGACTGCAATTAGCTAAAATGGCGACTAGAATCTATGTGCTTTAGCCCCTATAATCAGGCGGTTTATCTCTTCCCACCACCAAACCATATCGGGTGCAAAATTAATGTCTGATAATAATCAATGTGTCATCGTAGGTATCGCTGGCGCTTCAGCTTCAGGAAAAAGTCTGATTGCTAGTACAATTTATAATGAATTGCGCGAAAAAGTAGGCGACCATCAAATTGGTGTTATCACGGAAGATTGCTATTACAGCGACCAAAGCCACTTGAGTATGGAAGAGCGTGTTAAAACTAACTACGATCACCCAAATGCACTAGATCATGATCTTTTATGTGAACATCTACAGCAGCTAATGAGTGGCAACGCCGTAGAAGTTCCTGAATACAGCTACACAGAGCACACACGTACTTCTGAAACGACTACACTTACTCCAAAGAAAGTGATCATTTTAGAGGGTATTCTGCTTCTAACAGACCCGCGTCTTCGTAAACTAATGCACGCAAGTGTGTTTATGGATACACCATTAGACATCTGTCTATTACGCCGTGTTAAGCGTGATGTAGAAGAGCGTGGTCGTACAATGGACACTGTACTTAAGCAATACCAAGAAACAGTACGTCCAATGTTCATGCAGTTTATCGAGCCTTCAAAACAACATGCAGACATCATCGTTCCTCGTGGTGGTAAAAACCGTATTGCGATTGATGTGCTAAAAGCGCACATTGCGAAGTTGTTGAAGTCTTAATCGAATAAAATTTTGCCTAAGTGACTCACTTAGCTTTATTTTTTACCGAATCAGTGGCACTTTTATAGTGCCACTTTCTTTTGGAATCTAAGCAAGGAATATGCGGATGAAGAAACTACTCATTTTCATAGCTGTACCAGTGTTTGTTGTCGTTGCAGCAATTCTGGCACTAGTGCTGTTAGTGAATCCCAACCAATTTAAGCCATTAATTGTCGAACAAGCCCAAAAACACACAGGCCTAGAGCTAGTGATCGAGGGTGATATCAGCTGGCAATTCTTCCCATCCATTGGCTTTGAACTTGGTCAAACTGAATTACGCAACCCTGAAGGTTTTACGCAACCTAACCTATTTAAGGTTGATACCGTTGGCGTTGACGTTTCGGTTACTCCGCTATTTAGCAACCAACTAGAGATCGGCAACATTACTCTAGATGGTGCAGAATTCTATTTAGAAACGCTTAAAGATGGTCGCAAGAACATTGATGCACTAACGCAAGCGTCAGCGCCTCAAGAATCTGAGCCTGCAGCAGGCACAAGTTCTGAATCAGCGCCTGCCCCTCAAGAGCAAACTACCACAGACGCATCGGGTTGGACGATCAACCTTGCAGGCGTAACTGTATCAAACGCATTGTTTGAAATGGACGACAAGCAAGCGGGTTCATTCACTAAGCTATACGATGTGTCTTTGAATCTTTCTGAGTTTGCCGTTGATACATGGACAACCGCGACATTTGCGGCTTCTGGTGAGAACAATCAACAGAAGTTCTCTGCACAAGGCAGTGCAGAATTCAAATTAGCTGAAGGCTTTGCAAGTTACGCACTTCGTAATATCGACTTAAACGCTAAGTTCAATGATCCAGCGACGTCGATTGAGTCAGCAAAAATTGGCTTGAATACGTTTGAGTTCGATAAGGTAAACCAACTGACTTACGCTGTAATCGGTAATGCAGCTGGCCTTGACCTTGATCTTAAAGGTGGCGGTGAACTTACTGTTGATAGCGCGATTTCAAAAGTAACGCTGAACAAGTTAACGTTAGACTCAACATTCAAAGGCGACACGCTTCCTCAGTCTCCAATGAAAGTCGACATGCTGTCTGACTTAAGCTTCGATCTTAACAAGAGCCACCTGAGCTTTGTGTTAGAGAAGCTACAAGCTAACGCTATTGCATTAGACGGTAAAGCAGACGTAATCCTATCTGAAATACCAAAGGTTCGTTTCTCTCTTCATAGCCCGAATATTGATTTAGATGAATTCTTAGGCTTAGGCAATACAACAGAAACAGCGAGCACAGCGCCTTCTGGTTCTGCTGGTGGTTCAACGTCAAGTTCTGGTAGTTCAGATCCAGCTAAAGAAGTGGAACCTGATCTGTCGGCTCTGAAAACGTTAGACGTGAAAGGTGACATCACGATTGATAAGTTCAAGGCGAACAACGCGAAGATGCAGAATGTTAAAACCGCATTTTCGGTTAACCGTGGTATCGCAGAGCTAACCTCATTCACCTCGAATCTTTACCAAGGTTCTATTTCTGCTACTGCAAAGTTAGACGCTCGTAAAACACCAGCGACTTACACGGCTAAGAAGAAAATCAAAGGCGTGAAAGTACAACCGTTACTGGTTGATGTTGCAGATAACGATATGCTGGAAGGTACCGGTAATATTGATGTCAACGTGAAAGGTAAGAGTCTAACTCCGACGGGTATCAAGAAAAACCTAGTCGGTACTATCGCGATTAACTTTGAAGATGGTGCAGTTAACGGCATCAACGTAGCTCAACTGATTCGAGAAAACTACGCTAAGATCAAGGGCGAGAAAGTTGAAAGCACAAATGAAGCTCAAAAAACGGACTTCAGTGCAATGAAAGCGACGCTGAAAGTGGATAAAGGTTGGGTTTCAACTAACGACTTATCAGCACAGTCGCCACTGTTACGTGTGACAGGTCAAGGTAAAGCAAACTTCATCAATGAAACGGTCGACTTCCTTGTGCGTACATCAATTGTGGGTTCACTTGAAGGTCAGGGCGGTAAGAGCATCGACGACCTGAAAGATGTGACTATCCCAATTAAGGTAACAGGTCAGTGGGCAGCCCCGAAATTTGCACTTGTTTTTGATGATGTATTGAAACAGAAAGCACAGAAAGAAATTGATCGTGGTTTAGAAAAGTTAGACGAAAAGTACGGTGACAAGATCAAAGATGAGAAAACAAGAGACGCAGTAAACGGTCTACTAAAAGGTTTGTTTAACTAGTCTTCATCTCATTTAAAAATGAACAAAGCGCCACTCCTGTTGTAGGAATGGCGCTTTTTATTTTTGGCTCGATAATACTCAAGAGAGATTCCCTATGACACTCGTCCCTCGCTCTAGGGAATGACGATAGGCCGTCGTCCTTTGTTCAAGAGCGTAACGGCCTAGTGGTCGTCATCCTCGAGAGGGAAGAATGACCGAGTCGGGGATCTCTGGTTGAAGGTGATTACCAGTCAACGCCTTGTAGCGCTTTAACACCAGATTCAAAAGCGTGTTTCACATTGCGAACTTCAGATACTGTATCTGCTATCTCAGTAAGAGTACGGTGCGCGCCACGACCTGTAATGATGACAGACTGCATCTTCGGGCGGTTATTCAACGCCTCAACCACTTCATCGAGTTCGATGTAACCGTAGCTAACCATGTAAGTCAGTTCATCAAACAGAATCACATCGATCGACTCATCAGCCAGCATGCGTTGGCACTCTTTCCATACACGCTGCGCAGCTTCAATATCTTGCGCTTTGTTCTGAGTTTCCCAAGTAAAGCCTGTGCCCATGACTTGGAACTCGACATCAAGCTTTTGCAGAACGTTTTTTTCGCCGTTATCCCAGGTACCTTTAACAAACTGAGCAACGGCGCATTTCTTACCATGACCAACTGCACGTGTAATCGTACCAAAACCGGATGTTGATTTACCTTTACCGTTACCCGTGATGACCAGCAATAGGCCTTTTACTTCTTGTGCTGCAGCGACACGTGCATCGACTTGTTCTTTTACTTTCTGTTGTCTTGCTTTGTGGCGTTGTTCTTTGTTGTCTTCAGTCGACATAACAAATCCTTTTAAGTTGTGATTGCGTCTATCATAGCCTAACTTAACGATAGCAAAAACCATCGGAAGAACAGGTGATTAGGGATGAAAAAGATACTCGTAGTTTGTATGGGGAATATTTGCCGCTCGCCAACAGGTGAAGCGGTGCTAAGGAAGAAAGCGCAACAGCTGGATATTGATGTTGTGGTCGACTCTGCGGGGACGATTGGTTTTCATCAAGGCAACCCGCCAGACTCGCGATCCAAATCTGCAGGAGAGAAGCGAGGCTACAGCTTTAAGGGGATTACTTCTCGTAAAGTGGTTGATAATGACTTCGAAGAATTTGACCTGATACTCGCGGCAGATAGAGCCAATTTAGACGACTTAATGAGCCAGTGTCCAGCTCACTTCCAATACAAGCTTGCGTTATTTTTAAGCTTTGGAGAGTCACAATATCAAGAGATCCCCGATCCGTATTATGGTGAGGGAAATGGTTTTGAATTGGTGTTGGATTTAATCGAAGAGTCTAGCGAAGCGATACTGCGTTCGATGTAGTGTAGGAACAATGTACGTCGTTTTGTTATCAGCGTAAGGGCTGACCGATAGGTATAAAAAAGGCCGACATTGAATGTCGGCCTCTCTAAATCTAACTTAAAGCTACAGCTAAGATTACTTAGACATTACTTTGTAGATTGGGTCTTCTGCAACGTTCGCTTCAACTAAGCTACCTGCTTTGTGCAGCATAGCAACACAGTCTTGGCTTAGGTGGCGAAGGTGAAGTGTTTTACCTAGCGCCGCGTAACGGTCAGCAATCGTGTCGATCGCTTCAATTGCAGAGTGGTCAGTCACGCGTGAGTTTGCGAAATCAACGATTACATCTTGTGGATCGTTGTATGCGTCAAACAACTCTAGGAAGTTAGCCGTTGAACCAAAGAAGATTGGGCCGTTAACTTTGTACTCTTTTGAGCCTTCAGCGTTTACTGATGTATCTGCGTAGATGTGTTTAGCATGTTGCCAAGCAAACATTAGCGCAGAAGCGACAACACCAACACCTACTGCCACAGCAAGATCAGTCAGTACTGTTACTACGGTAACAAGAACGATAACGAAGAAGTCTTGTTTAGGAACGCGACGCGCAAGCTTGAAGGTTGCCCATTCAAATGTGCCGATAACAACCATGAACATTACGCCCACAAGTGCTGCTAGAGGAATCATTTCAATCAGTGCAGAACCGAACAGGATGAACATCAGTAGTGCAACTGCGGCGACGATACCTGAAAGACGACCACGACCACCTGAGTTTACGTTGATCATCGATTGACCGATCATCGCACAACCACCCATCGCACCGAATACAGAACACGTTACGTTAGCCATACCTTGACCAACACATTCACGGTTAGATTGACCACGAGTGTTTGTCATTTCATCTAGTACTGTCAGTGTCAGTAGAGACTCGATCAGGCCGATAGCCGCAAGGATAATTGCGTACGGTAGGATGATCTGTAGTGTCTCAAAAGAAAACGGAACAGCAGGAATAGAGAACGTTGGTAGAGAACCCGCTAGCGTTGCAGCTTCGTCACCAGACATTGTACGAAGGAAGTCGACAACAGTTCGAGTTTCAAGGTCAAGACCGACAACCAAAGCCGTTACTGTAACAATAGCAACCAGTGAAGATGGTACCGCTGTTGTTAGCTTAGGTAGGAAGTGGATGATAGCCATTGTAAGGGCTACTAAACCCAGCATGAGTGTCATTTGACCGCTTGGTAGCCAAGTTAATGCACCTGTTACGTCTGGCGCTTTAAACTGACCAAGCTGAGCTAGGAAGATAACAATGGCCAAACCGTTCACGAAACCAATCATTACTGGGTGTGGAACGATACGGATAAATTTACCTAGTTTAAATACACCTGCTGCAATTTGCAGAAGGCCAGCCAGCATAACGGCTGCGAATAGGTATTGAACACCATGGGTTGCCACTAGGCTCACCATTACAACGGCCATTGCGCCGGTTGCGCCAGAAATCATACCTGGACGGCCGCCAAAGACAGAAGTGATTAAACCTACGATGAATGCTGCATAAAGACCAACCATTGGGTCAACGCCAGCAACAAAGGCGAATGCTACAGCTTCAGGTACCAGAGCCAGGGCTACTGTAAGACCTGAAAGCACGTCATTCTTTACAGAGTGCTTTGAAAATTGTGGGAATTCGAACATGTTTGCTCAGCTATGCTTAAGATGGATTTACCGACACGGGTGTATTGCGTAGCCAAACAGTGATGGAAAAGAGCGGCAATAGCGAAGTGTCGAAAAGATAAGTGCGCGAATGCTACCCAAAAATGTGATTAAGTTCAAGGTTGAACCTAACTTTGAGTAATATATCTGTTAATTTTTATTCGATTAGTAGATATGAAAAAGGCTGCTTTAATAAGCAGCCTTTGATTCTATTTACTCGCGATTACCTATCAGTAATCACTAGTAGTTTGGCTTAGTCATCGCCGCGCCAGCTTTGTTCGACGCTGCCTGACTGCCTGCACCTTTCGATACAAAACGTTCAGTGCGGAACGGAGCTGCAATCACTTCAATCTCTTTGATCTCTTGAGGACCAGGAGCTTTAGTCATTGGTGAACCGGCTTGCTTCTTAGCAACAGCTGCCTTTGGTGCCGCTTTAGGAGCTTCTGCTTTAACAACAGGTGCTTCTTCAACTTTTGCACTTTCAGCTTTAGGCGCTTCAGCTTCAACAACTGGTGTTGCTTCTGCTTGCACAGCTTCTGCTACAACAGGCGCTTCAACTTTCGTCGCTTCTGCAATCACTGGAGCTTCAACTTTCGCGGTTTCAACAACCACTGGTGCTTCTTCAACGACTGCAGGAGCTTCAACTGCAGCAGGAGTCTCAGCTACTTGAGCTTCAACAGCAGCATCTTCACGACGGATGATAACTTTACCCATTGCAAGCTCTGGACATGCGAAGCCGCCAGTCATTGCTACGTTGCTTTGTGGTGCCGTCTCTAGAGCAACATTCTGCTCTTGAACAGATGTTTGAGCTTCAGCTGCTACTTGAACTTCAGCCACTTCAGGCTTTGCCAGCTTGTGGTGAGGTTTTGGAATGAAGCGAGGCATCACTTTACCCATAGCCATCTCTGGAGAAGCTACACCACCTTTACGTAGGCGGAATGGGTTAGGGCGACGATCACGACCGCGACGACGACGTTGACCACTTGCACGTAGGTGACGTGGAGAACGACGGTTACGACGTTGTTTCGGCTCTTCCTGTTCAGTTTGCTCTGCATTCGCTTGAGTTGCTTCTACTTGTTCCGCAACTTTTTGCTCTTGAGCTACTGACTGTTCTTTTGAAACAGATAGTTCTTTAGCAGCAACCTGCTCATTTGAAGCGTTATCTTCAGCTTGAGCTTGTTGGTCTTTAACACGAACTTGCTTGTTCAGTTTACGACGCTGACGACGCTCTTTAATCTTAGCTGCTTTCGCTTCAGGTTTAGCCTTAGGCGCTTCCGGTTTACCAGCTTGTGCTTCTGCTGCTAGCTGTAGACCTTCTTCTGCTAATTTAGATGGTGCTTGCTCTTCGCGTTGCTTCTGCTCATCACGTGGCTTGTTGCGACGGTCTTGCTTAGGCTTGCGAGGCTGACGAGTTTGCTGTGGAGCTGCTTCTTTTTGCTCTTCAGGCTTCTCATCACGAGCTGGCTTACGGCGGCGTTTGTTGTCACGGTTTTCGTTACGATTGTCACCACGTTCACCACGGTCGTTACGCTGTTCGCCACGCTCACCACGTTGGTTACGACGACGGTTATCGTTACGATCACGGCGTTGACGGTTGCCGTTGTTACGATTGTTTTTAGGTTTTTCTTCTTTCTTCTCTTCTTCTTTTTTCTCTTCTTGAGTTGAAGAGCCAAATAAGAAGCTACCGATAGCTTTGAAGAAACGACCAATTAGGCCTGGTTCTTGAGTCGCTGCTGGTTCAGCTTTCTTCTCTTCTACAGCTTTAGGTGCTGGAGCAGGAGTTGGTGCTGATTGAGCAGGAGCTGCGAAGCCTTTCAGAGCAGGTTCTTCGATCTTCTTAGGACGAATAGTCTGTTCAGCAGGCTCTTTGCTTTCCGCTTCTTTTAGAGCTTCTAGCTTGTTAGGCAGCAAGTAAGATAGTAGATCGAACTCTTCACCTTCACGAACACGGATAACCTCAAAATGCGGCGTTTCCATGTCTGAGTTAGGAACAACAGTGATCTTAACTTCTTGGTTCTTCTCGATGTGGTTTACTGAGCGACGTTTTTCGTTCAGAAGGTAAGAAGCGATTGGAACAGGCACAACAGCAAGTACTTGTGCTGTGTTGTCTTTTAGAGCTTCTTCTTCAATCAAACGTAGAACAGAAAGTGCTAGAGATTCGTTATCACGAACAACACCAGTACCTGTACAACGAGGACAAATGTGGTGGCTTGCTTCTGCTAGTGATGGGCTCAAACGTTGACGAGACATCTCTAGAAGACCAAAGCGAGAAATACGACCAATCTGAACACGTGCGCGATCTAAACGAACGGCATCACGTAGACGGCTTTCTACTTCGCGTTGGTGGCGAACCGGGGTCATATCGATAAAGTCGATTACAACAAGACCACCTAGGTCACGTAGACGTAATTGACGTGCAATTTCATCGGCAGCTTCTAGGTTAGTGTTAAGTGCTGTTTCTTCAATATCGCCGCCCTTTGTTGCACGAGCAGAGTTGATATCGATAGAAGTCAGTGCTTCTGTTGGGTCGATTACGATAGAACCACCAGATGGAAGACGAACTTCACGTTGGAAAGCAGATTCGATCTGGCTTTCAATCTGGTAATGGCTGAATAGTGGCACTTCACCATCGTATTTCTTAACGCGATTCATGAAATCTGGGCGTATTAATTGAATGTGCGCTTGTGCACGTTCAAAAATAGTATTGCTGTCGATTAGAATCTCGCCAATATCACGACGTAGGTAGTCACGAATTGCGCGAACAATAACGTTACTCTCTTGGTGAATTAGGAAAGGAGCTGCATTTGAATCAGAAGCTTGCTTGATAGCGCCCCAATGGTTCAATAGAACATTCAGGTCCCACTCTAGCTCTTCTGCGCTTTTGCCAACACCCGCTGTACGCACGATTAAGCCCATACCTTGAGGAAGCTCAAGAGTGCTTAATGCTGCTTTCAGTTGAGTGCGTTCATCACCTTCGATACGACGAGAAATACCGCCAGCACGAGGGTTATTAGGCATAAGAACTAAGTAACTACCAGCCAAAGAGATGAAAGTTGTCAGTGCAGCACCTTTGCTACCACGTTCTTCTTTCTCTACTTGTACGATTACTTCTTGGCCTTCTTTTAGCACTTCTTTAATGCTAGGACGGCCTTGGTATGTATAACCTTCAGGGAAGTATTCGCGGGCAATTTCTTTAAGAGGGAGGAAACCGTGACGTTCTGCGCCGTAATCAACGAATGCCGCTTCTAGGCTTGGTTCAATACGGGTAATACGTCCTTTGTAGATATTCGCTTTCTTTGACTCGTGACCTGGACTTTCGATATCTAGATCGAACAGTCGTTGGCCATCAACCAAAGCGACACGCAACTCTTCTTTTTGAGTTGCGTTAATTAACATTCTTTTCATTTAGGAATTCTCATTGTCTTTTCTTATTTTCATCATTGTTCTTATCGCTTTATTTCGTTTCTCATGGTGCCAGATCCCATGGCTTTATCGGTGCAGCCTCCCGGCTGGAGAGGGATGCTCTGGGGCACGTCAGTCATCATAGGGAGTTAGCCTATGATCCGCGATGTGGCGGTGAATACTCAACATGAGTGTACGTGAGTAGAGCGATAAGGAACTCAGTTGACCGTGTCTTACGCCGATTGCAGCACTGTCTAATCTGAGTTATCTACTCATTTACTTGCTTATGAATGGTTAACTGTTTAAATAATAGTCAAACCACTGATAGCAGCTGTGAACTATAGCAGCGGTCGGTAAACACAGCAATCTGCTTTGTCGGAATGCTGTAAAAAAAACAGTTTTTGTTTGGGTTTTGATAGCTCTAACTCACTGTCTATAAATAATTTATCAATTGATATTTTAATTTGCAGGAATCTTGATGCTTTTTTGTTCGAAGAATCAAAGAAATATAGAACTTCAATGACCATTTTGGGATAGATCGGTAAGGATTAGGGATAAATAAGTTCGGAATAGGGCTAAGAAAATATCAATTATCAAAAGTGACAGTGATACAATAGCGCAATGAGCGAAATTAGAACCCAAGTCCAATTCGTCGACATTGACGAAGATATGGCTGGTCAGCGTATTGATAACTTCTTACGCAACCAATTAAAAAACATCCCGAAAAGCATGATTTACCGAATCGTGCGTAAAGGCGAAGTCCGCGTAAATAAAAAACGCATCAAGGCTGAGTACAAACTAAAAGCTGGCGATTTAGTTCGTATCCCTCCGGTTACTATTGAAGAGAAAACAGAAGAGAACGTGCCGAGCACGAAACTCAACAAGGTTTCAGAATTAGAACAGTGCATCATTTATGAAGATGATCACATGCTAATTCTTAACAAACCGTCTGGCACTGCTGTTCATGGTGGTAGCGGATTAAAATTTGGCGCGATTGAAGCATTACGTGCTCTTCGCCCTGATGCTCGTTTTCTTGAATTAGTGCACCGTATCGATAGAGATACGTCTGGCATTTTGCTTGTTGCTAAGAAGCGCTCGGCGCTAAGACACCTTCAAGCACAGTTCCGTGAAAAAACGGTTCAAAAATACTACTTCGCTTTAGTTATGGGCGAATGGAAGAACAGCTGCAAAGTCGTCAACGCACCTTTGTTGAAAAATGAAGTGAACAGCATTGTTCGAGTTAACCCGAATGGTAAAGCTTCTGAAACCCGTTTTAAGGTTTTAGAAAAATTCCAAGAGGCGACGTTGATTCAAGCAAGCCCAATTACAGGCCGAACACACCAAATTCGTGTGCACGCTCAGTATACTGGTCACCCAATTGCTTGGGATGATCGCTACGGTGATCGTCGTTTTGATGCTTACACGGGTAAGGTTGGTCTTGATCGTCTGTTCCTACATGCAGCAAACATCAAGTTCACACACCCAGGTAGTGAAGAGAAGATGGATATCTCGGCGCCAATGGAAAGAAGGCTAGAGAAAGCCCTAACTGGTTTACGTAAGCTTTAAGAAGATACGAGATACGAAGGTATAGAGTGCCTCTAAATTTGTTCTTCAGTATCCATAAATGAGAAAGGTTGACGAATATCGTCAACCTTTTTTGTTTTCATCTGTTGTAGAAGATCCCCAAGTCGCTCGTTCCTCGCCCTTGAGGATGACGACTTTTTAAAATCACGCTCTATATCATTAGTTGGTTAGATAAAATTGCGTGTTCCGCCATTCCCTAGACTGACGAAGGAAGGAGTAGGGAATCTCTAACAAAGAGAGCGTATCCGTTATAGTACACCCATTCCTTGCGCTTCTAACATATCGACTAGATCGATCAGCGGTAAGCCGATCAAAGTATTTGGATCTTTACCTTCCATCTGTTTAAACAACGCGATGCCTAACCCTTCACACATAAAACTGCCCGCGCAGTAATAAGGTTGTTCTTTCTCGACATAACTCATGATCTGTTGCTTAGTTAAATCGCGGAAATGCACAACAAAGGTGTCGAGACGCGTGTCAGCTTCATTGGTCTCGTTGTTCCAAACCGAAAGCCCAGTATAAAAAGTAATGCTCTTGCCGCTTTGACGAGATAACTGCTCGATCGCTTTTTCTCGAGTGTGAGGCTTACCTATGATCTCTCCATCAATCACACAAACCTGATCAGAACCGATGACTAAGCTAGGTTGCTCCAATGCACAAGACTTAGCTTTTGTCTCAGCAAGGCGCATCACCAGCTGTTGAGGCGTCTCTTCAGGAAGCGGCGTTTCATCGCAGTCTGGCTTGGCTGTAATGAAGCTTAACTGTAGTTTTTTGAGGATCTCTTGCCTAAATGGTGATGTAGAGGCTAAAACTAGTTGGTAATTTCTCATTTTAATTTACAATTCAAGGAAGCATTTATCTCAGGATAACGTAACTTGTCCTGCTATTCATAATGCTCTGAATAGGAAAGGCAGGAAAGTACATTTTTTTTGCCATTTCCTTTGACTAAACACGATTTGGAAGATAAGATTCGCGCCCTATGCAAAAGGAAAAAATACCGCGTACAGTTGATCCGGCAAGAACGGCTCAAAAACGACTCGATATGGATGGTATCATTCAGGTCAGTCTTTTGAAGCGTTTAACTGAAGCAACTGAAGGCGTAAAACGTGACGCGCAAGTCTCAATGTCATTTGGGCTTGATGAACAACGATTAGTCGTTATCTCTGGTAAAGCTAACGTCGAAGTCGATTTAGAGTGTCAACGTTGTAATGAGGTTTTCGCACATGAGTGCGATGTCCAATTTACTTATACTCCTGTTTACAGTGAGAAAAGTGAAGAGGAAGCACCGGAAGAGTACGATTTGGTAGATCTGAACGAGTACGGTGAGTTAGACCTGATTCAATTAGTTGAAGACGAGTTCATCCTTGGATTGCCACAAATAGCAATGCACGACGATGCGAAATGTAGCGTTAACTCAAATAACTTGGTGTTTGGTGAACTTCCTGAAGAAATTGAGGAAGACAAAAAGCCGAATCCATTTGATGTTTTAAAAAGCTTAAAGAAGTAATTGCTTCTTTAAGAATTTACATAGGAGTAGGGTCAATGGCCGTACAAAAGAGCAAGAAATCACGTTCAATGCGTGGCATGCGTCGTTCACACGATGCGCTAACTACAGCTGCACTTTCTGTAGACGCAACTTCAGGTGAAACTCACCTACGTCACAACGTGACTGCCGAAGGTTTCTACCGCGGCAAAAAGGTTATCAACAAGTAAGGTTGACCTTTGCAAAATCTAACCGTTGCGCTTGATGCAATGGGCGGGGACTTCGGTCCTCGTGTAACAGTGCCTGCCGCCGTGCAGGCACTGTCGTATTTCCCAGAGCTAAAAGTCATTCTAATAGGTGATCGAAACGCGATCACATCTCAATTATCTTCATTAGGTCGAATGCCTGATTCTCGTTTGAGTATCCAGCATTGTGATCGAGTCATTTCCAATTCTGAAAAACCTTCACTAGCCTTACGTAATAGTCAGGGTAGCTCTATGCGTGCCGCTATCGATCTGGTTGCCGAATCACAGGCTGATGCTTGTGTGAGTGGTGGTAACACTGGCGCACTGATGGCTTTATCCCGTTTCAGACTCAAGCTTCTTCCCGGTATTGATAGGCCTGCATTGGTTTCAGCTTTGCCTACTGCATCCGGAAATCGCACATGGATGCTTGATTTAGGGGCGAACGTTTCTAGTGACGCAGATTCACTGTTTCAGTTTGCTGTCATGGGCAGTGCATTAGCAGAACAACATTTAGGTCGCGCACCACGTGTCGCTATCTTGAATATCGGTGCAGAAGAAATTAAAGGCAATGACCTTGTAAAACGATGCGCTGAAATGTTGTCTAATACTCAGTCTGTGAACTTCATAGGCTATATTGAAGGTAATCAATTACTTCAAGATGCTGCTGATGTCGTCGTATGTGATGGTTTTGTGGGCAATGTCTGCTTAAAAACGTGCGAAGGTACGGCTCAGCTCTTTATTGATAAGCTAAAAACGCGCATGATGGCTTCAACAATAAAGGGTTGGATAGCCAGAATGCTGTTTTCTGAGCTATTTACTGAATTAAAAACCTTGAACCCCGACCAGTATAACGGCGCAAGTTTGTTAGGATTGCGCGGCATTGTCATTAAAAGTCATGGAAGTGCTGATGTGTCTGCAGTCGTCAACGCGATTGGTGAAGCAGTACACGAGGTCAAACGACAAGTCCCCAGCCGCATTAGCGATCGTTTGGAAGCGGTTTTACTCGAGAGGCATTATTAGTCTTCATGTATAGCAAAATTTTAGGTACTGGCAGCTACTTGCCATCTCAGGTGCGTACTAACGCAGACTTAGAGAAAATGGTAGAGACTAGCGATGAGTGGATCGTTGCTAGAACGGGTATTAAAGAGCGTCGTATTTCAGCGGAAAACGAAACCGTTGCTGATATGGCGTTTTACGCTGCTGAAAATGCCATTGAAATGGCAGGTATCGACAAAGAAGAGATTGATTTAATCATCGTTGCGACAACCAGCAGTAGCCACACATTCCCGTCTTCGGCATGTCAGGTACAAGGCAAGCTTGGTATCAAAGGCTGCCCTGCGTTTGATTTGGCTGCAGCGTGTTCTGGTTTTGTCTACGCACTGTCTGTTGCTGATCAACACATCAAGACTGGCATGTGTAAGAACGTTTTGGTAATTGGTGCTGATGCACTGTCAAAAACCTGTGATCCGACTGACCGCTCTACTATCATCCTATTTGGTGATGCAGCAGGCGCGGTGGTTGTAGGCGCAAGCGAAGAGCCAGGTATTTTGTCTACTCATATTTACTCTGATGGTAAATACGGTGAGCTTCTAAGCCTAGAAGTACCAGAGCGCGGCGGTGATGCAGACAAATGGCTGCACATGGCGGGCAACGAAGTATTTAAAGTGGCGGTAACTCAGCTTTCTAAGCTAGTTAAAGACACCTTAGCGGCGAACAATATGGATAAGTCAGAGCTTGATTGGTTAGTTCCACACCAAGCGAACTACCGTATTATCTCGGCAACCGCTAAAAAGCTGACGATGTCGCTTGATCAAGTAGTGATTACTCTTGATAAGCACGGCAACACGTCAGCAGCTACCGTACCAACGGCCCTAGATGAGGCTGTTCGCGACGGGCGAATTAAACGTGGTCAAACGCTTCTACTTGAAGCATTTGGCGGCGGCTTCACTTGGGGTTCTGCGTTAGTTAAATTCTAACCCTAAGCGATAATCAACAAACAAGGCACATAACTTATGTGCCTTATTCAATTTTTTGCTTTGCTTAAAGGAAAATTACAATGAGCAAATTTGCTATCGTATTCCCAGGCCAAGGCTCTCAAGCTATCGGTATGCTTGCTGACCTAGGCGAACAGTATGATGTTGTTAAAAAGACATTTGCTGAAGCTTCAGAAGCACTTGGTTACGATCTATGGGCATTGGTTCAAGATGGTCCTGTAGAAAATCTAAATGAAACTTTTCGCACTCAACCGGCTCTATTAACAGCGTCTGTTGCAATTTGGCGTGTATGGCAAGAGCTTGGCCTAGAGCAACCTGTAAATCTAGCAGGTCACAGCCTAGGTGAATATTCTGCTCTTGTATGTGCCGGCGTTATCGACTTTAAAGAAGCGATCAAGCTGGTTGAACTACGTGGTCAACTGATGCAAGAAGCGGTTCCTGCAGGTGTTGGTGCAATGTACGCAATCATCGGTCTAGACGATGAAGCGATTGCTAAAGCGTGTGAAGAAGCTGCGCAAGACGAAGTTGTGTCTCCAGTTAACTTTAACTCTCCTGGCCAAGTTGTTATCGCGGGTAACAAAGCTGCAGTAGAGCGTGCTGGTGCACTTTGTAAAGAAGCGGGCGCTAAGCGTGCACTTCCGTTACCTGTTTCTGTGCCGTCTCACTGTGCACTGATGAAGCCAGCAGCAGATAAGCTAGCAGTGGCTCTAGAAGCTCTAGAGTTCAACACGCCAGCATTGCCTGTTATCAATAACGTTGATGTTATTGCTGAAACAGACCCTGCAAAAATTAAAGACGCACTTGTTCGTCAGCTATACAGCCCAGTTCGTTGGACTGAAGGTGTACAAGCGATGAATGAGCAAGGCGTTGAGAAGCTACTTGAATTAGGCCCTGGTAAAGTTCTTACTGGCCTAACAAAACGAATCGTAAAAACTATGACAGCTGCTGCAGTTAACGACACTGCATCACTAGAAGCTGCTAAGTAAATAACCACTTAATAGAGAAGTTATGATGAATTTAGAAGGCAAAGTTGCACTAGTTACAGGCGCAAGCCGTGGTATCGGTCGTGCAATCGCTGAACTTTTAGTTGAGCGTGGTGCTAAAGTTATCGGTACAGCTACTTCTGAAGGCGGCGCAGCTGCAATCAGTGAGTATCTGGGTGAGAATGGTAAAGGTCTTGCTCTTAATGTCACTGATGTTGACTCAATTGCTGCTACACTGAAAACCATCAACGATGAATTTGGTGCGATTGACATTCTAGTTAACAACGCTGGTATCACTCGTGATAACCTACTTATGCGTATGAAAGACGATGAGTGGAACGACATCATTGATACTAACCTAACGCCTATTTTCCGCATGTCTAAAGCTGTATTGCGTGGCATGATGAAGAAGCGTCAAGGCCGTATTGTTAACGTTGGTTCTGTAGTTGGTACTATGGGTAACGCTGGTCAAGCTAACTACGCAGCTGCAAAAGCTGGTGTAATTGGCTTTACTAAATCAATGGCTCGTGAAGTTGCGTCTCGTGGCATTACAGTAAACACTGTAGCGCCTGGTTTTATCGAAACAGACATGACTAAAGCGCTAAATGATGACCAACGTGCAGCAACTTTGGCGAATGTACCAGCAGGTCGACTAGGTGACCCTCGCGAAATCGCTGAAGCTGTGGTATTTTTGGCGTCACCTGCGGCAGCTTATATCACAGGTGAAACACTTCACGTCAATGGCGGTATGTACATGGTGTAAATTATGTGCAACATTTGTGCATGATTTAAGTCAAGATCATACGTAATTTCGGTTAAAATCGTGAAAATTGTGGTTTGACCAGAAAAGTTGACCTTGCAACTTTCAATAGATTGAATAAACTACGGAAAACATCGCATAAAGCGAACTCTGTAAAGGAAAAGAAAAAATGAGCAACCTCGAAGAACGCGTAAAGAAAATCATTGTTGAACAGCTAGGTGTAGACGAAGCTGAAGTTAAAAACGAAGCTTCTTTCGTTGATGACCTAGGTGCAGATTCTCTAGACACAGTTGAGCTAGTAATGGCTCTAGAAGAAGAATTCGACACTGAAATCCCAGATGAAGAAGCTGAGAAAATTACTACTGTTCAAGCAGCTATCGATTACGTAACTAGCGCTCAGTAATAATCTCTCCCAGGCGGTCACCTCGACCGCCTGTGTTTTATCTAACTCATCTATCCTCATCTTAAATCACCTCAATCCCCGGAGTGTAAAATCGTGTCCAAGCGTCGTGTAGTTGTCACTGGCATGGGTATGTTGTCACCGGTAGGCAACACTGTAGAATCTTCTTGGAAAGCCCTGCTAGCTGGTCAAAGTGGTATCGTTAATATCGATCATTTTGATGCAACCAATTTCTCAACTCGTTTTGCAGGTCTAGTTAAAGACTTTAACTGCGAAGAGTATATGACTAAAAAAGATGCTCGTAAGATGGACTTGTTCATCCAGTACGGCGTCGCAGCAGGTATTCAAGCTTTAGATGATTCAGCCCTAACTATTACTGAAGAAAACGCTCCACGTGTGGGTGTTGCTATCGGTTCTGGTATTGGTGGTCTTGGTTTGATCGAAGCCGGTCACCAAGCTCTAACTGAAAAAGGCCCTCGTAAGATCAGCCCGTTCTTCGTACCGTCGACGATCGTGAATATGATTGCTGGTCACATGTCTATCATGCGTGGCCTACGCGGTCCAAACATCGCGATTTCTACTGCATGTACGACTGGCCTACATAACATTGGTCACGCGGCTCGTATGATTGCATACGGCGATGCAGACGCAATGCTAGCGGGTGGTGCTGAAAAAGCATCAACTCCACTAGGTATGGGCGGTTTTGGTGCGGCTAAAGCACTTTCTACTCGTAACGATGAGCCTCAAAAAGCTTCTCGTCCATGGGACAAAGGCCGTGATGGCTTCGTTCTTGGCGACGGTGCAGGCATGATGGTTCTTGAAGAGTACGAACATGCGAAAGCTCGTGGCGCTAAGATTTACTGTGAGCTAGTTGGCTTCGGTATGTCGGGTGACGCTTACCACATGACATCTCCAAGTGAAGATGGCTCTGGTGGCGCACTAGCAATGGAAGCGGCTATGCGTGATGCTGGCATTACTGGTGAACAAATCGGTTATGTAAACGCACACGGTACTTCGACTCCTGCAGGTGACGTAGCGGAAGTTAAGGGCATCAAGCGTGCTCTTGGCGAAGCAGGCAGCAAGCAAGTATTGGTTTCTTCTACGAAATCAATGACAGGCCACCTTCTAGGTGCTGCTGGTTCTGCTGAAGCTATTATCACGGCAATGTCTCTGGTTGACCAAATTGTTCCACCAACAATCAACCTAGATGATCCTGAAGAAGGCTTAGATATTGACTTAGTACCTCACACTGCGCGTGAAGTTAGCAACATGGAATATGCTGCATGTAACTCATTCGGTTTCGGTGGTACAAACGGCTGTTTGATCTTCAAAAAGATTTAATCATCTTATTAAAGACGTAAACACTCGTAGATAGTCACAATTAGACTTGTTTTTAAACGGCTTGATGCTTTAGCATTGAGCCGTTTCTTTTTATGGGGAAAAACATGTTTTGGGTTGATGGAGAAAGCCAGCAAACTATCGATATTTTGGATCGCTCGTTTCAGTACGGAGACGGCTGTTTTACGACAATGCTCGTGAGTGATGGTGAGATACAACATCTTCACGATCATCAGCACCGTGTCGACGAGTGCCTTAAAGCACTACGCATTTCTGCTCTTGATTGGGATGTTGTTAGTCTTTGGCTCGATACTGCGCTTCAACACATCCAACATAACGCTCTTCATGGCACAAAGAGCCTTGATGGTTCAAAGAAGCTCCATAACGCCAACAAGCCTCATAATCAAAAAGCAGGGATCAAGCTGCACGTTAGTCGTGGAGCGGGTGGGCGTGGCTACAGTACCAAGAATATCGCCAAGCCGACAATCACCATCAGTACCTTTGATTACCCAAGCCATTATTCAGCGTGGCAAGACTCCGGTGTTGAACTCGGTATCTGCCATCAAGCGCTAGGTTTGAGCCCACTACTGGCTGGCCATAAGCACAATAATCGCCTTGAGCAGATTTTGATGAAAGATGAAATGGATCAAGCTAATGAAGTGGATGGCGTGGTTCTTGATATATCGGGCAATGTGATTGAAACCACCATGGCCAATCTGTTCTGGCGCAAAGGTCAGTCGATATACACACCTCAACTCACTCAAAGTGGTGTCGCGGGGGTTATGCGTAAGCAAGTGTTAACCGCGCTGAATCAGGCTGAACTTTCCGTTACAATTAGTGACTACTGCTTATCTCAACTCATGCAAGCTGATGAGGTTTTCATGACAAACTCCATTTTAGGGGTTGCCCCAGTTACCCGTATTAGTGATACCCAATTTAACATTGGAACCGTTACTCGTAGCCTTCAAGGACAACTAAACTCGTGATCAAAAAGTTATTTATTTTTATTATCTTGTGCTTAATTGCAGCCGGTGCTGCTGGTTTTTATGTTTACAACCAAGCGCAAGATAACCTGAAACAAGTTATTCAATTAGAAAAACCACAAGTCGTGACTGTTGCTTCAGGTAGCAGCTTTAACCGCGTTCTAGCCCAGTTGATTAACGAGGGGCTGTTTGAGGCTTCTCCTTACGAGAAATTAATCCGTAAGTTACATCCTGAGCTTGTAGACGTAAAAGCGGGTACTTTCCTGCTTGAACCGGGTTTAACCTTAGAGCAAGCGCTACAGGTGCTTGTAGAAGGGAAAGAACACCAGTTTACTATTACCTTTGTTGAAGGCAGTCGTTTTGACGAATGGCTTGTTCAGCTAAAAGACAACGAATTCATTCAACAGACATTGGATGGCGTTTCTGAAAAAGAGATCGCTGAAAAGTTGGGTATTGAAAACGAAAAGCTAGAAGGTCTCTTCTTAGCAGAAACGTATCACTACACCTACGGCACCACTGATTTAGATTTGTTGAAGCGCGCGCATCGAGACCTAATGAGCGTGGTGAATGAAGAGTGGGAAAATCGAGCCGATAAACTGCCTCTTAAATCGCCATATGAAGCGCTAATTCTTGCGTCTATCATTGAGAAAGAGACTGCAGTAGCGTCAGAGCGTGAACGTGTGTCTTCTGTGTTCGTTAATCGCTTGAACAAGCGTATGCGTCTGCAAACTGACCCAACGGTTATCTACGGCATGGGCGACAGTTACAAAGGCAATATACGTAAGAAAGACTTACGTACTCCAACGCCTTACAACACCTATACAATGAGTGGCTTGCCACCGACACCTATCGCTATGGCAGGCAAAGCGTCTATCAACGCGGCGTTGAATCCAGAGAAGAGCAACTACTTGTATTTCGTTGCGAGTGGAACAGGTGGTCACGTATTTTCAAAGAGTTTGACTGAGCATAACCGTGCAGTGCGAGCTTACTTAAAGCAATTAAGAAAAAACAGATAAAGAAATAATTATGAATCAGTCGAAATTTATCGTGGTTGAAGGCCTTGAAGGCGCTGGCAAAAGCACAGCAATCAATGCCATCGTTGAGACATTAAAAGCATCGGGTGTTGAAGATATTGTTAATACTCGCGAGCCGGGTGGTACTGTCTTAGCTGAAAAGATGCGTTCATTGGTTAAAGAAGAGCACGAAGGCGAGAAGCTTCAAGACATGACTGAATTGCTGTTGATGTATGCAGCACGTGTTCAATTAGTCGAGAACGTCATCAAGCCGGCACTCGCCAATGGTCAATGGGTATTGGGTGATCGTCATGATATGTCTTCACAGGCATACCAAGGTGGTGGTCGCCAGATCGCGCGCACGACTATGGAATCACTGAAAGCAACCACGCTAGGCGGCTTTAAACCCGATCTAACGCTATATTTGGACCTAGACCCTAGAGTAGGGCTAGAGCGTGCTAGAGGCCGTGGTGAGCTTGATAGAATTGAAAAGATGGACATCTCATTTTTCGACCGCACGCGTGAGCGCTATCTAGAAATTGCAGAACAAGATGATTCTGTACTTGTGATTAACGCGCAGCAAGAAATTGAGCAAGTAGCCGCTGATATTAAAGTCGCGCTAACTGCTTGGCTTGACAAACAGTAGGTAGTCATGGCTGAAGTGTATTCTTGGCTCACACCGGTATGGAGTGAGTGGAAAAAAAGTCTCGATGCGGAGCGTTTTCCTAACTCTGTGATTGTTAATGCACCGGAAGGGCTCGGCGTTGATGCTTTGATTAGCCAACTTACCGACGCATTGATGTGCACGAACTATGAAAGCGAGTCGTGCGGGTTTTGCCACAGCTGTGAGTTAATGAAGTCGGGCAGTCATCCTGATTTTCATGTGATCTCACCCGAGAAAGAAGGTAAGTCGATCACGGTTGATCAAGTGCGTGCCAGTAACCGCTGGGCTCAAGAGTCTTCTCAGTTAGGTGGTTTGCGCGTTATTTTGCTTAACCCTGCTGAAGCAATGAACGAATCGGCTTCCAACGCACTATTGAAAACTCTGGAAGAGCCATCAAGCAAGTGCATCTTCATTCTGTCTACTCGTAACAGTAATCGCTTAATGCCGACTATTATTAGCCGTTGTCAGCAATTCAATGTGGTTAGTCCGCAGTTAGAGACAGCATCAGCGTGGTTAGATGGTGAAGTGGGCAAAGCGGTACCGCAGTATATTTTAGCACTCAATGACAACGCGCCTTTAAAAGCAAAAGCGATGTTTGAGCAAGGTGGCGTTGAAGCTTCAACAAAAGCGCTCGATGGCTTTGTGAATGTGATAAAAGGCACTCAACCTGACATGCTAAAGTTCTCTACAGAGCTTAGCAAAGACCCTTTGATTCAACTTGGCTGGCTTTGGCATCTATTGTCAGATGTACAGAAGCTGCATTTTGGTTTGGCGAATCAGGCTTTCACTCCGAGTGCGAAAGCACTGTGTGAGGCGATGTCTTATCAAAGTGCTTATGCAGCATCGAATAAACTGCTGACATTGATTGAGCAGTTAAAGCAACACCCTGGGCTCAATACGGAGCTACTCATAATGAATTGGCTGATAGCCACTTGCGAGGAAACATGTTCGTAGATTCCCACTGTCATTTAGACAAACTGGATTACCAAGATTTACACACCAGCGTAGAAGATGTGGTTAACAAGGCGAAGGCTGCTAATGTAGACCAATTGCTTTCTGTCGGCGTGACACTCGATTCGTTTGAAAATATGCTCGAGATGATCTCGCCGTTTGATAACGTTAAAGCCTCTTGTGGCGTTCACCCTCTCGATGTTGAAAGTGATTTCAGCCTAGAGACAATGCGTGAATACGCGAGCAACCCTAAGGTTGTGGCGATTGGAGAGACAGGTTTAGATTATCACTACCAACCAGAGACGGCGGAGCTGCAACAGCTACGATTTAAGCAGCATGTTGAGTTAGCCGTTGAGCTGAATAAACCTTTGATCATTCACACTCGTAACGCACGTGAAGACACATTAGCTATTTTACGTGATGGCGGAGCTGAGAAGTGTGGCGGTGTGATTCACTGCTTTACCGAAGATCAAGCATTCGCAGAAGCAGCAATGGAACTAGGTTTCTATATCTCAATTTCAGGCATTGTGACCTTTAAGCAGGCTACAGAACTTAAAGAAGTTGTTAAGAACCTACCGCTAGACAGGTTGCTGATCGAGACAGATTCTCCATATTTGGCGCCCATTCCATATCGTGGGAAGCAGAATCAGCCTGCATATGTCGTCGAAGTGGCGGCCTACATTGGGCAATTAAAAGGTGTGTCGATGAAAGAGGTTGCCGAACAAACGACCAAAAATTACCAAAAACTTTTTTTGCGATAAAAATCTAAGTAAACAAATAAAAGGGAGCGAAAGCTCCCTTTTTGTGTTTTTGATCACTAAAAATACGTTTTTTTTTAATGTTTACGAATTATGTTGAACTTGAGAGCGCTAATTATAACATTTGTAATTTTGTTACTAAAAATAACATTCGCTCCTATTTTATTTACTCAGTAAAATAATAGGACAATTGAAAAATACTTATATATTTCAATTGATTAAATGCTTGTAAAGGATTGCATTTCTAGATTTGACATGTGATCCAAGACGTGTTTTGAAACTAAATTTCGTAAGTGACTAGAAAGTTAGTTCCCCATCAATATATATTTAGCGGCAGAAAATATAATGCAATACATGGTTACATTTTCGCAGGGTGCTAACATATAGGCTACGGGGGTGTGCCGTTAGAACCCAATATAATTATTTTATCTTTATCAGGAGCATAAACATGTTTAAGAACCTTTTTGCTAGCCTGCAGAAAGTTGGTAAGTCTCTGATGCTTCCAGTATCAGTTTTACCAGTTGCGGGTATTTTGCTAGGTGTCGGTGCAGCAGATCTTCCTTTCATTCCAGAAATCGTTTCAAACTTAATGGAACAAGCTGGTGGTTCAGTATTCGGTCAAATGGCACTACTGTTCGCAGTAGGTGTTGCACTTGGCTTTACTAACAACGATGGTGTAGCGGGTCTAGCTGCTATCGTTGGTTATGGCATCATGACTGCTACACTTGGCGTAATGGCTGGTGTAATGGGCGTTGATAAAATCGATACTGGTGTACTAGGTGGTATCCTAGTCGGTGGTGTTGCTGCTTGGGCATTCAACCGTTTCTTCCGTATTCAACTACCAGAGTACCTTGGCTTCTTCGCTGGTAAGCGTGCTGTGCCAATCATCACAGGTTTCTCTGCGATTGGTCTAGCAATCCTACTATCTGTAGTATGGCCACCAGTTGGCGGCGCTATCTCTGCGTTCTCTGATTGGGCTGCTCACCAAAACCCACAAGTGGCGTTTGGTATCTACGGTATCGTTGAGCGTTCTCTAATTCCATTTGGTCTTCACCACGTTTGGAACGTACCTTTCTTCTTTGAAGCTGGTACTTGTGTAAACGCTGCTGGCGAAACTCAAAACGGTGTTCTTACTTGTTACCTAGTTGCTGATGACGCATCTCGTGCAGCGGGCAATGGCTTCGGTCAGCTAGCTGGTGGTTACATGTTCAAGATGTTCGGTCTACCTGCTGCTGCAATCGCGATTGCACACTCAGCTAAGCCTGAAAACCGCGCTAAAGTAATGGGCATCATGGCTTCTGCTGCGTTGACTTCATTCCTAACGGGTATCACTGAACCAATCGAATTCTCTTTCCTATTCGTTGCTCCAGTACTGTACGCAATCCACGCTCTACTAGCTGGTTCTGCATACGTTCTTGCGAACACTCTAGGTTTTGTACACGGTACATCTTTCTCACACGGTCTAATCGACTTCCTAGTTCTATCTGGCAACGCGTCTAAGATGGGCCTAATGGTTGTATGTGGTATTGCTTACGCTGCAATTTACTACATCGTATTCCGCACTGTGATTAAAGCTCTAGACCTTAAAACTCCAGGCCGTGAAGACGAGACTGAAGAAGAGTCAGTTGCGACTGGTTCTGAACTTGCTGGTGAGCTAGTTGCTGCATTCGGTGGTAAAGCGAACATCACTGGTCTTGACGCTTGTATTACTCGTCTACGTGTTGCAGTAGCTGATACAGCTCTTGTTGACCAAGACAAGCTGAAGAAACTAGGCGCTGCAGGTGTTGTAGTAGTAGCGGGTGGCGTACAAGCTATCTTCGGTACTAAGTCTGACAACCTTAAGACAGACATGGATGAGTGGATCCGTAACAACGGTTAATTCTCTGATTCAATAAATTGAAAGGAGGCCGAAAGGCCTCCTTTTTTGTTTTCTGCTCTATGAAAGATCTATTGTGCTTAATCTCCATTAACTCAGATACTTATCATTCAACTCGATCAGTTGATGGTTGCTCTTAAATTTTTCGTGTCTTTTATCTTTTACCCAGCGATGACACCTTTTGCTGAGATTCCAGTAGACTTCCGTTTTTTAAATACAGTCTGAGAATATTATGAAACATCGTTACTTGATCGGCCTTATGTGCTGCAGCGGAGCCTCGTTTGCTCAAGCTTCTGAAGCTCCAGCTTTGGAAGTGGGACTCGCCATTGACCAAGACCTGAGTGTCGTTGTGGAATTTGATCAGAAATACCGTGCTACGATTGGCAATGACGGCGCTGCCTTTGATTACATTTTGAAGCGTGGTCAGTTCGAGACTGAAGCTCCGTTGAGCTGGTACGTCGGTGCTGGTGCTTGGGCTGAATGGAATGACGACTTTGGCTTACGCTTGCCGTTAGGCGTGAAAGTGAATTTCTACGAAGGTTGGAATGCTTACGCTCAAGTTCACCCTGAACTCGATATGTATAAAGGTGTTGAGTTGCAAGTGGGCGGCGCTTTAGGTGTTACCTATAAGTTCTAACCTGAACTAAAACCGTTTTAATAATGAAAAAACCAGCATTTAGCTGGTTTTTTAGTTTGGGCCGATCTTATATTTTTGCTTCATTGAGCCGCTTAGAAAGTAAAACTCAGTCCGACATTGGCTTGGAATTGGTTCATCCAGTCGGTATCAAAGCGAATGATGCACTCTTGCCCGTTATTTGGGATATTACAAACACCGGAGGTATCGTTGTCGACAACCGTGCCTAACCAACGTACTTGTGTGTTCAACGCTAGTCGGTCACTAAATTTGTACTCTAAGCCACCAAAGATAGAAGTTGAGAATCCATACTTATCTTTTGCCCAGTCTACATCGACGTAAGAAGCACCCAGGCCTAGCCCTAGATAACCCGACAACACAGGCGAAGCAGGGTAGTAGATGCTGCTTTGAAGGTGCAGGTATTGGATGGAGGAGCTTAGGTTAAGCGTTTCTAATTCCGAGCTCTGATTGGAGTAGAAGAAGCCGATGCGTCCTTTTTCAAGTGGCGTTTCAATGGCAAAGGTGTAATTTTCAGAGCCTTTCATGTCATAGGTTTTACCGTCCTGGTCTTCGACACTGCCACCGCCGGTATAACCTACCATAGGTGTAATGATGATCTCCGGCGAAGCATACGCGCTTGAAACGGAGAGAAGCGTAATCAGTGCCATCATATTTGCTTTGTTATTCATGAGTATATCCTTATCCATACACTTACTAATTGTGATGGTTACATCAATATTGTGCGACTAATTTCGACGATTCTTGAAGATACTTCACACACCTGATAGTACTTAAATAGAGACTCGACAAATTAATAATAAGCCAGAGGTGTCTATGGACCATAATCTGAAAAATGCCCTACAAATTACCGTGTTTATCTACATGATCATTCTTTCATTTGGCTTTATTGCGATTGGTAGTTAATACCATCTATTGCGAGGCTGAGTTTTGATACTCAGGGAATAATGAATAGTGGGATTATAACCAATATTGATACAGCAATAGACTTGGATTATTACGCTAAGTTTATTGCTGGAAAAACAGCACTGGTCGCTCAAGGTGGCGGACAGAGAAGTATTTTTACTTCTGGAGTGCTGGATGCCTTTCTTCTCTCAAATTTTGACCCCTTCGACGAATTTTTTGGTACCTCAGCAGGTGCTCTCAACTTATGTGCTTATCTGTGCCGTGATAAAGGCCTTGGACGTTCTTTTGTTCTCGACCTCACAACCTCACCAGAGTTCTTCAATCTCTTTTCCTATATACGACACAGAAAGAACCTAGGATTAGAATGGGCGCTAGAACAAATCATGGCTTACCCATATAAGCTCGATCTGGATTTAGGGCGACAAACGCTAGGCGATCGCCACTTCTATGCGGCTGTAACGGATTCCAAAGACTTACGAGACCACTACTTCCCATTATTGGGCGAAGATTGGTACAAGGTGATGATTGCGACCTGTGCTATTCCTCGCTTGTACAATGACGAAGTCTTTATTGGTGACAGTGCTTATGTGGACGGTGGTGTATCGGCGTGTATCCCAGTTCAGGAAGCCTGGCGAAGACAAGCTCGTTCTATTGTGGTGATTCGTACTGAGCCAGTGGTGGAGGAAGGTAATACCCATTTGGTTGAAGCACCAGTTAAGGGATCTTCAGTCAAAGCGCCTAAACCTATATCTGCAGAAGAACTGGAGTGGTTCCGCGAATCTTTCGACAGTGTTCAAGGCCATTGGCAACAGAAAGTGGAACAGTGGAAAACCGACTGGACCTCTTTCTTCCAACAACAAATTATGCGCTCAAAAGAGCAGAAGCGTGACCGTGGGCATTTAGACCTGCTGAACGGTGGTCGCTGGCTATTTGGTGCAGATGATATTTATCGCTTAAGTCATTTAATCGGAGATAAGTTTGATTCAGGGTTGGCTGACATGCTGATGGTGCATTATCAGACCTACTCATTGACTCAGGATTTTTTGAATTCGCCACCAGACGACGCGTTTGTGGTTCAGATAGCACCTAGTCAAACGCTTAAATCGAGCTCATTAATGAGTCATAAAGATGATTTACTGCATGATTACGAATTGGGTTTAGAAGCCGGTTACCGATTTGTGGAGACCTATACCTCAACGGAAAACGCTCGCAACTCGCATATGCCACAGTTAGCCACCATTGCTGCGGGTAACTAATTCCCGAAGTTGATGAGCTAGCATGCTGTGAGCTCGTTATGCTGTTTAAGCAGATTGTAGTGAGTCGTGTTCTGAAATGAAAAAGGGTTATTGAACTTGGTTCGATAACCCTTTTAAGTTTTTGAGATTAGGCGAATCGTTTCGCCTTAAGGTCAAATATTAGGTGACAGGCAAGATTCTCATACAGTTGGTTGACCCTGCTACATCCATAATGTCTCCTTGGGTGACGATCACTAGGTCGCCAAACTTAAGGTATCCTTCTTCTTTCAGGCAATCTAACGTTGATAGTGCAATATCAAAGCTGTCTTTGGCTTCTGTCTCGAAGTAGATAGGTGTTACACCTCGGTACAAGGTACAGCGATTAAGCGTTCCTTCGTTACGAGACAGCGCGTAAATAGGCATGTCAGCACTTAGGCGAGACATCATCAGTGCAGTGCGGCCCGACTCGGTTAGAGTGACAACGCCTTTAATGCCTTCCATATGGTTTGCAGAGTAGATGGTCGCCATCGAAACGGTTTCTTCGGCAGTAACAAAGGTGCGGTCAATACGGTAATTGGATTGGTTATTAATGCCTGCCATTTTTTCCGCACCAATACAGACTTCAGCCATCGATTTTACGGTCTCGACTGGGTAGTCACCAGCTGCAGTTTCACCAGACAGCATCACAGCATCGGTGCCATCGAGTACGGCGTTGGCAACATCCATAACTTCGGCACGGGTTGGCATTGGCGCAGAAATCATTGATTCCATCATCTGAGTTGCGGTGATGACAGTTCGGTTAAGCGCTCTGGCACGGCGTATAAGCTGTTTTTGTACTCCGACTAACTCAGGGTCGCCAATTTCCACTCCGAGGTCACCACGAGCCACCATGACCACATCTGAGGCCATTATGATGTCATCCATGTTCTCAACTGTAGCTACTGTCTCTGCTCGCTCCACTTTTGCGACGAGGTGAGCTTCTAAGCCGGCTTCTCGTGCAAGCTGACGAGCATAGTGCATGTCTTCACCATTACGAGGGAAAGACACCGCTAGGTAATCCACTTTGATTTGTGCGGCGGTGACGATGTCGCGCTTGTCTTTTTCTGTTAGCGCTTCTGCGGAAAGGCCCCCCCCTTTTTTGTTGATGCCTTTGTTATTTGAGAGTGGGCCGCCAATGATGACTTCGGTATGAACGCGACAGCCTTCCACTTTGGTTACTTTGAGTTGAACACGACCATCGTCAAGCAACAGTATATCGCCGGCGGATACGTCGTTAGGCAGTTCTTTGTAATCAAGGCCAACGGCTTCTTGATTGCCTTCACCTAAACCTAGGCTGCTATCGAGAGTGAACAGGTCGCCTACGGCAAGTTGGATTTTGCCATCTTTGAATGTCGACACACGAATCTTGGGACCTTGTAAGTCTCCGAGAATGGCGATTTGAGTACCGTGTCTTTTTGCTATTGCTCTGACTTTTTCTGCGCGTTGTATATGGTCGTCGCTGGTGCCGTGAGAGAAGTTCATACGAACAATATTGGCACCGGCTTTGATGATCTCTTCAAGCACGTTACCTTTATCAGTAGAAGGGCCTAGCGTTGTGACGATTTTCGTTTTTCTTAATTCGGCTGTCATGAATACTCCTAGAGTGAGGCCAAGTAATCTTTTAAAAGACTGAATTAAGTATATGCATTAATTGATAATTTATTGGGAGCTAGGAGGATATTTCTTGATTTGCCTTTAATTATTGAATTCAGGGCTCAAACGCGATGTTTTATTCTGAAAATTAAGTCGCAAATTATCGATGTGGGTGTTAATTTTCCTCGAACTATTTGACTCGATACACAAAGATTCATGTATATACGTGATACTGGTCACGGCGATATACCAAGTGACTTCACAATTACTTCGCAAAGTAAAAAAATTACCTCGTTGATGATTTCTGGAGCGTAAAATGTACATGGCTCAACCGGGCCATATTGATCATATCAAACAGGTCAATGCTGGTCGTGTATATAAACTAATTGACCTTAAAGGTCCTATTTCTCGTATCGATCTGTCCAAGCAAAGTGAGTTGGCTCCGGCGAGTATTACTAAAATTACCCGTGAACTCATTGAAGCTCACCTTATTCACGAAACGACGGTTCAAGAAGCCACGACTCGTGGGCGTCCTGCTGTCGGTCTGCAAACCAATAACGAAGGTTGGCAATTTTTGTCGATGCGTCTTGGTCGCGGATACTTGACGATCGCGCTCCATGAATTGGGCGGCGACGTGCTTATCGATACCAAGATTGATATCCATGAACGTGATCAAGACGATGTGCTTGCGCGTCTTCTCCATGAAATCGATGAGTTCTTCCAAACCTATGCCGAGCAACTCGACAGGGTGACGAGTATCGCTATCACACTGCCAGGTCTGGTGAATTCAGAGCAAGGTATTGTGTTGCAGATGCCGCACTATAACGTTGAAAACTTAGCGTTGGGGCCGGAGATCTACAAAGAAACCGGTTTGCCAGTTTTTATTGCCAATGATACCCGAGCGTGGGCATTAGCAGAAAAGCTGTTTGGTAACTCACAAGACAACGACAACTCTGTTCTTATCTCGATTCACCACGGTTTAGGTGCCGGGATCATTCTTGATGGTCGCGTTCTGCAAGGACGTCACGGTAACATCGGTGAGTTGGGGCATATCCAGATCGACAAGGAAGGCAAGCTTTGCCACTGTGGTAATCGAGGCTGTTTAGAAACGGTGGCGAGTTCTCAGGCAATCCGTGAGCAAGTCAAAGAGCGATTGGTAAATGGTGAAGAATCAACGCTAACGGTGTTTGAAGACGTCACTATTGAACAGATCTGTGCTGCCGCTGCTAATGGGGATCCGCTGGCTGTCGAAGTGATTGAACAGTTAGGCCGTTATCTAGGTTCTGCGATTGCGATTGTGATTAACCTGTTCAACCCAGAGAAAATCTTGGTGGGTGGTGTTATCAATCAGGCGAAGAGCGTGTTATACCCGGCGATTCAAAAGTGTATCGAAGAGCAGAGTCTATCGGTTTACCATAAAGACTTAGAGCTGGTGGAATCTCGTTTTTATAAGCAGGCAACCATGCCAGGTGCTGCGCTCATCAAGCAGGCCTTATACGATGGCCAACTGTTAATGAAAGTTATTGAAGGTTAACCCCTTTTTCTCGTCTTGTAGCCTTACCTTGAACCTTTCCATGTACTTAAGCTTTGTATAACATCATTTGTTGTACTTAGTTTAAGCATTCTGTGCATTGGCGCTTTGCTTTAACCTATTGAAGTAGGCTATTGTAGCCACAGTTATTATTTGTCACTAAGGTGTTGTATGTCTGGCGTTTTAAATTCGGTTGATCAGAGAACCAAACTGGTCGGTGAAAACCGTCTGGAACTCTTGTTATTCAGCTTAAATAGTCGTCAACTATTTGCGATTAACGTATTTAAAGTGAAAGAAGTCCTCAAAGTGCCAGTACTCACTCGCTTACCGGGCTCTCATCATCATATTACGGGTGTTGCGTCTTTACGTGGTGAATCGGTGCCTGTTATCGATTTACGCAGTGCCATTGGCTTTCCGCCATCTCGTGCGGAGTCTCAAGAGAGCAACCTGATTATTACGGAATACAACCGAACCGTACAAGGTTTCTTGGTTGGGCAAGTTCGTAATATCGTGAACACGACATGGACAGAAATCCAGCCGCCGCCAAAGACAACAGGCCGTGCAAACTACCTAACCGCTATTACGCATATTCAAGAAGAAGAGCAGCACAAGATCGTCGAGATCATCGATGTTGAGAAAGTGTTGGCTGAGATCATTGATTACGATGTCTCGATCTCTGAAGGCGTTTTAGATGAACAATTAGCTCAGGAGATGATAGGACGCAATGTGCTTATCGTTGATGACTCTTCAACAGCGCGTAACCAGATCAAAGGCACCTTGTCGCAGTTGGGTTTGAACATTATTGAGTGTTGTGATGGCTTAGAAGCACTGACCTTACTTAAGGGCTGGTGTGATGAAGGCAAAGACATCAATCAAGAAATATTGTTGATGATCACCGATGCTGAAATGCCTGAAATGGACGGCTACAAGCTGACACACGAAGTACGTACTGACCCAAGAATGCATGACCTATTCATCACGCTAAATACTTCATTAAGTGGAAGTTTTAATGAAGCTATGGTTGAGAAAGTAGGGTGTAACCGCTTTATTTCTAAGTTCCAGCCAGACCTCTTGGTTGAAGTGACTCAAGAGCGAATGCGTCAGATTTTATAATTAATGCTGCTGTACGGTTTGTTTTGAGTGACCTTATAGAAAACGCTTGCTAATATTCACGCAGCATATTTTTCTTAACGAAATATGCTCAACTACTAGCGTAATTTTTCACACACAATCTAAGGTAGTTCCTCTTAATGATATGGTTAACGTCTAAAGTCGTCATGACTTTGAGCTTATTACTGTATAGGGAATTTAAGAAAAGACGTACGGAAGCTGAAGTTGAGTCATAACTCAACAACTGGAATTGAAGGGAAGCGGATGCTTCCCTTTTTCGTTTTTCTTTCTCTCTTTTCTTTAGCCAATGATCGATTGAGAACAGTTGGTACTTCGCTAATGAAAATCCCGAGATTTGGTTTTCAAGCCAACAATTTCATCGGTAATATCGATAAGTTTTCCCGCGATAACATGCACGACTTCACCTTCTTTTTCTAATATCCCTTGTACTTTTAACGCCTTGGCTGTGAGATAAGCTTGCTGTTGAGCGCGTGCGGTTGCTCCCCATACCACGACATTAATATTGCCAGTGCTATCTTCCAGCGTAACAAAGGTGACACCTGCCGCGGTGCCGGGAGATTGTTTACCTGTGACTAATCCGACAACGGTGACCATAGATTTGTGTTTTTGCTGTATTAAATCTTTCATGTGTGTGAATCGACCTAATCGTCCTGCTTCTTCGAGCAAAGTGATGGGGTGCTTGTTCAATGAAATTCCGACACTGGTGAAGTCTTCGAGTAGATCTTGCATCTCGTTGGGCTTGTGCAGTACATGTTCGTCATGCCCTGCCTCAGCATCGTCATAGGCTTGGCTAAACAGAGGTAAATCCGACGCCGAGTCCATGATCGCCCAGCGAGTCTGGAAGCGGTCACCAGAAACGTTATGTAGCGCATTGGCTGATGCCAGTAGCTCGATATCTTTCTTATTCATCGATAACTGTTTGACCTGACTAGGGTGGCGATAACCGGATTGTGGGCGATTGGCGAGCACGCTTTGAATTCCATGCTCGCTGAATCCTTTGATTTGTCGCAGCCCTAAGCGAATCGCTAGACCATTCTGATGAGGGGCAACCGTGTGGTCGTTTTGAGAAGCGTTCACACATACCGGAAGTATCACCACATTGTGTCGTTGTGCGTCTTGTACTAACTGTGAAGGGCTATAAAACCCCATCGGTTGGCTATTCAACAGAGAAGCGTAGAAACATTCAGGGTAGTAGCACTTCAACCAAGCTGAGCAATACGCTAACACCGCAAACGAAGCCGAGTGGCTTTCAGGAAAACCGTACTCGCCAAAGCCGCATATCTGTTTAAAGATCTGCTCAGCAAACTCGGGCTCATAGTCGCGCTTTTGCATTCCCTCGATAAGTTTGTTTTTAAACTTAAAGACGTTGCCATTTTTCTTCCAAGCGGCCATTGCCCGTCTGAGTTGATCTGCTTCTCCGCCTGTGAACCCTGCAGCCACCATAGCGAGTTTAATCACTTGCTCTTGGAAGATAGGTACACCTAAGGTGCGCGACAGTACCGACTCCACATCTTTAGATGGATAACTGATTGGCTCAATGCCATCTCGACGCTTGAGAAATGGATGCACCATATCGCCCTGAATAGGACCTGGACGTACGATAGCGATTTGAATCACCAAGTCGTAATAAGTTTTCGGTTTAAGCCTTGGCAGCATGCTCATTTGCGCGCGAGACTCAATTTGGAATATCCCGACCGTGTCTGCTCGCTGAATCATGCCGTAAACCTGAGGATCGTCCTTAAGGCGAGTGAGCTCAGCAATGGTCAGTGATCGCCCGTGAATACGTTTGATCAGGTCGAAACATTTACGAATCGCAGAGAGCATACCCAACGCGAGCACATCAACTTTCAGCAGCCCCAAGGTTTCTAGATCGTCCTTATCCCATTGGATAATGGTTCGATCGTGCATTGCGGCATTCTCGACGGGAACCAGTTCATACAAAGGCCCTGAAGATATGACAAAGCCACCAACGTGTTGAGATAGGTGACGTGGAAAGCCGATGATCTCATTCACCAAGTGGATAAACTGTTGCCCCTTCAAAGAATCAGGTTGTAGACCCAATTGAGTGAGCTGAGCCTGCCAACCTAGGCTTTTGTCCCTACGGTTGGTGTTCTTGATGAAGTAGTCGAGCTGGGTTTCTTGTAGCCCTAATGCTTTACCGACATCTCTTACCGCACTTTTAAAGCGATAAGAGATGACCGTTGCGGCAAGTGCAGCCCTTTCTCTACCGTATTTTTGATAGATGTATTGAATAACTTCTTCACGGCGTTCGTGTTCAAAATCGACATCAATATCGGGCGGCTCATCGCGCTCTTTACTGATGAAACGTTCAAATAGCACTGAAATCTGCCTTGGGTCGACTGAGGTGATTTCTAAGCAATAACACACCACGGAATTGGCAGCTGAACCTCGACCTTGGTAAAGAATGCCTTGGCTTTTAGCAAACATCACGATGTCGTGAATGGTGAGAAAAAAGAAAGGGTAGTCAAGCTCGTCAATTAATCCCAATTCTTTATCTATGATTTGTTGGATGTCGTCAGGTACACCTTGTGGGAAGCGAGTTCGTTTTCCCTTTTCGACCAACATGCGCAGATAACTCATGGGTGTCTCACTTTGAGGAATCAGTTCACTGGGATATTCGTATCGTAAGCTATCTAAATCAAATTCACACAACTCAGCGATGCGGTTGCTCTCTTCTAGCCACTCCGCTTTGAAGATATGAGAGAGCTTATTGATACTCCGTAAACAACGTTCTGCATTAGCGAGTAAGTGACTGCCCACTTCGGTAATGGGTTTTTGATATTTAATCGCAGTGAGTGAGTGCTGCAAGGGTAAGCGATTCGCATTGTGCATCAACACACCACCACAAGCTGTAATCGGCAGTTGGTGATGTTGTGACAGCTCAACGCAGTAATCTGTGTACTGCTGGTCGGTTTGCTTTAGGTGTCTTTGTAAGCCGATCCACAACCGGCCTGAATGATGCTGGGAGAGCCATTGCCCCCAGTGTGCGTCTTCATTTTTCTGTTGAGGAAGCCAAAGAATAAAGCAGTGCTTAGCCGACATGATATCCCACTCAGAGAGCTGATAATGTCCCTTGCTGCTACGACGTCTCGCGTTGGTAATAATACGGCACAGCTCGGCGTAGGCTTGTCTGTTTGGGCATATCAAGACCACTTGGCACTCTTCATTTAACCAAAACATGCTCCCGACAATTTGCTTGAGTGACAGTTTATGTTGCTTGATTGCAGAGTGAACCTTAACGATGCCCGCGACTGAGCACTCATCAGTAACCGCGAGTGCTTTGTAACGTAAGAAGTCGGCCTGTAAAACAAGCTCTTCCGCATGCGAAGCTCCCTCTAGAAAGGAGTAATTACTTTGACAGAAAAGCTCTGAGTATTGCTGAGACATAACGTAATCTCACTTAACCATTGCGAGTGAACATGATTGAAAAGGGACGCTGAAATTGAATAAGTAGAACGGAGGAGCTAACAAAGTTTCTTGCTGACTTACGTTCTTACCGACTAGCTAAATAAGCCGTGCAAAAACCACTGTTTATCTGGCGTTTTAAATATCCAGAGCCACCGACCGTTTTCGCTGTGAGCAATAAAGTAGTCACGAATGACCTTCTCTCCGTCCCACCAGCCAGACACAATGCGCTCTGGGCCTTGAGATAAGGTGACGCTTTCGTTTAAGGCTTCGGGCTCTGGCAGTAAAATACTGGGCCTGAGCCGCTGTTGAACGACGCTGAGAGCTGTGGTTTGTTGCTCGCTCCTTGAGGGCGCTTGCCTTTTTGTCACAGACTTACTCAGTGTTGGGAGCGAATACTGATTGGCCTTTTCTGGCCTTGGGTCGTGCTGTATTTTTGGTGTTTGAATACAGGCTTGTCCAAGCTTTGCTTGCAGTAGTGAGAGCAAATCTAACGCGGCAAGTGTTCCGGTATTACCATCAAAAAGATCATGGTAGGCCATTTGGGGTTCTCCATGACGAACCAAGCTGAGGGTCAGTCCTTGAACCGGTGCGGTGAGCTTGAGTGACTCTAAGGTGAGATGAGTAAGGTTCGCCCATTTTTCAGCAAGGTAATCACCTTGTGCCGAATAAAAAGAGACAGGGTGATCGTCTTTATCTCTTAGGTGTAAAGTCAGAGTTAACTCGAAAGCCACTCGATCGCGTAGCTTCAAAAAACATTCGAGTTGATTCAGTAATTTCAGCAACGGCTTTTCGATAAATAGGATGTTTTCAATATCAAACAATAGCTCCAAATATTGCTGGAAATTCTCTGGTGGATGATAGAAATCAATCGGGTGCTTGAACTGGCCGTTAAGGCGACCGACATAATTCACCAAGTCGATATCAAAGCGGCGTGCGACCTCTTGCAAAGGCAGCTTTAATAAGTCTTCAACGGTATTGATACCGACACGGTTCAGGCGTTCCACTTGCTTGGTCGGTAGCTCACTGGAAATTAATGCTTGTTGATTGACCCAAGTTTTCATCTGCTCAATATTGTTTGTTGCTTGGTTGATCGCTTGCTTACCCAAAAGGATCGCAGAAAGCGGCGAATAACCCGTAGCGAAGCTGAACTGGATATTGAGCGTTTCTAAGTGGCTTTTGAGCTCATGCCAGTAGTTATCTAGCCCGTCGTAAAGTGACAGCATGTTAGAGGCTTTAATCAACAAACCATTAGGTGGCAATAACGCCATGTCGGAAGTGACCAGATACGCCCATTGAGCGATCTCTTTAAGCTTACTTTTCTCCAGTTCAATACTGTAAGGGTGGACGTGTAAGTTGTGGCACAAAGCTGCTGCAGACCCTAAGCCCATACCAAGCGAAATTCCCGATTGCAGCGCAGCTGGGTTTGCTTGCAGTACATGGTGATCTTTTTCATCCACGATGATAATAGGTTGTTCGCGTGAGTCTTCGCTCGAACCCAATTCATTAGAGTTAAACAAGGTATCCAACTGCAGAGATGGAAAGTGCAGATAAAGCCACAACATACGTTAGCCTTGCTTCGCAATAGGAAAAGCCAGCACAGTGTTACCAGACAAAGCGCGGTCTGAATTGTCTTCATAAACGACTTTCTCTGTGAGTAACGGCCAGTAGTGTGTCATGTCTAGAATAAAGCTGCCATACGACCAGCTGCCTTTTCTCTTAGTCACTTCAACCTTTAATCCCTGCGCGTGAGAAGAGAGTTTCATGCTTAAGGAAACGGGCAGGGATAATTGATTATGGCTGGTGGCTTTAAAGTGAAACTGCAGGCACTTACCGGTTTCACTGGCTGCTTGTAGGCGCTTTGTTTGGTGTATTTCTAGATCGGCTCCCCATAGCAATACAGAGTGACAAGCGCCGCTTTTGAGGCACTGCTCAGCTGCCCACAACGCATCGAGATCGCGTTGAGGCTGGATAACGAGAATGTTTTCTAATTCAATGCCTTGGCTGTTAAAAAACTCAGCACAGATCTTCCCTGGCGGGTTAATGAATATGGCCAGTTTTTGCGAGTTTTGTTGAGATAAATAGGGCGTCAGTAGGCGAAGCTCGCCGATCCCTTGTTGTGATTCAACTTCAATAACGCCGTGCGTCGGGAAGCCGCCATCAAGCTGTTTATCCAGTTGAGGATAGCCTGTTGAAGTGGTGCTTCCTTGCGTTGTTGATTGTAACCCTTTCCAGATTAGCTGGCGGTCTTGTAAGTTTTTTATTAGTTCATGCATAATTAAATACCTGTATATTTATACAGTATATTTAACAATGGAAAAGATGCAAAGCAAAATGACGAAAATTAGGGGAATAATACCAATCACAGTAAGTAAGTGATCATAAATAGCGCAGGAAAAATGCTTGAGAACAAGGCAGAAATTTTCGATAAGTAGTTATTCTACAATCAAAATTTCTAACGCCGTTATCGAGTGTTTTAACAAGCTAGGATGACCAGTTATTTACTACGATTGGTATCAGTGTTAGTTGATTGATTTAGATACAAAAAAAGCCGCTATGGAAGCGACTTTTTACTATTGGTCAATGATATCAAGTTACTTAGGTTGAGCATCGATACATTGGCCATTAATGTCCGTCACACTTGGGTTCATTAAGTGTAGGTACAGCGGTATGATGTCGAGTGGCGTTTTTAGCTTATTCGCATCTTCTCCAGGGTACGCTTTTGCACGCATACGTGTTTGAGTGCCACCTGGGTTGATTGCGTTAACACGGATATTTGTGTCTTCAAGCTCGTCCGCTAGGATTTGCATCATACCTTCGGTAGCAAACTTAGAAATTGCGTAAGTGCCCCAGAATGCACGGCCAGAGTGACCAACCGTTGAAGAGGTAAATACGATACGACCCGCTTCTGCTTTCTTAAGTGCAGGTAGCAGAGCTTGAGTCATCAAGAACTCAGACTTCACATTGATCTGCATAACATCATCAAAGGTTTCTTCATCAATCTGCTCAAACGGGCTCAGAGTGCCAAGAACGCCAGCATTATGAAGTAGGCCGTCTAAACGACCGAACTGTGATTGAATGGTTTCAGCCATATCAACGTAGTTCTGCTTTGTCGCACCTTTTAAATCCAATGGGATAATCGCAGGTTGTGGGTAACCAGCGCTTTCGATTTCATCGTAAATGAATTCAAGGTTTTTAACATTGCGGCCTAACAGAATGACAGTTGCACCATGTTGAGCGAAGCTTAGTGCTGCTTGGCGACCAATGCCAGCACCGGCACCTGTAACCAAAATTACTTTATCTTTGAGGGCATCTGTAGAGATTGGGTAATCCACTGTGCTTATCCTTCTTTCTTTTATTATGTTCGTCATTCCATTGATGTTTAATCACACAGATAACCGCAGGAATGATGAGAAATTCTTGGTAATCGTGACAAGATGGTTACAATACACTAATTCATACAATAGGGGATATGACATTGGAATTTTTGTTGGACTACGGCTTGTTTTTAGCCAAGATTGCGACCGTTGTAATCGCCATCATCGCAATTTTAGTGATTGCTAAATCTGTGGGTGGGAAATCAAGCGCGATTAAAGGTGAGCTGGAAATCACGAACCTATCTGAACATCATAAACAGACGATTGAACAACTAGAGCACCATCTACACGATGATGCTTTCATCAAAGCCCGTGATAAAGCAGAAAAGAAAGCGGAAAAAGAGAAAGTAAAATCACGCGGTAAAGAAGTGAAGAAAGCAGCGAAAGAGGGTGAGCTTGATAGTAAGCGTGAACCACATCTATTCGTTCTTGATTTTAACGGCAGCATTGATGCGAAAGAAGTGGCTTCATTACGTGAAGAGGTAACGGCGGTTCTGGCTGTGGCTCGTGAAGGTGATGAAGTATTGCTGAAACTTGAGTCTGGCGGTGGCATGGTTCACGGCTATGGTTTAGCGTCTTCTCAACTTGATCGTATCAAAGCGGCAGGTTTGCCTCTGACTATCTCGGTAGACAAAGTGGCGGCAAGCGGCGGTTACATGATGGCATGTATCGCAAACAAAATTGTATCTGCACCGTTTGCTATTGTTGGCTCTATTGGTGTTATCGCTCAACTGCCAAACTTCAACAAACTACTTAAAAAGCACGATATTGAGTTCGAGCAGCTAACGGCGGGTGAGTACAAACGCACGCTTACTATGTTTGGTGAGAACAGCGATAAAGCACGTGAGAAGTTTAAAGAAGAGCTAGAAGAGACACATGGCCTATTCAAAGACTTCATCCGTGACCATCGTCCTGCGTTAGATCTTGAAAAAGTAGCAACGGGTGAACACTGGTTTGGTACACAAGCACATGAACTTGGACTGGTGGATGAGATCAGCACTTCTGATGACTTAGTCGTAGCGGCATGTAAGGACAAAACGGTTCTAGCGATCCACTATGTACAGAAGAAAAAGCTTTCAGACAAACTAGCGGGCGTGGCAGGTAAATCTGCAGACAGCGTGCTGATGAAGCTGATTGAACGCGGTCAAAAGCCGATTGTTTAAGCTTATTGAGTTCTAGTTCTAGTTCTAGTTCTAGTTCTAGGCTTGGTGCCTTACGTTCATTTACAGACGTTTGAGCCTTAAAAAGAAAGCGCATAAGTCATCAGACTTATGCGTTTTTTTATTGCTCCACTTCCGAGCGGGTGACCACTATGTTGTAGGGGGAGCGGAGTTTTATACCAAACACTGACTTACTGTGATTGATATTAAATCTTGGCTCCATAATCATTACGTTTTGGACAAGTAGTCAGAATCTCTCTATGACCCGTATCTTTGAGCTCTTCCAAAATCACATCAAAGCCCCACAAGCGATAGAGATGCTTCATCACTTCGTCGTAGCCTTTATCAAGCGGGATGCGGTCGTGAGGCACATATTGCAGTGTCATTGAGCGGTCACCACGAACATCGACATTAAACACCTGAATGTTTGGTTCAAGGTTACTTAGGTTGTATTGCGCCGCAAGCTTCTCACGAATCAGGCGATAGCCCGGATCATCATGAATAGCACTCACCTCAATGGTATTTTTACGGTCGTCGTCGAGTACAGAGAACAGCTTAAAGTCTCGAATGATTTTTGGAGAAAGGTATTGGCTGATGAAACTTTCATCTTTGAAGTTGTGCATCGCAAAGTGCACCGCTTCTAACCAATCACTTCCGGCTAACTCAGGGAACCACTCTCTATCTTCATCGGTTGGCTCTTCACAGATGCGTCGGATGTCTCTAAACATCGCAAAGCCAAGCGCATAAGGGTTTATCCCGCTGAAATAAGGACTGTTGTAGGCAGGTTGTGCGACGACACTGGTATGGCTGTGTAGGAATTCTAAGATGAACTTATCACTCACCAAGCCTTCGTCGTAAAGGTGGTTAAGAATGGTGTAATGCCAGAAGGTTGCCCAGCCTTCGTTCATCACTTGAGTTTGTTTTTGAGGGTAGAAGTATTGGCTCACTTTGCGAACGATGCGAACACACTCTCGTTGCCAAGGTTCAAGCAGTGGTGCGTTCTTCTCGATAAAGTAGAGAATGTTTTCTTGAGGCTCGCTAGGAAAGCGGATCTTGGTCTCTTCTTCCTTACTTTTATTTTGAGGAACGGTTCGCCATAGCTCATTCACTTGAGATTGCAGATAAGCTTCGCGTTCTTCTTGTCTTGCTGTCTCTTCTGCAATGGAAATCTTCTCAGGGCGTTTGTATCGGTCTACGCCGTAATTCATCAGTGCGTGACAAGAATCAAGGAGCTGCTCGACTTCAGCAACACCATATTTCTCTTCACAACCACTGATGTACTTCTTAGCAAACAACAAGTAATCGATGATGGAACTGGCATCGGTCCATGTTTGGAACAGGTAGTTGCCTTTAAAGAAAGAGTTGTGGCCATAACAAGCGTGAGCCATTACCAGCGCCTGCATTGTGACCGTGTTCTCTTCCATCAGGTAAGCGATACAAGGATCGGAGTTGATTACGATTTCGTATGCCAAGCCCATTTGGCCATGCTTGTAGTTTTGCTCGGTTTGAATGAATTTCTTACCAAAAGACCAGTGGTTGTAATTGATAGGCATACCAATGCTCGAGTAGGCATCCATCATCTGTTCTGAAGTAATCACTTCAATCTGGTTTGGGTAAGTATCTAAACGGTAATGCTGCGCAACACGTTTGATTTCTACGTGGTATTTCTCCAAGAGGTTGAACGTCCAATCTGGACCATCAGGCAGCATCTTGTCGTTTTTCTTTTTTGCAGCTTTGTTTTTCTCTGCAACGTTTGATTTCGCTGTCATGGCAAACTCCCTTACGCTGTCTCTTTCTGGAACAGTTCTCTAAACACAGGAAAAATATCATCCACCGTTTTAATGTTTTTCATGGCGAAGTTGTCAAAGCTACTCTCGAGTTTTTCGTATTCGTGCCAAAGTGTTTGATGAGAGCGGCGTGTTATTTCGATGTAAGAGTAATATTGGCAAGTTGGCAGAAGCGTATTGACCAGTAACTCTTTACAGCGAGGAGAGTCATCAGCCCAGTTATCGCCATCAGAGGCTTGTGCTGCATAGATGTTCCACTCATTAGCAGGGTAGCGGTCTGCGACAATTTCCTTCATCAGTTTCAGTGCGCTTGAAACAATGGTGCCACCCGTTTCTTGTGAGTAGAAAAACTCATGTTCGTCGACCTCTTTAGCCTGAGTATGGTGACGAATAAACACAACATCGACGTTTTCGTAGGTGCGATTTAAGAACAGATACAGAAGAACATAAAAGCGCTTCGCAATATCTTTTGTGGCCTGATCCATAGAGCCCGATACATCCATTAGACAGAACATCACGGCTTGGCTAGATGGAATAGGGCGCTTCTCGTAGTTTTTAAAACGTAAATCGAAGGTGTCAATGAACGGCACGCTTTCAATCTTTTTACGTAACTCGGCAATCTCTTCTTTGAGGCGACCTTCCTCAAAAGGTTGTGCCGGCTCCGTCATTTTAACTTGGTCAAGCTGTTCCATCAGTAGGTTAAGCTCGCGCTTTTTACCTGCTGTCATCGCGGTTCTACGAGCCAGAGATTGCTGTAGTGAACGAACGATAGCGATGTTGGATGGAATCCCCGCGCTTTGGTAACCAGAGCGGTGAGTTTTCCATTCGGTGATTTTGTTGACCTGATTTTTCTCTAGATTAGGTAGAGCTAAATCTTCAAAGAGAATATCAAGATACTCATCTCTTGAAATTTGGAAGGTAAATTCATCTTGGCCTTCGCCATCAGGGCTTGCGTCGCCTTGGCCTGAGCCACCACCTTGACCACCACCTTTAGGGCGTTCGATTTTATCGCCAGTGATGAACTGATCATTACCTGGGTGAACGCGCTCTCTTACGCCGCCTTGACCTTGGTGAAAGTTCGGCTCTTTGATGTCTTTATGGGGAATAGTGACGTCTTCACCTGTTTCTGTATTGGTGATTGAGCGTCGGTTAACTGCATCGGCCACAGATTCTTTGATTTGCTCTTTATGGCGTCGTAAGAAACGCTGTCTATTCACAGCACTCTTATTTTTGCCATTGAGCCTCCGATCGATAAATTGTGCCATAAGAACTCCCTCTCAGCTGATGTCGCGATCCTACTTTTTATTCGGGTATAAGAGTTATTGATTTACTAAGGTATAAAAGTTATTGGTTTATACGAGCTGCTCAGTTGAGCAGCTCAATACCGTTTAGTTATGAGGATTTACGAACTCTTAGGTACCACTCAGATAGCAGTCTCACTTGCTTCTCGGTGTAGCCTTTTTCCATCATACGAGCAACGAAGTCGTCATGTTTTTTCTGATCATCCGTTGAGGTCTTAGCATTGAACGAAATAACAGGAAGTAGCTCTTCTGTGTTAGAGAACATTTTCTTCTCAATCACAGTGCGCAGTTTCTCGTAGCTCGTCCACACTGGGTTTTGACCGTTATTGTTGGCTTTGGCACGAAGCACAAAGTTCACAATCTCATTTCGGAAGTCTTTAGGGTTACTGATACCGGCTGTCTTCTCGATTTTCTCTAGTTCACCATTCAGAGAAGCACGGTCAAATAGTTGGCCTGTTTCTGGGTCGCGGTACTCTTGGTCTTGAATCCAGAAATCTGCGTAGGTGACATAGCGGTCGAAGATATTCTGACCGTACTCAGAGTAAGACTCTAGATAAGCGGTTTGAATTTCTTTACCGATGAACTCTACGTAGCGTGGCACTAGGTATCCTTTCAAGAACTCTAGGTACTTCTCGGCGGTCTCTTGAGGGAACTGCTCCCGTTCGATTTGCTGCTCAATAACGTAGAACAGGTGCACTGGGTTCGCGGCCACTTCGGCTTGGTCGAAGTTAAACACACGAGACAGGATCTTAAAGGCGAAACGCGTTGATAGCCCAGACATGCCTTCGTCAACGCCAGCATAATCTCGGTACTCTTGGTAGCTCTTCGCTTTTGGATCGGTGTCTTTTAGAGTCTCACCATCGTAAACACGCATCTTAGAGAATAGAGATGAGTTTTCAGGCTCTTTTAGTCTCGAAAGAATGCTGAATTGCGATAGCAGATCGAGTGTGCTTGGTGAGCAAGGCGCTTGGGATAGCTCACTGTGCTCAAGCAGTTTCTTGTAGATCTTAACTTCTTCAGACACACGCAGACAGTAAGGGACTTTTACAATGTACACACGGTCGAGGAATGCTTCGTTGTTTTTGTTGTTACGGAAGGTCTGCCACTCAGATTCGTTCGAGTGAGCGAGAATCATACCGTCAAATGGCAGTGCAGAAAGCCCTTCGGTACCGTTGAAGTTACCTTCTTGTGTTGCCGTAAGTAGAGGGTGTAATACTTTGATTGGCGCTTTGAACATCTCCACGAATTCCATCACACCTTGGTTGGCTTTACAAAGCGCACCAGAGTAGCTGTAGGCATCAGGATCATCTTGAGAGAAGTGTTCAAGTTTACGAATATCAACTTTACCAACCAGAGATGAGATATCTTGGTTGTTTTCATCACCTGGCTCCGTTTTCGCGATCGCAACTTGATCGAGAATAGAAGGGCGCAGTTTGATGACTTTGAATTTGGAAATATCACCGCCAAAATCGTGCAGACGTTTTGCTGCCCACGGAGACATAATTGAGCGAAGATAGCGTTTCTCAATGCCATATTCATTCTTCAATAAGTCGCCGTCTTCGTTAACGTCGAATAGACAGAATGGGTGATCGTTTACTGGGCTTCGTTCACCGTCAGCAGACAATACATAGATTGGTAGTTTCTGCATCAGGGCTTTGAGTTTTTCAGCGAGAGAAGATTTACCACCGCCCACAGGGCCAAGTAGGTAAAGGATTTGTTTACGTTCTTCTAAACCTTGCGCAGCATGTTTTAAGTAAGAAACAATCTGTTCAATCGCATCTTCCATACCGTAGAAATCTTTAAATTCGCTGTAGCGTGAGATGACACGGTTCGAGAAAATACGACTCAGTTGAGGGTCTTGAGCAGTGTCAATAACCTCTGGTTCGCCAATGGCTAGTAATAAGCGCTCGGCAGCATTAGCGTAAGCACTTTTATCGTCTTTACACAGCCCTAAGAACTCCTGCAATGTCAGCTCTTCTTCCTTGGCTGCTTCATAACGTGATTGATAGTGGTCAAAGATACTCATAGTCACATTCCCCTTGTTAACCAGTCAAAACTGACGAGCGATTGAAAAATAGGCTCTCCCTACATTTTAAGGTTAGACCGCTTCCACAATTTTGCTTAACAATTATGTATTTATTTACAATTTTGCGTGTGAAAAACGTGGCGAGCGCAATAGGCAACTTGAGGCGCGTAGAATCAAATTATTTTACATTCGAGGGGATCTGGCCGTTTGTTTTGAGATTTTAGGTCGCTTAACAATACTCACAATGGATTTATGTGCATTAGATGTATAACTGGGCTCTATTGATTTTTGGAATGGAGTACCATATAATGCGCGAAGTTATCAAAAATTGCTCAATAAATAGGTAGATGTAGTGAAGAATAATGGGTTCAAAATAGTGGCTATCTGCATGTTACGCCAAATGTTCGAGTAACTGGTGGCGTTCGTTATACCAACCTTGAAGGTGATATAGAGAATAGCCCAATACTTGAAAGTGGTATCAACATGGCCGCGAACGTTGGTGTTGCTTACGTTTTCTAGTTGCTTTGGTTTTTCTCTTTGTGTGCGAACATTAAAAAAAGGGTTACTCATGATGAGTAACCCTTTTTCTTGAAACTTTTTAAAAGTTATCGCTGATCTATTAACGAATTAAGCGCTAAAGATTTGAGATAGCTCTGTCGCACATAGGTGGTACTGACGAGGGCAGTTGCGCCATGTTGTTAGCATGCGACGGTACTTCTCTAGCATTGGCATCTGGCTATTGAAGTGGTGATCGGCTTTGTCGAATTGAGGGTAAAGACCTTCAGAATCAACAAGGAAACGCACGTAGTGTACGATCTGCGCTTCAGAAGCGATATCAAAACCTAAGAACTGCAGGCGACGTTGGTCTACTTCAGCACGCTCTTGTTCTGCAAGCATTTTGTTCGACTCTTGCATTGCATGGTACATCTCCATGATGTCGATAATTTCGCGACATTCTGCTTCAGTCAAACAACCAAACTCTTTGTTAAGTTCACGCATTTGGAGTTCGTAACCACGTTCTACAATCGTTTGTAGGCGCTGGTATTTCGCCGAGTTCTCAGGGTTCATTTGAGACATTAGGTAGTATTGATTTGATAGAATTAGACGCTGAGCATTGGTCATTTCCATGGGATGAGCCTCACTAAAAAACTAAATGTTATATTCTTTTGTTGCAGTAAGAGTAACAGCATTCCTACGCGTGGAAACATGATCTCAACACGGATTTAATATGATTTTTTTAATTGATAAACAAAAGTTGTAAAGAAAAGTGAAAGGATAGTTAGCGCTAGAAAAGAAAACGCCCCAATCGAAATTGAGGCGTTTAAAATAGAGGTTGAGCATCGTCTGCAGTATTAGTATTTTACGTTTGAATGATACTGGCTAAGAACAGCAACAATCTCATCCATTTTCTCTTTGCTTGGCGGATTTGTACCTTCAAGAGGGTAGTCAAAACCAAGTGCTTCCCACTTATGTGCACCCAGCTTATGGTATGGAAGCAGCTCTACTTTCTCGATGTTATCCATGTCTTTGATGAATTCACCTAGCAGATGAGCATCTTCAGGCGTGTCCGTGTAGCCAGGGACAATCACATAACGAATCCACGTCTTCTTACCGATTTTGTGTAGGTAGCGCGCAAAATCCAGAGTACGTCTGTTTGATACACCAATGAAATCGTGGTGAATCTCATCTCGCATGTGCTTAAGATCCAACATAACTAGATCAGAGGCTTCTAGGACTTCATCAACCACTTCAGTGTGCTTACGAATGTAGCCATTAGTATCAAGACAAGTGTGGATGCCTTCAGCTTGAGCTGCGCGGAAAAAGTCACGAACAAACTCAGGTTGTAGCATCGCTTCACCACCAGAACAGGTGATACCACCGCCCGATGCTTTCATGAAATGACGGTATGATTTTGCTTCGTTGATGATCTCTTCGACCGTTACTTCCTTTCCGTCATGAAGATCCCATGTATCACGGTTATGACAGTACATACAACGCATTAAGCAGCCTTGAAGAAACACAATAAAGCGGATACCAGGGCCATCGACAGTACCACAAGATTCGAATGAGTGAATGCGACCAGTTGTAGACATGAGCTATTCTCGTAGAGGAATTTATACCGTTTATTTTATTACAAAAACGGTACATAAAATAGGGTCAAATGGTAACGAGACCTTTAAAAATAAAGGCAACCACCTGTGAAGATGATTGCCTTTATTAAACTTGAAAAGTAAAGGACGAAAGCCCTTACTGGTGGCTAGAAGAAAGCAAACATTGTGATACCGCCAGTGGTGTACACTGACTCTTTCGCTTCTTCGTAATCCGGTGTTTTTGCGGTTAGCGCGAAAGAGGCACCAACGTATCGGTTATACCAAGCGACACCCAATACAGCAGTTGCTTGAATGTTCTCTAAAGTCACATCGTAGATCGCTGGATCTTCGTTGTTTTTATTAGCGTACTCATCAACACCTGAGCGATCGCCTTCGATAGTCAGGTCGTTGAATCGGTAGCGACCTTCGAGGCCTGCATAGGTAAACCAACCAGCGTTTGATGCGCCGATCATGCCCGGTTTGAATGGGTTTTCTGTGGTGATGTTAGCTGCACCAAAGTTACCGCCTAAGTCTGTACCCCAACGAAACATGAAGCCCGTTGAAATGTCACTTCTAAAGTTACCGACGTTGATTTCAGAAACGTTAGAGATTTCGTAGTCAGTATTCGCAAGAGCTTGATTACGCATTAGGTTGAAATGGCTTAGGTAACCAACGCTTCCCGCCCATTCATCATCGACTTGGTATTCCCAACCCATCGGCTCATCCGACTTAGTGATTGAGTGAACCAGCTTTTGAGCATCTTCAGACAGTGCACGTTCGCCCGTAGTACCAAACGTGATATTAAAACGCTGGGCTTGCTGTGGGTTTAAGCTGATGTAATTGAATTCAGTGTGAAGGTAACCTGCGTATGGGCGATCATTAGGCGATGGCGTTTCTAACTCAATGTCAGAAGGCGTATACATCTTGTGGCCAATGGTGATTTCCCACTTGTCTAGAGAGCTTGCGCCCCAGTAGGAAAGACTCAATGGTTTTACCCAGTTATATGGCGTAATACTTGATGATGTGTAACCCAGAAATAAGCCGTTGGTATAGTCTTGGTCGACACCAAAAATACCATCATTATCTAAAGCAAAAGTTAACGTAGAACGCTCAGAGGCTAAAGATGAGAAAGAGAGAAGAATCAGGGGTAAACAACGCAGGTATTTCATGGAGCAGTTACTCTTAAATTATGAACCGAGATATTACCGTAATTTGACAGAATTTGTGGAAAAAAAGTGAATGGCAGGGTGCTTTTTTGCTCAACCTAACATTTCGCGGGATAGGTGAGTGTAGTGCGATTTATTTCAGATATAAAAAAGCCCCGCACATTGGCGAGGCTAATATTATTTACTGTCTATTGAGCGTGAGCTTATAGAGATTCAGTAAATGTACGTGCGATTACGTCAGCTTGTTGCTCTGCAGTTAGAGAGTTAAAGCGAACAGCGTAACCAGATACACGGATTGTTAGCTGAGGGTATTTCTCAGGGTGCTTAACTGCGTCTTCAAGAGTTTCGCGGTTAAGAACGTTAACGTTAAGGTGTTGACCACCTTCAATGCCAGCTTCGTGGTGGAAGTAACCATCCATTAGGCCTGCAAGGTTAGCACGTTGGCTGTCTTGTTCTTTACCTAGTGCGTTTGGCACGATAGAGAACGTGTAAGAGATACCATCTTGTGCGTCAGCAAACGGTAGTTTACCTACAGACGTTAGTGAAGCTACAGCGCCTTTCTCATCACGACCGTGCATTGGGTTTGCACCAGGAGCGAAAGGAGCGCCAGCACGACGACCGTCTGGAGTGTTACCTGTTTTCTTACCGTAAACCACGTTAGACGTGATAGTAAGAACTGACTGTGTAGGGATAGAGTTACGGTAAGTCTTAAGCTTACGGATCTTGTTCATGAACGTAGAAACTAGTTCACAAGCAATATCATCTACACGAGAGTCGTTATTACCGTATTTAGGGTAATCGCCTTCAATTTCGAAGTCAGTTGCAATGCCATCTTCGTCGCGGATTGGTTTAACAGTCGCGAACTTGATTGCAGACAGTGAGTCAGCTGCAACAGATAGACCAGCAATACCACAAGCCATTGTACGACGAACGTCACGGTCATGAAGAGCCATTAGAGACGCTTCGTAGCTGTACTTGTCGTGCATGTAGTGAATGCTGTTTAGTGCAGTCACGTATTGCTTAGCTAGCCAGTCCATGAAGTGATCTAGACGGTCCATTACTTTATCGTAATCAAGAACAGCGTCAGTCATTGGAGCTTCTTTAGGACCAACTTGCATCTTAAGTTTTTCGTCCACACCGCCGTTGATTGCGTAAAGCATTGTTTTCGCAAGGTTAGCACGAGCACCGAAGAACTGCATTTGCTTACCAACGATCATTGGAGATACACAACAAGCGATAGCGTAATCATCAGACTCAAGGTCAGGACGCATTAGGTCATCATTTTCGTACTGGATAGAAGAAGTATCGATAGATACCTTCGCACAGAAACGTTTGAAGCCGTCAGGTAGTTGCTCAGACCAAAGAACAGTGATGTTTGGCTCTGGAGAAGGACCCATAGTGTATAGAGAGTTTAGGAAACGGAAGTTCGAACGCGTTACTAGCGTACGACCGTCGATACCCATACCACCCATAGACTCTGTTGCCCAGATTGGGTCGCCAGAGAATAGCTCATCGTACTCAGGAGTACGTAGGAAACGAACCATACGCAGCTTCATTACGAAGTGGTCGATCATTTCTTGTGCTTGGTCTTCTGTGATTTTGCCAGCAGCGATATCACGCTCGATGTAGATGTCTAGGAAAGTCGAAGTACGACCTAGAGACATTGCAGCACCGTTTTGAGATTTAACAGCAGCTAGGTAGCCGAAGTAAGTCCACTGGATAGCTTCTTGAGCAGTTTGAGCTGGCTCAGAGATATCGAAACCGTATTTCTCAGCCATTTGCTTGATTTGACCTAGAGCACGATGTTGCTCAGAAATCTCTTCACGCAGTTGCATTGTTTCTGCTAGGTTTTCACCGTTTTCGAATTGCTCTTGAAGAGAAGCAAACTGAGCTTGCTTGTCTTTCATTAGGAAGTCGATACCGTAAAGTGCAACACGACGGTAGTCACCAATGATACGACCACGGCCGTAAGCATCAGGAAGACCAGTCAGAACACCAGACTTACGACATTTTAGGATATCAGGAGTATAGATATCGAAAACGCCAGCGTTGTGTGTTTTACGGTATTCTGAGTAGATTTTTGAAACCATTGGGTCAAGAGTTTCACCGTATGCTTTACAAGAACCTTCAACCATACGTACACCACCGTTAGGGATGATTGCACGTTTTAGTGGCTTCTCAGTTTGTAGACCAACGATAGTCTCAAGATCTTTCTCGATGTAACCTGCATCGTGAGCAGTAATGGTAGAGATAACAGAAGTATCGAAGTCTACAGGTGCTTTAGTTGCGTTTTCCTGTTTGATACCTTCCATTACCGAAGACCAAAGCTTGTTAGTTGCTTCAGTACCCTCAGAAACTAGGAAAGACTCGTCGCCTTCATACGGCGTGTAGTTCTTTTGAATGAAATCACGAACGTTTACTTCGCTTTGCCACTCACCTGCAGCAAAATCTTCCCAAGCTTTAGCAAATTGCTCTGCCATGACATACCTACCTTTTTAGTAGAAAAAATACGTACATTAACACTGTTGAGCCAGCGCCCCTCGTAAGGGTAGTACACTCTTATTAATAACAATATATATGAGCATATAAGCATCATATGGTTATATATATTGTCACTACCTTTTATATGTTGTCTTTACTCTATGTATTCAAGACTACGCTAAAAAATTTCTGCAAACCTTAAACTAAATCAATAAATGCCAAAAAAAGTTGAAAAAATTTGAGTGGCAGGGGTTGCCACCCAAACTTTTTTTTAATCCTAATACTACTTTTGTGTAGTAAGGACTATTATAGCCAAGCTTTTAGACCATACTGACCTTCTAGCATACCAACTGCAAGCATTGCCACTAGACAGATAACTAAAACGCCAACAGGGATAACAATCTTATCTACAAATGATAGACGCTTTGCACGCTCTTTATCACCAATTAGACCATTATTATCAAGAAGCATAGTTAGTGCCCATGCTAATACTGGGTTAACAACCGCTGAACCAAAGATACAGATACCAGCCGCTTGAGAATCTTTTGAATCCTTAACCATTTGCATACCTGCTTCAAGTAGAGGTAGAGATACACCTACAAGTAGCGCAACACGCATCACTGGTGGCCATACTGCTACGTCCATCGGGAAACCAAGAATCGCAACAATAATACACAGAGAACCAAGCAAGATAGCGCCGCCAGGGATTGGACGTTTCGCGATTGCTGCTGGGATCATGTAAGTACCCCAAGAAGATGTGATGTTACCACCACCTACTGCAGTACCGACCATTTGACGAACAGAACACATCGTCATTGTGTCATCTACGTCCATCAGAACTTTTTCAGAACGTTTAGGGTAGTTCAGCTCTTGGAAGATACGGTGACCTAGGAAGTCTGGTGACCACATTGCTACTGCAAGAATAGCGAACGGTAGCGAAGCGATGAAGTGCTCAACGTTTGGCAAGCCAAGCATCCAACCTTCAGAAGTCGAACCCCACCAGTAAACTGGGTTTAGGTTTGGAATGCCCATTTCAGTTTCGAACACGATATCGAAACCAGCGCCTAATGCTAATGCAATAGCAAGGCCTGTAAACGCACAAACTGGAATAGCTAACCAACGCTTGTTCACTTTTGCTAAGAAAGCGTAGATAGCAATAGTAATAGCAAGAACGATAAGACCCACGTAACCCATGCTACCCGCTTCAACAGTAGAAGATTGAAGACCAACCGCCCATGCTTGAATTGAGTTGATTTGGCTCATGGTACCGGTTAAGCCTAAGAATATGAGCAAGCCACCTGCTGTACCTTCAGAAGTTAGGTTAACAAGTTTAGATCCGCCTTTTAGGAAACTTAGGATGAGACCGAACACACCGATCAGGATGGCCAATGCAAGAGGGTGAGCACCAGCGAGAGCGATGGTACCGATAAGAGGGATCATTGGGCCGTGGTTGCCGGCAAGGTTTGCTTTAGGGTTAAAGAAACCAGAAGCAAGGATACAAAACAGTAGTGCAGGAATAAGCATTTCTACACGAGCGACTTCAATTGCGAAGTCTTTACCTAGGTTTACGTGATCCCAAGCTTGAGTTAGGCCATCAGCCCACGACATCATTACTGCAGAGTACATCGCAATGATACCAATAGTACCAGCAAGTGCAGGAACAAGATCTTCAAGTTCAAAGCGGAAGTCACGACCTGGAAGGTTTAAACCGAAGCGGCGAGGCTTCATGATTTGAAGTTCGTGATCTAGATAATCTGAGCGGCTCTCAAATTCAGAAGCAGGACGGTGTAGCTCTTTATAGCTTTTCTCTTCTACTTCAGAGTTCGCATTATTGACAACGTCTGACATAGATTCCTCATATTTTTTGTTAGTAATTCTAAAATTGAATTCTATAAGTTCGCGTAATTGCGTTATTTCTTAGTTATAACTCATTAACATTATGTTGCACGGTTTTGCTGTGCTTTATGCAGCTAAGTTAAAAGAAATGTTTGGCATTTTTAATGCCTTATTCTTTGCTGAGGAGTCTAACAAGCTTACCCTTTAGGGTGATTGATCTTGATCACTTTATGAGTATATGTGAAAGAAAGCTACAAAACGCAGCGATTCATTAACTTCCCATTGATGAATCGTGTAATTAGTTTTCACAAATTGACGTTTACCTATCTTCTTCGAGCCTTTGTCGTCATGGCTCGAGTTCAATACTCAATTCTTACTGAGTTATTTCACTATTACTTGCTTCCCAACTGTTCCGAGTGAAATGCTTACAATGTAATAACCTTAAAATAATTGTGCCTTACGGTGTGTATGTAGTGTTGAGCGTGCAGATTATATTTTGCAGATCTCGGCGTATCTAAGTTCACAAAACTTGTTTTTCTTGTGAGACATCAAGCTACGTGAATCTCATTTTGATTAACTTTATTTAAACAATGTAAGGGGTGTAATTGCAGCTTATTGATAGAACTCATTCATTAAATTGAGGCGAAAACGCTACCTTTTGCATAATAAGTCAGAGTGAATCGCTATTTATTCCAATTTATCAGGTTAATAATTTGTTGCATGTTGTTTCGTGTGGTGCTAGTTTGTATCGCATGAAAAGGTCGGAGTACCTTGCATTTTCACAAACTTGGGAGAGAAAGCGCATGAAAGATGTACCAGCGCTGGACATAAAGGATCTACACAAAACGTTTGGTCAAAATGAAGTTTTAAAGGGAATTTCACTTTCTGCGCATAAAGGCGATGTTGTATCGATTATCGGATCTTCAGGGTCGGGTAAAAGTACTTTCCTTAGATGTATCAACCTTTTAGAGACACCAACTGCAGGCGAGATTTGGGTTAATGGCGAATTAATTCAAATGAAAAACAACCGCCAAGGCGTATCTGTTCCTGCCAACGAAAAACAAGTACAGCGTATCCGTTCACGCTTAGCGATGGTTTTTCAAGGCTTCAATCTTTGGTCTCACCTGACCGTTCTCGAAAATGTTATCGAAGCACCCGTTCACGTATTAGGTGTACCTAAAGCACAAGCGATTGAAAATGCAGAGCTACTACTTAAAAAAGTAGGCTTGTATGAGCGCAAAGATTACTACCCAGGTCATTTATCCGGTGGACAACAACAACGAGCGGCAATTGCTCGAGCGTTAGCGGTTGATCCGGAAGTGATGCTGTTTGATGAGCCAACATCAGCACTTGACCCTGAGTTAGTAGGGGAAGTACTTGGTGTAATGCGAGATCTAGCAGAAGAAGGAAGAACCATGCTTGTGGTAACACATGAAATGGCTTTTGCTCGTGACGTATCAAACCATGTGATGTTCCTGCACCAAGGTCTAGTGGAAGAACAGGGCGATCCAGCTAAACTGTTTACGGAACCTGAATCTGAACGTTTACAACAATTTATCTCATCGATTTACTAATCAGAATTGAAACGCCGTTGCCAACGGTAAACAGCGACGGTGTGAACAATAAAACACAACAAGTAAGTTAATAAGCAACAACAAACACAATATTAAAACTAGCAAAACATAAAAACCTAAATCACAGGAGTAGGGATATGAAAAAGTGGTTATTAGTCGCGGCACTTGCTGCAACTGCTGCAACGGGCGTAGCTCAAGCAAAAGAATGGAAAACAGTACGCTTTGGTATTGAAGGTGCTTACCCTCCATTTAGCTGGACAGAAGCTGACGGGTCACTGAAAGGCTTCGATGTCGATATGGCTAACGCACTTTGTACTGAAATGCAGGTGCAGTGTAAGATCGTTGCACAAGACTGGGATGGTATCATTCCTTCTCTACTTGCTCGTAAATATGATGCGATCATCGCGGCAATGTCTATCACGGAAGAGCGTAAGAAAAAAATCGACTTCACTGGTAAATACGCACTTATCCCAAACAAGTTCATCGCTAAGAAAGGTGCAGGCCTTAACTTTGATGATCTAAGCGGTCAAAAGATTGCAGTTCAACGTGCAACAACTCACGATAAATACCTAACAGACAACTACGGCGATACAGTAGAGATCGTTCGTTACGGTTCATTCGACGAAGCTTACCTTGATCTAGCAAACGGTCGTGTTGCTGCTGTACTAGGTGATGCATCTGCTCTAGAAGAAGGCGTGCTGAACAAAGCTGGTGGTGAAGACTACGAGTTTGTTGGCCCCTCTCTAACGGAGCCTAAGTGGTTCGGTGAAGGTATGGGTATTGCTGTTCGTAAGCAAGACAAAGATCTGACTAAGCAATTAGATGCGGCAATCCTTTCACTACGTGAAAAAGGCATCTACCAAGATATCGCGGCTAAATACTTCAACTACGACGTATACGGTCAGTAATCTTTAGCGTCAATTCTTAAGGGAGAGGTTCTCCTCTCCCTGTCTTACCAACTTTTTCGCAGTTCTGTTGGAATCCATTATGTTTGATTTACAAGGATATGAAGCGTCGATCCTGAAAGGGGCGGTGCTCACAATCGAAGTTGCCTTGCTGTCGCTAATTTTAGCTATGGTTCTTGGTATGCTAGGTGCCTTAGCAAAACTCGCGCCTTATCGCTGGGCTCGTGCTATTGCAACCCTCTACACAACCGTCATTCGAGGCATTCCAGATCTCGTACTGATGATGCTGATTTTCTTTGGTGGACAAATCCTTTTAAACAACAGTTTGTATTCCATCAACGAGTGGCTCAACGAGTGGTTTGCATCCAGTGATCCTAACCACGAATGGACCGCTTACTTACCTGATTATATTGATGTCAGCCCATTTGTTGCTGGTGTCTTAACCATAGGCTTTATTTTCGGTGCCTATATGGCAGAAACGTTCCGTGGTGCCATCATGGCTGTCGACAGCGGTGAAATGGAAGCGGCAAAAGCTTATGGTATGAGCCCTGTAAAGGCGTTTCACCGCATACTGCTACCGCAGATGATTCGTCACGCATTACCGGGTTTTGGGAATAACTGGCTGGTATTACTTAAAACCACTGCGCTGGTTTCGATTATTGGCCTAGAAGACATGGTACGTGTTAGTGCACTGGCGGCGGGTTCAACCAAAATGCCATTCACTTTCTACATGACTGTGGCGATTATCTTCTTATTCTTCACCAGTGTTTCAACGGGCTTACTTAAGCTGGTTGAACGTAAATTCAGTATCCACGCGAGGTAGTTATGGACTTTTCATTGATAATTGAAAGCCTGCCGATTTACCTTGGTGGTTTATGGACAACGGCTTGGATGGTTTGCGTTGCTTTGATCATTGGCTTATTCGTCGCCATACCACTAGCTATCGCTCGTAACAGTCCAAATATGCTGATTAATGCTCCGGCTTGGTCATTCATCTATTTCTTCCGTGGTACGCCATTACTGGTTCAGCTGTACCTGATTTACTACGGTATGGACCAATTCTTCCCAGTGAAAGACACATTATGGGAAAACGCATGGTTCTGTGCTTTGGTGGCATTCATTCTTAACACGTCAGCTTATACCGCAGAGATCATTCGTGGTGCGATTAACGGCTTACCTAAAGGTGAAGTCGAAGCAGCAAAAGCTTACGGCATGAGTACACCGAAGACTTACCGTCGTATCATTTTACCAAGTGCTCTGCGTCGCGCATTGCCGGCTTACAGTAACGAAGTCATCTTCATGCTTCACGGCTCTGCGGTAGCGGGTATCGTAACCATTATGGACTTAACCGGTGCAGCACGTTTGGTTAACTCACGTTACTATGCCCCATTCGAGTCTTTCCTAACGGCAGGTCTGTTCTACATGGCACTAACGTTCATCATCATCGCGATTTTCAAATTCGCAGAGAAGCGTTTCCTTGCTTATCTAAGACCTCTTAGCTAATTGCACGGTATTCACACAGTTAACAAAACGGCGCTCATTGAGCGCCGTTCTTATTTTCAGACTTTGTTGTTTACTTAAACGTCGACCAAATCGGAGCGTGATCTGACGGTTTTTCAATGCCGCGTAGCTCGTAATCGATGCCAGCTTCAGTACACTTATCAGCAAGCTTTTGAGTCGCTAGGACTACATCAATACGCAGGCCGCGGTTGTCTACGAAGCCTTTTGAGCGGTAATCAAACCACGAGTATTGATCATTCACTTCAGGGTGCAGCAAGCGGAAGCTGTCTACAAAGCCCCAGTCCATCAATGTTTTCAACCATTCGCGCTCTTCTGGTTGGAAAGAACATTTACCAGTTTTTAACCAACGTTTCGCATTAGGTTCACCAATGCCGATGTCTGCGTCGATAGGGCTGATATTAATGTCGCCCATCACAATCACTTGCTCATCTTTGTTGTGATAATCGTTTAAGTAAGTCATTAAGTCTTTATAGAACTGGCGTTTGTACGGGTATTTTGTTTCATGCTTGATGTTATCCCCTTGAGGGAAGTAGCCATTTAGCACGGTAACCTTTTCACCATTTTCATCTTCAAACGTCGCCATGATCATGCGTTTTTGATGGTCTTCATTATCTGTTGGGAAACCCTTCTGCACAGAAATAGGCTCTTGCTTACACAACATTGCCACACCGTAGTGGGCTTTTTGACCGTGGAAGTAAACCTTATAGCCCATTGCTTCAACATCAGCAATTGGGAAGGCTTCATCGTGCACTTTTATCTCTTGCAGACCAATCACGTCGGGTTGGTGTTTGTCGATAATAGCTTGCAGTTGGTGAAGGCGGGCTCTAAGACCGTTGATGTTGAAGCTAATTACTTTCATTTGTTTTTATACCTCTCGTAAACCTTTGTCACTGCTTGTTTTTAAAGGTTTTTGATTTGGTGGATTTCATGGTTCATCGTATTTAACCATGCTTAATAATTTCTGTCGCCACTTTGTAGAGACAAAATGGCGACATTAAATGATGTGAATACTTACAGTTACGTAGAATCTATTGAGTCTTAAGTAAATCCAAAAAGAACGCGTATTCAAGTGCGTCTTCTTTTAATCGTTTAAATCGGCCAGAAGCGCCACCGTGACCGGCTTCCATATCGGTTTTGAACAGCAATACGTTGTTGTCTGTTTTCATTTCACGCAGCTTCGCAACCCATTTCATTGGCTCAAAGTACTGCACCTGTGAGTCATGCAGGCCTGTCGTTACCAACATGTTCGGGTAGTTTTGTACCTTAATGTTGTCGTACGGTGAGTACCCCAGCATGTAATCGTAGTAGGCTTTATCGTTCGGGTTACCCCATTCGTCATACTCATTGGTGGTTAGAGGGATCGATTCATCGAGCATGGTTGTCACAATGTCTACAAACGGAACATGTGCACCAATACCACGGTACAGTTCTGGTGCTTGGTTGATGATTGCTCCTATCAATAGACCGCCAGCAGACCCCCCAACGGCGAACACTTTATCTTTCGCGCCGTAGCCTTCTTCAACAAGCTCTTTGGTTACATCAATAAAGTCGTTGAACGTGTTTTGTTTGGTCAGTTTTTTGCCATCTTCATACCAAGGGCGACCAAGCATTTCTGAACCGCGGACATGTGCGATGGCATAAACAAAACCTCTATCCAGTAGGCTTAGGCGAGTTGAGCTGAAGGTAGGTTCAATCGTAGAGCCGTAAGACCCATAGCCGTATTGGTAGATTGGGTTAGTGCCGTCTTTCTTAAATAAGTCTTTACGATAAACCAAAGAGACAGGAACTTGCTTACCATCGCGAGCCGTAATCATGATTCGCTCTGATTGGTAGTTATCCGCTTCGAAATCACCTAATACGGGTGTTTGCTTCATGAGCTCGGATTCACCTGTACTTAGGTCGAAATCATAGTAAGTACCTGGCGTGGTTAAGCTGCTGTAATAGATACGAACTTTTGCGTTATCTAATTCATAGTTACTCGTTAGGTAAGCGGCAAATGCGGTGTCGTTAAATTCAAGTGGAAACTCGTGGCCTGTTGAGAGTTGGCGAACTTTCACTGTAGACAAGCCATCCGCGCGTTGCTCGTAGACAAGATGGTCATCAAACAACTCGAAATCTACAAGCTGAGTATTATCGTCTGCTGGGATGACATCGACCCATTTTGAGCGATCATGCATCTCTTCAGCTGTGACTTTCATTAAACGGAAATTGACCGCTTGGTAGTTGGTGTAGATGTAATACCAATCACCTAGCTTAGCGATGCTGTACTCTATGCCGGTCTCTTTTGGGTAGAAAGCCTCAGCTGTAGCCTTTGGGTTGTTGGCATCGATGACTGAGACACCGCTGGTTTCTGTGCTCGAATGCCAAATGTAGACCTGTTCACCATCTTTGCTTTTACTCAAAGAGGTGTAGTAAGCACTATCGGTCTCTTCGTAGATTAACTGATCGCTTGCTTGAGCGCTGCCTAAAACGTGGCGGTAAACTTGATAACCTAGCAATGTTTGTGGATCTTTTTTGATGTAGTAGAAGGCTTGGTTGTCGTTTTGCCACGCGATAGCACTTGAAGCGCCTTCAATTTCATCTTTTAGGTATTCACCTGTTGTGAGGTCTTTGATCTTGATGGTGTAAATTCGTCGGCTCAGCGTATCTTCGCCATAGGCCAACAAGTTTTCGTCTGGGCTGATCGTTAAGCCACCAATACTGAAGAATTCATGCTCTTTTGCTAGCTCGTTAACATCTAAGATGACTTGCTTGTCTGTGCCTAAAAAGTTTTTTTCACGCAGGTGAACTGGGTATTCGTTGTCGCCTGTGACCTTATTCGAGTAGTAGTAACTGCCTTTGCGAACCGGTACCGAATTGTCGTCTTTTGCGATTCGGCCTTTGATCTCTTGAAATAATTGTTTTTGTGCTGCTTCTGTATGTTTTAACACTGTATCTGCGTACTGATTCTCTTGCTCAAGCTGTTGCAAAATCTCTAGATCTTGGCGTGCATCATCGCGCATCCAGTAGTAATCATCGATTCGGGAGTCACCATGAATCGTCATTGCGTGAGGGACTTTCTTAGCAACGGGTGCTTGGGTTTGCTGAGCGACGAGCTGTGATTGAGAGTAGTGGTTCATGGTTGATATTCCTTGATTGCTGCATCCGGCGACAAGCGCTATTGATACGACTAATGTGGTTAAAGCGATACGCATCTATATATCCCTAGTGTGCACCTTACTCTTTTTGATGCCAGCATCCTTTGTTGGTTGGGTATCTTCCAGTGATATTATTTATAATTGGATTCTGGATATGCACCTTCATCGTAAGTGTCTGTTATTGTTTTCAAAAAATCAAAGTAATGTTAAATGAAATTACTGATACGTGAGAGTGGAAGGAATAAATGTGCAACAAAAAGGGACACACTTTTCAGTACGTCCCTTTCCTTTGTTTGGGCAGGATTCGAGCTTTACGTTAAATAGCCAATGGCATTTCATTTGAGTGGTCAGGTTTACGATTAACCCAACGTAAACCAAGCATAGCGATGAATGACATTGCAATCATCAAGCAACCGAGTGGCAGTTGGTCTTGAGCTGGGAAGAACGATGCCAATAGTGTTGCGATGCCAGCACCTAGATTTTGCATACCACCTAAAATCGCACCTCCAGTACCAGCGTGGTACGGGAATGGCGAAAGTGCCCCTGTTGTTGCTGCTGGGAATAATATGCCAGCGCCCAAGAAGTAAATTGTGGCACCGCCAATCAAAGTTAATGCTGTTGTTTGACCAAACAGACCCGGTATCAATACCACTGTTGAGCCCACCAATATAGCTACTAGACCAACATTCAGTGCGCGGCGCTCAGAGCGACGTTGTGCGATGTAACTAGATAAGCCTGCACCGACTAAGTAACCTGGAATAGGCAAGACAAACAGCAAGCTTACTGTGGTTGCCGGTAAGCCAAGTACGCCACCAAGCAACACACCTGCAGCTGCTTCAAATACGGCTACACCAGCAAAGGTTGCGACTAATACTAATAAGAAACCTTGGAAACGTTTGTCAGACAGAACAAATTTGTAGCTGTTGGCAACCGATTCATGCTTGCGTCGTTCTTTCGGCAGTGTTTCCATCATGCTCGTCATCATAGTGATCACAACAGCAATGCCGAACAGCGCAAGGAACAAGTAGCTAGAACGCCAGCCGAAAGCTTCGGTTAGGTAACCACCTAATACAGGTGCCATCAATGGTGAGAAAATCACACACATGCTAATCAAGCTGTTTGCACGGTGCAGTTCTGCGCCTTCAAAACAGTCGCGAGTCAATGTACGAGACATCGCACCGCCACAACCGATGCCTAGACCTTGGATAAAGCTACCTGCTAAGAACCATTCATATTCGTGAGCGAACAATGCTACCAAAGTACCGATGATGTAGATGATCAAACCAATCACGATGATCGGTTTACGACCTAGGCGATCAGAAAGTGGGCCGTAGACAAATTGCGACAGACCATAAGGGATCAAGTAACACGCCATCACCGCTTGCAGTGAAGATGCCGAAACTAAGAACTCACCTGCCATATGACCGATAGAAGGCACGTACATCGTTTGAGTCATTTGACCTACGGCAGTGAGAATAGCGATTAAAAAGGTAAGTTTCGCTAATGGAAACGAGGCGGACATTTGCGTATCTCTCCAAAAATTAAGACGTAAAAAGCCTTAGCGCTCCATTAAAGGAGAGCCAAATGAATAAAGTGATCAGGGAATCTAGGCGCGAGATATTAGAGCTTGATTGCGGGCTTAGCAATCAAAAAGTGTGAAGTTGAGCAAGATAAAAATCTATAACTTGGATTATAAAAACTAATCCGAAATCGCTACATTTTAAAGAGGGAGAGGGTGGAGTAGGCTTCCTTTAAATATCGATGTTTTGGCTATGTCCAAAACGCTAAAACCTAAGCAACACAGCTAATGATTATATGAGTACATCATTTTAAATCACAGAAAAAGGAAGAAAACACACTCTATTAACATTTGTATAAACTTTCGTTTTATATGTAAGCAATTTGTGCTGTAATTATCCGCTAAGCTATTCGTCTAACTCATTTACATTGTGTACAGCAATTCGTTGTCGATGTGATAGTTATGGTTATGGAAGTCTTTTGGCTTAAATAAGGATATTAAATGCGCTCTCTATCGGTACAGTGGAAAATAACCCTCTTAGCAGGTTGTTGTTTAATCATTACGTCACTGTCTCTTATTGGTTTCTCGATCTACAACGCAACGAGCAATCAACAAGTCATCAAATCTCAAAGTTCAGAATCAGTTATCAATAAAACTCAGCAGTTGCTGGCGTCTGTTTCTCAGCTAAACGCTCAAGAAACTCAACGTTATGTAGACGAAGCTATTTACCGCGCAGAGATGCTTGCGGCCAGTGCTCAGTTTCTAAAAAACAATGCAGACGAAAACTTTACACCAAGTGAAGAGCTTCGTACCGCCTTGGATGAAATGGTTCGTCGCTCGGTTTTAAACTTCGACTCTATTCAAGGAGCGTATCTAGTTTTCAAGCCTGACTTGCTCGATAGTGAAGATGCGAATTATGTCGATGCTGATTATGTTGGTTCTAACGAAAAAGGTCGTTTTGCTCCTTACTGGAAGGTGGCAGATAACGGTGAAAATGTTCTAGCGAACGTTCTTTCAGAATCTATCTTGAATGATGACAGCAATAGCGAACGTTTTTACTGTCCTTTGTCTTCAGGGCAAACGTGTATTAGTACGCCGAGAGTCGTGAACAGCGGTGGTGTAGCACTACTTACGTCCTCTATTTCAGTCCCTATTTTGGTTGACGACGTTGCTATTGGTTTTCTTGGTATTGATCTAAGACTCGATGGTTTAACCAGTGTGATTACGCAATCTGACCAGAGCTTGTTTAACGGTGCGGGTAAAGCTTACGTGGTTAGTCTAGATGGTTCGGTCATCGCTTCTGATGATTCAAGCATTGCAGTCGGTTCAACTTTCCAAAGTGGCAATACAAACAGTGATTTAATGACCGACTTTATCTTTGGTGGTGAAGTGACAACGCAATGGAGCGAGAACGGTGAGTGGTTACTTGCCTTTGCACCTGTTGTTGCAGCTAACCAAACTTGGGGGGTGTTGTTTGAGATCCCAAGAGACAGTGTCGTCGCTGACGCAAATAAATTGGATTCCATCATTAGCACTAAGCTAAGTGAAGGCATCAAAACAGAAGTGATCGCCGGTACAGTGTTTATTATCTTTGGCTTAGCCATTATCGCGTTTGCCTCGTTGTCTATTGTGAAGCCGATTCGTCAGGTTGTGGAAAGGTTGAATGACATCGCTTCAGGTGAAGGTGATTTGACGCAGCGCTTGGAAGTGAAGTCTCAAGATGAAATCGGTCAGTTGTCAAAAGGATTTAACCTGTTCCTAGATAAGCTGCAACACACAATCAAAGAAGTCATTCACACCACAGAACAAGTGGCAAATACTACCAGCCAAGCGAAAGCATCAGCATCAAGTACTCGTGAAAGCAGCGAGTCTCAATTTAAAGAAGTGGATCTAGTCGCGACAGCGGCCGAAGAGATGACTCAAACTGCGGGCTTAGTGGTACAAAATGCAGAAGTGGCCGTTGATGCAGCGTGCGAAGCGAATCGTTCTGCTCAACAAGGGCAACAAGTCATCGAACTTTCAGCAGGTGAAATGAGAAAGCTGGTGGAGCGTATGTCGAGTGCTGTTCCTATTGTTGAAGAATTGGCAAAAAATAACGGAAACATCACCGAGATCTTAAGTGTGATTGAAGGGATCTCTGAGCAAACTAACTTACTGGCATTGAACGCGGCGATTGAAGCGGCTCGTGCTGGCGAACAAGGTCGAGGTTTTGCTGTTGTTGCGGATGAGGTAAGAAACCTCGCAAGTCGCACCCAGTCATCGGTTGGTGAGATCAGAGCGGTGATCGACAAGGTTCATGCTGGAACTCAAGATGTCGTTGAAGCAATACAAGAAGGCAATATCCTAGCTAACGATACAGCACTACACGTTCAGAAAGCAGTTGAAGATCTGGGGTCGATCTTTACTTCTATTGAGGCGATCAGTGATATGAACAGTCAGATCGTTCGAGCAGCCGAAGAGCAACAATCGGTTTCCGGTGAAGTAAATCAAAGCGTGGTTAATATTCGCGATTTGAGTGCGAAGATCTTGGAGCAAGCCGCGGCTTCTGAGCAAGTCGGCAATGAAATTGACCAACTGTCTCAACAACAACAGAAGTTGGTCAATCAGTTCAAGGTATAAGCATTAAGCCTTAACCAGTTCTTGAATAGAAAAAGGGACAAATGAAGATTTCATTTGTCCCTTTTTTAATTGTTTATTTAGAGGCTATGCAATAACCAGCGGTTGACGCTGCTTACTCTTCGATAAACCAGTAGCCTTTGTTGACCAATTCAGTCACGACAGTTATGCCCGAAGGAGATAGGGCAGTAGCCGAGGTAATCATGGTCTCATCGCAAAGTATGTTGAGTAACGAAGAATCCGCTTCATCAACCTTAACCACTTCGCCATTGATGTAAGCAGTGTTGCTTTCATTTTCGTGGTAGAGCGCCTTTAAGCCTGATACTCGGTGAATCTCACCTTCAGACTCTAAGTGTTGAGCGATCTCTTCTTGAGTCCATAGTGGCTCTGGAGCAACGATATCAAGCTGGTGGCGTGATTGGCTTAGCAGACAACCCATGAATTCACTGATGGTTTCAGGTTGCTCTAGTGCAGATTTCAACATGTCTGTGAGATTGCTTAAATCCGATGAACGAATTTTTCCGTAGCCTTCTTGCATTTTGAATTCTGGATCGTGCAGGTGTACGTCACCCATATCATGAGCAAGCACAAAATCGGCAAAGTTGCTGATCAGTTCTTGTTCTTTAGGCGAGCGGTAGCCAATAGAGTAGCTCATTGACGGCTCTAACGTGCTCCCTTCATGTGGGAAACCTGGTGGGATATAAAGGATATCGCCCGGCTCTAAAGTTTCATCAATGATTGGGTCAAAACCTTCAATTTGACGAAGTGCAGACGCTTGAACAGTCTCTTTGTATTGGCCAACATCTTTAGCGCCAACCTTCCATTGACGTTTGCCTTGACCTTGAATGATGAAGACATCGTATTGATCAATATGTGGGCCTACGCCGCCTTCAGGTGCTGAGTAGCAGATCATGAGATCGTCGAATAACCAGTTTGGTAACGCTTGGAACGCCTCAGTCAGCTGATTTGCGCCTTGGTGCCAGTGGTTCGCTGCTTGAACGATCAGTTGCCAATGAGTTTCGGTTAATTCGCCAAACTTTTCTTCAGAGAATGGGCCGTGTTCTGCAGTCCACTGATTGTCGAGGTTAGAGACAAAGCGAGAATCCACTTCTTCTTCCATCGATAAACCAGCAAGTTCTTCCGGCGAAATTGGGTCGACGAAGTTTTGGAAGCCACCCTTTAAGATGGTTGGTTTTTTATGCCAGTAGTTTTCAAGAAACTCGGGCATAGAAAAGCTGAGTTGGTACATGTGAATCCTGTATATTTTTATGCTAGATGCTAGATGCTAGATGCTAGATGCTAGATGCTAGTTTGGCTTGTAAATCTTGCTGGACAATTTTGATTGCTTCTAACGCGACTTTTGGATCGATTTCGTTGCTTTCGAGCAGATAGATCAGGTCGACAGCTAACTTAACTTCTTCTGGTGCGTTATCCAGTGGTGATGGTGTGTTATCAGTGTTCATTTCGCTTAGGGTTCTCTAAGTTAATCAGTCTCTCAATATTTTTCATTGAGTCTTCACAGCGTTCTAATCGCTCTTTTGCTAACTGCCAAGCCTCTTCCGCTTTTTTCTTACTGTGGCGAGGCGCAGAATCAAACGCTAACTTTCGTACTCGTACTAAATCGACCAATCGCTTTTGCCAGTCTTGGTGCTGGGCGAGTTCGTTGTATAGGTCGTTCAGGGTTTTCCCTGACTTGCTTTTTCGGTCCAAGCGTAAATCGTGGTTGGCTAACTCTCTTTGGATTGCTGCAATCTGATTGGTCAGCTTTTCTGTCAGGTAGTTGGCTCTGGACGCGGTCAGTTGATTTGAGGTTTGTTCACGTACAATGGTGCGGTACGTTGCCTGAGTTTCAAGTGCATAGGGAAGCAAAACAGAGGCGCCGCATTTAAATAAGGCTCGGTCAAACAAGGCTTGATGATAAGCCCCTCGAGATTTGTCAACCTGCGAGCAATGGCCAATCAAGGTATCAATAACACTTTTTAGCTTTGAAAATTGATTCATTTCACTTCCCGTTGGCTACTGCCTATAAGTTCACAAACCAAGCTTCGTATGCCAGTTTAATTGCAAGTACGCTTACAACTGTAACAAACACAGGTCTTATAAATGTAGCACCGAACCGAATAGCAGAGTGAGCGCCAACAAATGCACCGGCCATCAAACAAAGGCCCATGGTTAAACCTAGAACCCAATCAATATGACCAAGAATCGCGAAGGTCACCAAAGAGGTAAAGTTACTGGTAAAGTTCATGGCTTTGGATAGACCAGAGGCAAGTAAGATGTTTAAGCGATAAAGCGCCATAGAGCTTACCGTCCAAAACGCGCCAGTTCCTGGGCCAGCAACCCCATCATAAAAGCCAAGAATGAATCCTTGGTACTTTTGTTTTCTCTTAAGCACAGGGCATGGCTTAGGAGACACATTATGGCTCACATCTGGAGTCTTATGAAAAATGGTATAGACCGCTGCGGCAAGAATGACTAACGGCAATACCTTCTCTAACCACTCGGTGCTAATGGCATCAACAGTGAGTGTGCCGATGGTCGCACCTATTAAAGTAGATATGAATGCATTGACCCAACACTCAGGCTTGAACAGCTTTTTACGGTAGTAAGTGAATGCAGCTGTAGATGAAGCGAAGGTTGCTGCAAGCTTGTTAGTACCCAATGCGATGTGTGGCGGTAAACCAAGTGACAGTAAAGCTGGAACGGTTAACATCCCTCCGCCACCTGCGACAGCATCAATAAAGCCTGCTGCAAATGCAACCAGAGCAAGTATGACCAACATGGTTGGCTCAATCATTTCCATAAATAGCTAGTGTTCTCGTTATCGGCTGATAGGGCAGCCACATGAAAAATCTATGGATTAGTCATGTTGGGTTGTGAATGCAAGGGCCTAGCGATGAAGGCCCATAACTACCTCAAGGGCAGGGGATATTAGTATTTTATTGTTCTTTTAAAAGGCGGTAGTGAATCGAGTAGGGACTTTCCGTATCGCTTCGTTACTATGCGTCTATCAAGGATCGTGACTTTACCAGAATCTCTTTCCTTACGCAGTAGTCTACCCACAGATTGAATAAGCTTTTTACTCGCATCTGGAACAGTAATCTGCATAAAAGGGTTACCACCGCGTGATTCAATATATTCTGAATGTGCTTGCTCTACGGGAGAGGTAGGAACACCAAAAGGAATCTTGGTAATAACGAGGTTTTCAAGAAGCTCACCCGGTAGATCAAGACCTTCAGAAAAGCTGCCAGTTCCAAAAAGAACGCTGGTTTTACCTTGGTCTATTAGCTTTTTATGTTTTTTTAGAATTTCAGTTCGTGAAGTATCGCCTTGAACCTGCAATGCCCACGACTTTTTAACGAAATCTGTTGTTAAAGCCTCTGCAACTTTGTTCATTTGCCAGTAAGAAGAGAATAGAACGAGATTGGCTTTTTTGTCTTCTATTACCTTAGGCAAAATTTCAATAAGATATTCGGTAAACTGAGATGCTTGTGGTTCGTACTTCATTGCCGGAACGATCAGCTCAGCTTGATTCTGGTAATCAAACGGTGATGCCAAAGCCAAAAACTGTACGCCATCTTCTGCTTTTTGGCTGATACCTGCTTGATGACAGAAAAAGCTAAAAGAGTTGAGCGCTCTCATGGTCGCAGATACTAATACCGCACCAACACAACGGCTCCAGATTTGCTGGTCCAGTTGCCAACCCACCTCTAGTGGCGAAACATTCACAACGAAATCGCCTTCGCTTTCTTTATTCAGTTCGAGCCAACGAGCTAAAGGAGCGCCTTTTTCTCTCTTCGGTTCAGCCATTAAGCGCCAAACTTGAGCAAGGTTCTCTGTTCTTTGTATATAGAAGCCAATTTCTGCGAGTGCCGGCTCTGCAAGTTTTGCTGAAAGCTCGCCGTCTTTAACTCGTTCTGCAATTAGGTCTGCAATCTTCGCAACGGCTTGGCTCGCCTTTTGTGTGAGCTGCTTGAGATCTTTAGATTCATTCTCTAGCCACTCAGGTAAGTCGCCATGTTCGAAGCGATACAAGCCGTCTTCAAAGTGGTTAGCGTCAAACTGTTTACTCATTTGAGTCAGGGTAGGGATCAGCTGTTGCACTGAGTCTTGCAGCTCATTTCGAAATCGATGGACACGTTTCTCGTCAGCGAGGCCTGAAAGCTTAGTGATTGATTGATTCAAACGCTCCAACCACGATGCTGCGCCTTTTAAGCTCGCAGCCGCAGAAGAGTGATCTCTGGCTACATGCGGTAAATGGTGAGCTTCATCGAATATATAGATGCTATTTTCTGGTTCAGGCAGTATCACGCCGCCGCCTAAGTCTGCATCAGCCATCACTAAACTGTGATTGGCGATAATCACGTCTGCTTTATCTAGCTCTGAGCGAGCTTTCTGGAAAGGGCAGTCTCTATGCGTAGGCATACTGTTGTTACAACTATGCTTATCGCTGACAATCATCTGCCAAATCATGTTGTCGATGGGTTTTGGCCACGAATCACGGTCACCATCCCATTTACCTTGGGTTAGGCTACGATACATGGTTTGAAGTTGGTCGATATCCTTCTTCTTTGGCTTAGATTCGAACATGGCCATTTGTCCGCCATCAACCCCGCAGGCAGCGGCTAGCTTTTCGGAACAACAATAACGCTGTCTGCCCTTCGCTAATATGAAAGAAAACTCTCGATCAGTCAGTCTTCTATATAGAGGGAGATCTTTATTGACGAGCTGTTCTTGTAGCGCAACCGTCGCCGTTGATATGACTATTTTTCGGTTATTGAGCACAGCGACAGGAATAGTTGCCATTAAATAAGCCAGTGATTTCCCGATCCCGGTTCCCGCTTCTGCAACAATCATGCGATTACTTTTGTGGTATTGACCACAAAGTGTCTTCGCTATTTCTGCAACAAGGTAATTTTGAGCACGTCGAGGTACAAAGTTGTCCAACTTATCTTGGAGGTTTTGATAACTGGTGCGAATAGATTTTTGAATTTTAGTAGTTAGCATACTGTGACCTACGTAACGGAGCGAGGATAGTAGCACATATCACTAGTCGGTACATTTACGGTGAAATAGCTTGCTTTTGAATCAAAGGTAGATCTTGTTCACAAAAAAAAACTGAACCATCAGGAACTTAACTATTTTATTTATGTTGCGAAATATAAATATTAAAAAAGACTTGCTTGTAGGTGTTAAATCCTGAGATGTGGCGTTTTTACAAGTTGTTTGTGGTGTTAAATGCTGTTTTGTTCTTTTTTTGGATTATTATATTTCCTGGTAAAACTAAGGATAAGCTGCTCGTAAAACTATGAAAAAAAATGTAAGTAGTTGATTTTGATTGCTTTGTGTTTTTTTTAGGTTTGTTTTTAGTTTATTTGACACGCAGGATAATCTTTTGCAATCTAGACCTCGAAATTTAGTGACGGTGATTAACCAACAAAGAGTGGTAATGACCAGTCATAAAAATAAAAGGGAACCGGGCAAGGATCTCCCATTCTTAGAAAAGGCAGTGGATTTATTATGAAAAAGACTCTATTAGCGCTAGCTATCGCAGCTACAGCAACTTCTGTAAACGCAGCAGAAATTTACTCTAACGACGATACTAAAGTTGGCCTAAAAGGCGAGGTAGATATCTACCTATCTCAATCTGAAGTAGACAAAAACCTAACTGAAACAACTAAAAACGAAGCTGACGTTTCTACTTGGGCTAAAATTCAACTAGACGCTGAGCAGAAGCTTAACGACCAGTTCACAGCATTCGCATCTTTCGAAATCGAAACTGACGGCAGCAACGCTAAGTTCGATGACGTTCTAGCTGGTTTTAAAACTGACACTTGGGGTATGGCTTTCGGTGAAACTGGCGACCTAGCAGAATCTGCTGACGCTATCCAGAAAGATGATATCACAAACGAAGGTAACTACATGGGCTCTACTGGTGGTCACCACCGCGAGTCTTCTGGCCACGGCGCTGTATTCAAAGGTCAATTCGTTGAAGGTTTCACAATCGTAGCTGACGTTAACACTGATTCTACTGAAGACGTTGACAACACTTACGGTATCTCTGCAGATTACGCATTCAGCAACTTCTCTATCGGTGCTTCTTACATCACTGGTGACGCTGCTAAAGACGTAGATTACTCTCTTGCTGGTGTTTCTGCTTCTGCTGAATTTGGTGGTTTTTACTTAGCGCTTACTTACGCACAGTTTGAAGGCAACCAAGGTTACGGTTACTGGGACCTATCTGACATCGCTGCTGATTCTTACGGCAACGGTGAAACTATGGGTATCGCAGCTGCTTACCAAATCGACGCTGTTCGTCTATACGCTACATACTCTGTAGCAACAACTGACGAAATCGCTACAGCAGCGGGTACTTCTAAGATCTCTGATATCGACTCTACTAACCTAGTTGTTGGTGTTGATTACGCATTCCGTGACAACATCCTATTCCTAGCTGAATACCAAACTGCTGATTTCGAATACGCATCACAAACTCTAGATGCTGACGGCGTTATCGCTGGTGTTTACTACACATTCTAATCTGTAGTTAACTATGCTATACAAAAGCCAGCTATTAGCTGGCTTTTTTACATTTATTGATTAAGGAATCGTACATGAACAAGTGGTATTTGAGTTTTGTCTGTCTATTCTCTGCACCATACGCAACGGCTGCTCTTGATTTGGCTTCTGGTATTTCGCTAAATACTTTGAACGGTGAGGTTGTTGAAAGTGTGGAAGACGCTGTATTCACCTCAGGTGAAAACCAACTCGTTTTAGATTACACAGGGTATTTGAGCGATAAAGGCAAACGCGAGTTTATCAGTACAGTTCCTTACATTATGGTAGTTAATGTTCCCGAAAATGCTGATGTTGATATTGATCTTCTAAGTAGAAAGTACGCTAAAATCGAAAAAAATGTAGACAGAGAACTTCCTATATTCAGTATCTCTGTAAACGGTGATGATGCAGAAGTCGTGCAAGAAGTTTTGCCTCCATCTCAAGGTGCACTGCCTTACAGCGATATCCCTCAGTTGGTTAAAGACTACAACCAAGAAAGAGGCTTAGTTTTTGATTCAGGCAAGATTCGTTCGTTGAAAGAAGAGCTAGCGGCGGTACAAACTGGAGCAACGGTAGCTGGCGACAGTACTGTGCAAGAGTCTGAAAATACGCTTCAACTTAAGCTATGGTATTCAAGAGCAAATGAAGAAGAGCGTAAAGCATTCCAAAAATGGTTAATTGACCAAAAGTAATCAATCTTCACGTACAAAAAAGCGAGACGTAAATCTCGCTTTAATATATTGCTATGAGTTAAATCTCTTTCCACTCACCAGGCTGCAGCTGCCCCACATTCATATTACCCATTGAGTAACGGATAAGACGCAGGGTAGGGAAGCCGATATTGGCTGTCATTCGTCTTACCTGACGGTTACGTCCTTCAATGATTGTAATAGCCAACCATGTTGTCGGTATCGCGGCTCTGAAGCGTACTGGAGGGGTTCTATCCCACACAACAGGTTCAGACATCACCTCAACCTGAGCGGGCAGTGTCATGCCGTCTTTTAGTTCGACACCTTTTCTCAATTTATCTAAATCTTCCTCAGAAGGTGCGCCTTCAACCTGTACCCAGTAAGTCTTTGGGGATTTTGAGTTTGGTTGAGTTAGCTTAGCTTGAAAAATACCATCGTTGGTCAAGACCATTAACCCTTCGCTGTCGCGGTCAAGGCGACCTGCAGCATAAACGTCTTTCACTGGAATAAAGTCCGCTAGCGTTTTTCTCCCTTCGCCATCTGTAAATTGGCTTAGAGTATCGAAAGGCTTGTTGAACAGAATTACTTTGCGATCTTCGAGCGCAACCTTAGGTTTTGCATTGGTAGGCTTGCCTTTATATCGGTGCTTGCTTGAGTGAGATTTGTTGTGCGAATTGCCAGTGTTATTCTTATCACTGCTTCGGCTTTGTCTATTACCGCTTTGTTTTAATGTTGCACCAGAACGAGCCGGTTTGTCTGAACGAGATGCGCTGCGTGAGCGAGTAGACATGTTAACTACCTTGCAAAAATGTAAACGAAGTGTGCTGAAAAGTTTTCACTGAAACGGAATTGAGCTATCATTTGCGCGCCTAAAAGACACAAAATAGAACAAGTTGATGGACTCTTAAGCCTGATTTGTTTAATTATACCTTCGTGTTTTATTATAACAACGCACTCACGGATTTGGTTCATGCTGTCATCAAGATTGTATGAAAAATAAGATAGAGTACGACTATCGAGTAAGCAGTTTTCACTCTTAGAGTGGCTTACTGGTCAATTTATAACACGCTCACTACTTTAAATGAGCTTGTAAGAACTATAGGGAAATTTCATGCCTACTGAAAAACCAACGATCATCTATACCATTACAGACGAAGCTCCGGCGCTAGCAACATACTCTCTGCTGCCTATCATTCAATCTTTTACAGCTTCTTCTGGTATTAACGTTGATACTCGCGACATTTCACTTGCAGGGCGTATTATTGCCAACTTCCCTGACTATTTGAACGAAGAGCAACGTATTGGTGATGCATTAGCAGAACTAGGTGAATTGGCTAAGACACCAGAAGCAAACATTATCAAGCTTCCAAACATCTCTGCATCTGTACCTCAGCTTCAAGCAACAATCAAAGAGCTACAGTCAAAAGGTTACGCACTTCCTAATTACCCAGAAGAAGCAAACACTGACGAAGAGAAAGCAGTAAAAGCGACTTACGACAAAATCAAAGGCAGTGCAGTAAATCCAGTATTGCGTGAAGGTAACTCGGATCGCCGCGCTCCACTTTCTGTTAAAAACTACGCGAAGAAGAACCCACACTCAATGGGTGCTTGGTCTGCAGATTCTAAGTCGCACGTTTCAAGTATGGACGACAAAGACTTCTTCGGTAGCGAAAAGTCAGTAACCATTGAAGGTGCTACAGAAGTTAGCATTGAATTCGTTGGCAAAGATGGTGCGAAGAAAACATTGAAGCCAGCTTTTGCACTGCAAGATAAAGAGATCATTGATGCGTCAGTGATGAATAAGGCCGCTTTGGTTGCATTCTTCGAAAAAGAAATCGCATCGGCTAAAGAGCAAGGTGTACTGCTTTCTCTTCACTTGAAAGCGACGATGATGAAAGTATCTGACCCAGTGATCTTCGGTCACGCGGTTAAGGTTTACTACAAAGACGTATTTGCTAAACACGGTCAGCTGTTTGAAGAGCTAGGCGTTGATGTAAATAACGGCATCGGTGATGTCTACGCGAAGATTGATGCGCTTCCTCAAGAGCAGAAAGAAGCAATCGAAGCTGACCTGCAAGCGGTATACGAGACTCAGCCACCACTAGCGATGGTTGATTCGGACCGTGGCATTACTAACCTACACGTACCAAGCGATATCATTGTGGATGCATCTATGCCTGCAATGCTGCGTTCTTCTGGTCAAATGTGGGATCCAGAAGGTAAGCAAAAAGATACCAAAGCAATGATCCCAGATCGTAGCTACGCGAGCATTTACCAAGCGGTTATTGATTTCTGTAAAGAGAACGGCGCGTTCGATCCAACAACGATGGGTAGCGTACCAAACGTTGGCTTGATGGCTCAAAAAGCGGAAGAGTACGGTTCTCATGATAAGACTTTCATCCTTGAAGCTGCTGGTCAGGTTCAAGTTGTTGACGCTTCAGGCGCTGTGCTTCTTGAGCAAGACGTAGAGGAAGGCGATATCTTCCGTATGTGTCAGGTTAAAGATGCACCAATCCAAGACTGGGTTAAGCTTGCGGTAACGCGTGCTCGTGCATCGGGTGTTCCAGCGGTATTTTGGCTAGATGCGTCACGCGCACATGATGCTCAGCTTATCAAGAAAGTTGAAGCATACCTTCCTGAATACGATACCGATGGTCTTGAAATTAAGATCCTTGCTCCACTTGAAGCGACTCAATACTCACTGGTTCGTATCAAAGAAGGCCTAGATACTATTTCGGTTACTGGTAACGTATTACGTGATTACCTAACTGACTTGTTCCCGATTTTAGAGCTTGGTACATCAGCTAAGATGCTATCGATTGTTCCACTAATGAACGGTGGTGGTCTGTTTGAAACAGGTGCTGGCGGCTCTGCTCCTAAACATGTTCAACAAGTAGAGAAAGAAAACCACCTGCGTTGGGATTCTCTAGGTGAATTCTTGGCACTAGCGGCATCTCTAGAGCACCTGAGCGTAGTAACAGGTAACGCTAAAGCACAAGTTCTAGCTGATGCGCTTGATAAAGCGACGGGTGAGTTCCTTGATAACAACAAGTCTCCTTCACGTCGAGTAGGTGAGCTTGATAACCGTGGTAGCCACTACTATCTAGCGGCATACTGGGCTAAGGCGCTTGCTGAGCAAACGGCTGACGCTGATCTTGCTGCTGAGTTTGCAGGTGTGGCAAGTCAACTGGCTGAAAGTGAAGAAGCGATCGTTGCAGAGCTGAACAACGCTCAAGGTGTGGCTGGCGACTTAGGTGGTTACTACCTACTTGACGATGCATTGGTTTCAACACTAATGCGCCCAAGCTCAACGCTAAACGCGTTTATTGATGCATAGTGATTGGACTCATCGTTAGTCAGTCATGAACGTGATTTGCTAACGAGTTGCTTAGGCTGATAGCTAAGTTATAGATAAAGTCAAAACGAAAGACGCTTTAACGATAATGTTAAAGCGTCTTTTTTCTGTCTAATACTTCTTAAGACCTAGCTTAAGGGGAGTAGCTCTTCGAGCTCATTGTCCAGTGAGCAACTTTAGAGCCCCCAAAACGAAAAAAACCGCTCACGTAATCCTGTGTTACAGGTATTAAATGAGCGGTTTCAATATTCTGTTTACCTGTCAGCCGTTAATGACGACTGATGGAGGTTAACATGAGTTTGCATTCGCCTATTTTGCGGCGCTGCCTTCTACAGGAACAACGGAGCTAGCATGCGAGCCTTTAGGTCCACTTTCTACTTCATAGTCGACCTGCTGACCAGCCTTTAAGGTTCGATAACCTTCCATTTGTATTGTGGAGTAGTGCGCGAAAATATCGCCGTCTTCACCTTCTGGACAAATAAAGCCAAACCCTTTGGCATTGTTAAACCATTTTACTGTACCTGTAGCCATGCTATACATCCCTCATGCATTTTGTTACTAACGTTGTTATATCAATTGTTGTAAGTGCGATTGATATCATTCCTACCAGCTAAAGAATTTCAGCTAATAGCTTGAATCTCGTACATTGCTTACGGAAATTAACGCTACCCTGCGTAATTATTCCTTATTGTTAATTTTTGAAGCGTGTTACTGATTTTAATTCATGTTGCAAAAGTGTATTAAAAAACCTTTTAGCTCCAATGTAGCTAATGATTGAGCACAGTCAATAGTAAATTGGTATAAAATTGATCAATTTTAATAACAAATCACATTCGAGATTAACCGCAAACTATTAACCAAATAGTAACTTAGCGGTAATATTATCGTTAGTATCAATAGTTATGGCGTCTTTTTAATCAACCACATATGTTAATCTTGTTAATCGAGATCTTTTATTTGCAGCGATGGAAATGGTGGATTAGGCTCAGTATAGAGGAATATTTTTTGGTACTGTTTCTAGGTGCAGTTTCTTAGTACACGGTAAAGCGTGAATGTGGTAAATTTGAGTTAGGTAAACACTCACGACTTCCGAAAAATAACCCTTAGCAAAGCGATATGAGCAGAAACTTTGAATGGGCATCTCCAGGCTCAGATTTACTGGAGAAAGAAGCAACAAAAGTAAAGCCACCGGCGATGTATAACGTTGTGTTGAATAACGATGACTACACGCCCATGGACTTTGTAATCGAGATCCTAGAGCGATTCTTCTCACTAGATATCGAAAAAGCAACGGAAGTGATGCTCAAGGTTCATTATGAAGGTAAAGCTATATGCGGCACATACAGTGCTGAAATAGCGGAAACAAAGGTAGCGCAGGTCACGATGTACTCAAAGGAAAATGAGCATCCGCTACTATGTACAATGGAGCAAGTATAAATTGCTCGAACAACACTGTTGTTCCCTTAGGAGGTACTTATGCTAAATAAAGAATTAGAGACGAGTTTAAATGGCGCATTTGCTCGTGCGCGAGACAAGCGACATGAATTCATGACTGTCGAACACCTCCTACTAGCATTATTAGAAAATGATGCGGCCAAGGAAGCGCTCCAAGCTTGTCAGGCTGATCTCGATGCTCTTCGCAATGAGCTCGATATTTTTATCGATCAAACGACCCCACTTATCCCTGAAAGCGACGAAACTCGCGAAACTCAGCCTACGTTGAGCTTCCAACGAGTACTTCAACGCGCAGTTTTTCATGTTCAATCTTCAGGTCGCAGCGAAGTAACAGGTGCTAACGTACTTGTGGCTATTTTTAGTGAGCAAGAATCTCACGCGGCATATCTTCTTAAGAAAAACGACATTAGTCGCTTAGATATTGTTAACTTCATCTCACACGGTATTACCAAAGCGAGCAACGAAGGCGACAGTCCTTCATCATCCGATTCATTTGGTGGTGCAGAAAATGCTGAAGAAGCTAACTCTGAAGACCGTTTAGAAAATTTTGCTACTAACCTTAACGAAGTCGCAAAGCAGGGCAATATTGACCCACTAATCGGTCGTGACAAAGAGCTAGAACGCACTATCCAAGTTCTGTGTCGTCGTCGTAAGAACAACCCTCTGTTAGTGGGTGAAGCGGGGGTAGGTAAAACTGCCATCGCGGAAGGTCTTGCATGGCGCATCGTTGAAGGACAAGTGCCTGAAATCATTCAGAGCAGCGTAATTTATTCTCTAGATATCGGTTCACTGTTAGCCGGAACCAAATATCGTGGTGACTTTGAGAAACGTTTTAAAGCGATTCTTAAGCAACTGGAGAAAGAAGAAGACGCGATTCTGTTCATCGATGAGATCCACACCATTATCGGTGCCGGGGCTGCATCGGGTGGTCAGGTTGATGCGGCAAACTTAATTAAACCACTACTAAGCAGTGGCAAATTACGTTGCATCGGTTCAACAACGTACCAAGAGTACAGCAGTATTTTTGAGAAGGAGCGTGCTTTAGCTCGTCGCTTCCAGAAAATAGATATTATTGAACCATCGCTAGACGATACGACCAAGATCCTGATTGGATTGAAGCCAAAATACGAAGCTCACCACGAAGTGCGCTACACCAACAAAGCGTTGCGTGCCGCTGTGGAACTGTCAGCTAAATACATTAATGAACGCCACCTTCCTGATAAGGCCATTGACGTAATCGATGAAGCGGGCGCTCGTAGTCGTTTGGCACCTGCAAGCCGTCGTAAGAAAACGGTAAGCGTGGCTGATATTGAGTCAATGGTTGCGAAAATGGCGCGTATTCCTGAAAAGTCAGTATCGTCTTCAGACAAAGATACACTCCAGAAACTGGATGAGCGCATGAAAATGTTGGTATTCGGACAAGACCCTGCAATCGATGTATTGAGTGAAGCGATTAAGCTGACCCGTGCTGGATTGGGTGCAGACAATAAACCTGTTGGTTCATTCTTGTTTGCTGGTCCTACTGGTGTCGGTAAAACAGAGGTGACTGTTCAGCTGTCTAAGTTGATGGGTATTGAGCTTCTGCGCTTTGATATGTCTGAGTACGGTGAGCGACACTCAGTGAGCCGCTTGATTGGTGCGCCTCCTGGTTATGTTGGTTACGACCAAGGTGGTTTGCTAACGGATGCCGTAATCAAGAACCCGCACTCTGTTGTGTTACTGGATGAAATCGAGAAAGCTCACCCAGATATCTTTAACTTGCTACTGCAGGTAATGGATAACGGCACGCTAACTGACAACAATGGTCGCAAAGCGGACTTCCGCAATGTGATTCTAGTGATGACGACCAACGCAGGTGTGGCTGAAACCGAGAAGAAATCGATCGGCCTGATCCAACAAGATCATGCGCCAGATGCGATGGGCGAAATCAAGAAGGTATTTACTCCTGAGTTCCGTAACCGTCTTGATAATATCATTTGGTTCAACAGCCTTGACCCAAGTGTGATTAGCCAAGTAGTTGATAAGTTCATTGTCGAGCTTCAGGTTCAACTGGACGCTCGTGGCGTGTCTTTAGAGGTTTCTGAGGATGCTCGTCACTGGTTAGCTGATAAAGGCTATGACAAGACCATGGGTGCTCGTCCAATGGGACGTGTGATTCAAGAGAAGCTTAAGAAACCACTTGCTAACGAGTTACTGTTCGGTAGCTTGGTTGATGGCGGTACGGTTAAAGTATCCCTGAAAAAAGACGAATTGGATTTCATCTATGTTGGTGCTAAAGAAGAGGTCATGCACTAACGAAGTGATTGATAAATCAAAGGCTTAAATATAAAACGCATGACTTAGGTTGTGCGTTTTTTTATGCTTGCGAGATGCGAGATGCGAG